>JAZLDS010000023.1:0-123511 GCA_045614865.1 Paludibacteraceae bacterium | reverse complement strand
TTTGGATAGCGTCGAGCTCTTTGTAGATCTCTGGCATAGCCTCTTCCATAGATGGATACTTGCTAGCACGCTCTTCCTCGCTAATACCTTGGAGCGCTGCCCAACGGCGGCTACCCTCAAGGGTAATTTGTTGTGGAGTACGGATACCAGCTACCACGTCCTCACCTTGTGCGTTAACGAGGTACTCACCATTGAAGAGGTTCTCACCTGTAGCAGCATCACGGCTGAAGCATACACCAGTAGCAGATGTTTCGCCCATGTTACCGAATACCATTGATTGAACGGTTACAGCTGTACCCCACTCATCTGGAATTCCTTCCATTTTACGGTAGAGGATAGCACGCTCGTTCATCCAAGAACGGAACACTGCGCAGATGGCACCCCAGAGTTGCTCTACTGGGTTGGTAGGGAAATCGTGGCCAGTTTGATCCTTGATAGCTGTTTTGAAGCGAGCTACGAGGAGCTTGAGCTCATCAACGGTCAAGTCTTTATCTAGCTTAACACCACGGATCTCTTTCACCTCTTCGATGATTGCCTCAAATGGATCCATATCCTCTTTGTTCACTGGCTTCATACCAAGAACTACGTCACCGTACATTTGTACGAAACGGCGGTAGCTATCGTATACGAAGTGTGGGTTACCGGTTTTCTCAACGAGACCAGCTGCTACTTCATCATTCAAACCAAGGTTCAAGATAGTATCCATCATACCTGGCATAGATGCACGAGCACCAGAACGAACACTCACGAGGAGTGGGTTCTTAGGATCACCAAAAGTATTATTCATCAAGCTCTCAATATGAGCTACAGCTGCTTTAACCTCTTTGTCAAGGATCTCAACGATCTTCTCTTGACCTACTTCGTAGTACTCGTTGCAAACATCTGTGATGATAGTAAAGCCAGGAGGTACTGGAACACCTACAAGGTTCATCTCAGACAAGTTTGCGCCCTTACCGCCCAATGTCTCTCGCATTGATGCGTTACCCTCAGCCTTACCATTACCGAAGGTGTAAACACGTTTCTTGTTGTCCATTGTCTTAAAAATCTTTTATGTTGTTAATATTAAATTCTTAATTTGAAATTGCTTAGCTTTTCAAACAGCCTGCAAAGGTACGTTTTTTTTTTGAAATATACAAGTATTTGTGAAAAAACTTTGTTAACGTCTAGTATATTCCATAAATGTATATGCATAATCGTGTCTTTCGTCGACTTCGTGTTGCTCTTGACTAACACATTGCCAGATGGCTGGATCAATCTCTGGAAAGAAAGTATCTGCATCTTCCCATGTGTGATGTATGCGTGTGATATACATTTTCTCTACATGCTCAATGAATTGCTCGTATACATTGCCACCACCAATAATAAATACATTTTCATCCTCTGCAATGATCTCTGTTAATTCGCTGATGGAATGAGCAATATCTGTGTTCTCATATGAGAATGTATGGTCTCTTGTGAGTACGATATTACGTCTGTTGGGTAGTGGATGACGTGGTAAGGAGAAGAATGTCTTTTTCCCCATGACCACGGTAGCACCAGTTGTTACAGCTTTGAAATGTTTGAGGTCGTTAGGTAAATAGCACAGCAAATCGCCAGCTTTGCCTATGGCATTATTTTCGGATATAGCAACGATAAGGGAGAGCATAGAAGGGTAGTGTATGTTGTGTAGTATTGTGTAGTGTTGTGGATTTTATACAGCTACGATACCAGGTATGTGTGGATGTGGATCATAATCTACAAGGGTGAAATCTTCGAATTTGAAATCGAACAAATCTTTTACTTCTGGATTGATGATCATCTTTGGTAATGGTCTTGTGTCGCGTGATAGTTGCAACTTAACCTGCTCTAAGTGATTGAGATAGATATGTGCATCTCCAAATGTGTGTACAAAATCTCCTACCTTCAATCCAGTAACCTGTGCCATCATCTGGAGGAGTAGGGCATAGGATGCAATATTAAAAGGTACACCAAGGAAGATATCAGCAGAGCGTTGGTATAATTGTAGCGATAGACGTCCATCTGCCACGTAGAATTGAAATAGTGTGTGACATGGTGGAAGTGCCATATTGTTTACTTCTGCCACGTTCCATGCACTAACGATATGGCGACGTGAGTCAGGATTCTTTTTAATTTGCTCTACAAGTTGTGCAATTTGATCAATATGTCCTCCTTGATAATCAGGCCATGAGCGCCATTGGTGGCCGTACACAGGGCCGAGCTCTCCGTTTTCGTCAGCCCATTCGTTCCAAATACGTACGCCGTGGTCTTGAAGATATTTTACGTTAGTATCTCCTTTAAGGAACCACAGAAGTTCGTAGATAATGGACTTGAGATGGAGCTTTTTGGTGGTTAGAAGTGGGAATCCCTCCTCTAGATTAAATCGCATTTGATGACCAAAAACAGAGATGGTGCCTGTTCCTGTGCGGTCATGTTTTTCTGTTCCTTCATTAAGAACGCGTTGGCAGAGCTCTAGATATTGTTTCATATTGATTTGTATTGTTTAGTATAGGTTGTATGTCGTTTTTAATACACGGAATTCGGTACGGCGGTTGAGCGAATTGCACACTTCTTGCTGATCTTTTTTGAGTGTGAGTATGAACGTCTCATTCAGTTCTTGTTCTTTTGGCAAGAATGGGTATTGCTTGTTTAGTGCTTCATCTATGATGACAGGTTTGTCCTCACCATGTCCTACAGGTGTGAGACGCTCTTTGTCAATGCCTTTCTTTATCAAATAGTTAACAACCGATTGTGCACGCTTTAATGATAGTTCTTGGTTATCTATGTTGTTGCCAATCATATCGGTATGTGCAGCCATCTCGATTGTGATGTTCGGGTTGTCGTTGAGCAATTTGACGAGTGCATTTAGTCCGTCTTCTGAGTCTGGCGTTAGTTCCCAACTACCAAACTTGAAGAATATATTGTTCATTTTGATAGGCTTGGATATGGGTGAGAGCGCGAAATTATGTTGATATGTGTAGCTGTCAGTCAATCCACTAGTAGAGAATGTTTGTTTCTCATTGAGGAAACCTCGTGCATTTACCAACATGGCATATTGCGTTTCAGGATTGAGCTTCAAGCGGTATGTACCATCGCGACGTATTTGTGTTTTCACATTTGTTCCATCATTGCCGACTAGACGTATTGTTGCGTCAACCAAGTGTTCTCCGTTGTAGTCAGTAACTATACCTTCTACCAAAAATTCAAGTTGAGGTAATGTGAACGAATAGATGAGGTCGTAGCCTTTCTTTTGCCCTCTGTTGGAAGAGAAAAATCCTTCTTCTTTGTCACCGACAAAGGTGATACCGAAATCATCTCCTGTAGAGTTGAATGGTGTACCAAGATTGAAGACTTCCCAAATAGTATCTTTAGGAGTGGCATAGAAGATATCTAGACCTCCGTATGTGGGGTGCCCTTTTGAGGAGAAATATAGTCGTCCGTCTTTTCGTATGTATGGGAATAACTCATCATCCGAGGTGTTGATTGTAGGTCCAAGGTTGCGTATGTCTTCCCATTCGCTACCGTTGGAGATGGCCATATAGATATCTTTTCCTCCATATCCTCCAGGTGCATCGCTAACAAAATAAAGTGTGTCTCCCGTTGCATTAATAGATGGGTGTCCTACTGTGATGCTACTATCTTTGAATAGTTGAAGTTCTTGCGCTTCTCCCCACTCTCCACTAGCACGGTTGGATAGGTATATTTTAGCTCCTAAGTCTTTGCCATTGACAGGTTTAGAGTATGTGAAGTACATAGTTCTTCCATCAGCAGAAAGACATGCCACTCCGGCTTCTGCTTTGCTGGTTTTCTTTTGGAATCCGACTCCTCCTTCTTCTTCGCTTTCAGATGTTTCGGTATTTTCACCAAACAATCCCTCACATGGTTCTATATCCTCCCATTTTCCTGCTGCATTTTTGCGTGCAGTGTATATGTTGAATAGTGGTACACCTGTGACAGATGAATTGTTGGTGGTTTTATTTTTATTATTTTTGGTTTTGGTTCGTTCTGTTCTGTTGGATGTAAATAGTATGGCATCTCCATCTTCGTTAGTGAACATAGGTGCCATATTGCTGCATCGTTTTGCGTTGAAATCTTTTGCGGGTGCAATTTTGTAGCGTGTAGGTTGTTTTTTCCAAGTATCAACCTGTTTGCAAGCATATTTTCCTGCTAGAGCTACATAATCTTTTGGGTGGTTAAGGAGGTATATATCGTATTGCTTTTCAGCATCTTTGTATTTACCTTGGTATTGCAATACTTGTGCATATCTTAAGTAAACAATAGAGTCGCTATACTGGTAGCGTATTGCATTTTTGTAGCAATTGGCAGCTTTTGTACTATTAAGAATACGGTAGCATTCTCCCTGATTGAAAGCTACGTATGCTCGCATTTTTTTGTTTTTTGATGGGATTTTATTATACACTTGCTTGTATTGCTCTGCAGCGGCATGATATTCACCGATTTCATATCGTCTGTCTGCACGTTTGAGTCGAGCAGAAAGACTGCATGATGATAAGCAAAGTAGGATGATTGCGTGTAATAATATGGTGTATTTGACTTTCATGTCTATAATTTTATTTTGTTTTTGTCTTTTCTTCGAGCTTCTCTATCTTGGGATGTTGCGCAATGTATGCGATCTTGTTTCATTCGTGGATTTTCAGAGATGTGATGACTACGAAATTGCTTATCTTTGCGCAATACAACTCCCACTGACAATAGTAATATTGCCACTCCAAGCGCTAGTATTGTAAGTAATGTTTTAATCATATTCCCAAAAAGTCTGCAAAGGTAGTGAAAATTTTGCAAATATGCAAGGGGACAAAAATAAAAAATAAAAAAGACACCTTTGTTTGAATGTTGAGTCTATGTGGTTTGTCTGTGATCTGTTTGATAACTATTTCTATAAAAGTAGCTAAATTACAAACTAATAACTCTGCGTTCGAGAGTTTCATGCAATGATTGTCGCGCTGCGATATCAGGCATTCGATACCTTCGCTCTACCTCCAAACCCACGAGGATTGTCGGTGAAAACCATGCGGCTAAAGCAGCATAAGAGTAGCTTAATCACTAAGTAATAACTAACTAATCACTAAATATTGATATAGGATTGGAAGGTGTTGGGTGTGTTTTTAGTAGGTGCTTGGTAGGTATTTAGTGGATGTTTTGTAGATGGATGTGGTGTAGTGATGGGACGTGGTTGGTAATGTCTGTTCGTGTTGTTGGTGGGGCGGCGAGAAGAAATCGAAAAAAAAGTCTAAAAATAAATATTTTTATAATTTCTTGCTCATGTCAAAAAAAAGTTGTACCTTTGCGCGATTTTGTTGAAATGAAAGGCGTGTCCTGTTGAAATGAAAGGAAAGCGTGAGTCATTGAGGCAGCAAGAAGAAATGATGTAAATATTTTAACTTTAATAATATGGCAGTAACACAACAGAATTCAGGTGCATTATATAATGCATTGACTTCAGGAAGTAAGATTATTGGTACAGTGATTACGGATAGCGATATGCGTATTGACGGTACAGTAGAAGGAGATGTAAAGTGCTCCGGTAAATTAGTGATTGGTGAGCATGGATTGATAAAGGGCACCGTGGAGTGTCAGAATGCAGAGATTATGGGTCGTTTGGACGGCAAGATCGACGTGAAATACACCTTGGCGTTGCGTGCGACGAGTAATTTGAAAGGCGAGATCAGCACAGGAACTTTGATGGTTGAGCCTAATGCAGTCTTCAATGGAACTTGTCAGATGGGACAAGATAAGAGTGAGAACGGAACAGCTAAAAAAGAAAAATAATTATGAAAATAAAACCATTTCGTGGTATTCGTCCGCCTAAGGCGTTGGCGAAGCAAGTGAGCAGCCGTCCATACGATGTGTTGAGTTCGGATGAGGCACGTGCTGAGGCAGCAGGTAATGAGATGTCATTGTACCATATTATCAAGCCAGAAATTAATTTTGAAGTGGGAACCGATGAGCATGATGAGTGTGTGTATAAAGCAGCTCGTGAGCAATTTGATATGTTCCGTGAGAAAGGTTGGTTGGTACAAGATTCAGAGGAGAAATACTATGTTTATGCTCAAACCATGTCTGGCAGAACACAATATGGTTTGGTGGTAGCAGCATGGGTGGAAGATTATATGGAGGGTCGCATAAAGAAGCATGAGTTAACCCGTCGTGATAAAGAGGAAGATCGTATGAAGCATGTTCGTGTGAATAATGCGAATGTGGAGCCAGTATTCTTTGCATATCCTCATCATGAGGAATTGGATGCGATCGTGGCTCGTGTGGCGTCTGGTGAGCCAGAGTATGATTTTGTATCCGATTTGGATGGTTTTGGTCATACTTTCTGGGTGATTGATGACAAGAATGATATAGCTCGTATTACAGAGATTGTGGCAGAGATGCCAGCTATGTATATTGCTGATGGTCACCACCGTAGTGCAGCTGCGGCATTGGTTGGAAATGAGAAGAAGTTGCAGAACCCTAATCACAGAGGTGACGAGGAGTATAACTATTTTTTGGCAGTATGCTTCCCTGATGATCAGTTGTATATCATGGATTATAACCGTGTGGTTAAGGATCTGAATGGCATGAGCGAGGAGGGATTCTTGACGGCATTGAAGGAAGACTTTGAGGTAGAGGAGATGGGTGCAGATATCTATCGTCCAGAAGCATTGCACGTATTTTCCTTGTATTTAGGTGGTCAGTGGTATAAGCTGACAGCTAAGGCAGGTCGATATGATGATAACGATCCAATTGGCGTGTTGGATGTGACCATTTCTTCAGACTTGATATTGGATAAGTTACTCGGTATTAAGGATTTGCGCTCTGATAAACGTATTGATTTCGTTGGTGGTCTTCGCGGTTTAGGCGAATTGCAGAACCGTGTTGATAGTGGCGAGATGAAGATGGCTTTGGCGCTCTATCCAGTAACGATGAAGCAGTTGATCGATATTGCAGATACAGGAAATATCATGCCACCAAAGACAACCTGGTTTGAACCTAAATTGCGTTCTGGTTTGATTGTGCATGAGTTGGTGTGATGAATTAAGAATTACAAATTAAGAATTTTGAATTAAAAAGAGATATGAACAAAGTACAAATTTTAATTAACATTTTGTTGGTAGCTGCCGTAGCTACATTGTTTGGTTTGCATTTTGCAAGCAAGTGTGATCATGTAGAAGTAGCAGAAGCGTCGGCTTCTGCAGAGAATCTTCCTGTCGCCTATCTGAATGTAGATAGCTTGTTGGTAAATTATGTTTTCGCTCAGGAGGCAAATGAGAAATTGATGAAGAAGCAAGAGGATGCTCGTTTGAAGTTGAACACAAAAGCACGTACCTTGCAAGGTGAGATGGCAGATTTTCAACGTAAGTTAGAGAATAACGCATTCTTGAGCCGCGAGCGTGCTGAAAAAGAGCAACAACGCTTGGTAAAGAAGCAACAAGAGTTGCAAGAATTGGAGGCAAAGTTGACCGAGGATATTATGATAGAGAACCAAAAGTTGAATATCCAATTGGCAGATACTTTGACCAAATTCTTGAACGAATTTAATGCCGATGGTCGTTATCATTTGATTTTGAGCAATTCAGCAAAAGATAATGTATTGATGGCTGCTGAGCAATATGATGTAACTCCTCAAGTGTTGGAGGCATTGAATAAACGCTACAATAAATAAGCATTGAAACTACGACGACTATTCTATCGACCCTATTGGAGATATGCGATAGCAGATGCTATTGCGTTGGTTATTAGTGTGTTGGTGGTTTTGGCATGGTTCCCATTATCAACGTCTGTGCCATTCCAAAAGTATAGCTTGTTTGCAACCATATTCTCAGTATTGTGGTTGTTGGCAAGCTATCTATGTCATCGATACATACCTGTTAAATATATGAAGATGGGTAAAGATATTCGTCGTCTATTAGCCTCTTCTATCCTACTGTTTGCTGCGATGAGTGGCTATATGATGTGGATGGAGGGGCGTCATTTTTCGATATGGGTGTTGCTAACCTTGTGGTTAGTGATGTTATCTGTATCGGTAATCTTTCTTGTGTTCAAGCACGCATATCGTTATGCTTTGGATGCGGATGATGCTCCGATCGAAGCCCCTAAGCGTGCTCCTCAGGGCGTGCTGAATATGCCAAGACCTATATCCGCTTCGGATAAAGAGGCATTGCGCGCGAGTATTTTGGAATTTGCTCCAGAGAAAGCTTTGCGCTATGTGGAAAAGAATGTGGATTTGTATAGCACAAATACATTTACCTTGCGCTCTACCGACTTGTACAATATTAAAAAGTTGCCAAGTTATAGATTCGATGTGATTGTGAATTTTATGCCGCTGAATCAGATTCGAGGTGTAAATAAACTGTTCACAACGGTAAATGACAAGTTGCCGGATAATGGTATTTGGATCTGTTGTTATGAGCCACAATCTGTGACAAAACGCAATATATTAAATAGGTATCCTCCGGTATTCGGTTGGTTGTACTATGTAGCCTTCTTCTGCTACAAACGTGTGTTACCAAAGTTATTTATGACATCTCGTTTGTATTTTGATATTACGGAGGGAAAAAACCGTGTGCTGAGTAAGGCTGAGGTTATGGGTCGCTTGTGCTATTGTGGTTTTGAGATTGTTGATGAGCGTAAGAAAGGTGATTTGAACTACGTAGTGGCTCGCAGGCAATTCCGCCCAGAGATTACTGCCCGTCGTTTGTATGGTATCTTGGTGAAACTCAATAGGGTAGGTAATAAGGGAAAGATGTTTAAGGTGTATAAGTTTCGTACGATGCACCCTTATAGTGAGTTTTTGCAGGCATATATTTATGAGCGTTACTCATTGCAAGAGGGTGGCAAGTTTAATCACGATATTCGTGTGACGACACTTGGTCGTTTGATGCGTAAGTATTGGATGGATGAACTTCCAATGTTGCTTAATTGGTTTAAAGGTGACATGAAGTTGGTGGGTGTTCGTCCTATCTCTCAGCATTATTTCTCGTTGTATAGCAATGAGTTGCAGGAGAAACGTAGACGTCACAAGCCAGGTTTGCTTCCACCATTTTATGCAGATATGCCAAAGACGTTGGAGGAAATAGAAGCATCAGAGATGCGTTATTTAACTATGTGTGAACAGAAAGGAACATTCGTTACCGATTTTGTGTATTTCTGGAAGATTGTTCATACAATAGTTTTCAAGCGTGCAAGAAGTAACTAAGGAATTTAAGGATTTTGAATTTAGAGGTTCTGTGAAGCGATTGCTGCATATATTGTTAGTATGGGGGTATGGGCTATTGGTAATGGCACAAAATATTCCTGTACCCATGACTCAAGTACGATTATATGATTTTCTGGATGAAATGTTAACAGAAGGCGTTATCGTTCATCAAACAGCGATTCGCCCTTATACGCGTAAACAAGTGGCGGATATGTTGATTGAAGTGCATCAGGCAGATACATTACTCAATACACGCCAGAAGAAAGATCTGGCTTTTTATCTGAATGAGTTTGCGTTAGAGCGAGATACCATGGTGGACAATTTTGTGCAATATACAGATCATAGCACATTTTCTCTTTCTGTAGCAGATCCACAGTTTAGTTATCGCACAAAATACTCTATGTTCAAATTGCGATTTCGACCTATTCTTGGAGCGGACGTTATCGCAAACAAGAAAGGTGCAATTCTACATCGTTGGTATGGCGCAGAATTGCAAATGGATATAGCTAAGCATCTCAGCATTTGGGGGAGTTTGCGCGATAACTCATGGAGTGGCAATTGGTTGCGTACGGAGTATTATCCAGATGATAATTCAGGATCACGTACGGCGGGTGCTCGTTTACATTACGGTGCCTCACAACAACAGCCAGCGCTATTACCACTCTCGGGAGTGCAATACAAGGAAGCTAGTTATGGCGGAGATTTCTCTGATTCAAAGGGTGGCGTAAGTTTATATTCATGGTGGGGCAGCGTGAGTCTTCAACGTGAGAATATCCGTTGGGGTGAAGCATATTATTCGTCGAACATTTTATCAGGTCGAGCGCCTGCGGTTCCTATGCTTTCATTGCAGTTGACACCTTGTAAGTGGTTCCAATTTGATTATTTCCATGCTTGGTTGGTGTCTAATGTGGTGGATTCAACATATTACTATTTAGAGAATACAACCGTATCTGGTGTGCAAGATAAGGAATATCGTCCGATGAATAAATTTATGGCGGCAAATATGTTTACTTTTACGCCTATAAAACAATTGTCGTTTTCATTAGGAAATTCAATAGTTTATTCAGAGCAGAATATTCAGGCCGCCTACTTGATACCTATTGCGTTTTATAAGTCGCTAGACCACTTATTGACCAAGGGAATTGCTACTCAAAATCAAAATTCTCAAGTATTTGCATCTTTGTCGATACGCCTCGTTGATTATTTGCATTTGTACGGTTCGTTTTACGTGGATGAATTTGCTCTCAAGCGTCTGAAACCCTCTAATGATGAGAGGAATCCAATTTCTTATCTAGTTGGTTTTAATTGGTCTGGGTGGCCAATCAAAGGCTTGAGTCTCAAAGGAGAGTTTATGCGCTCTAATATAGCATGTTATACCCACTCGATAGATGCTTTAACATGGGCTAGCAATTCCTATAATCTAGGACATTACATGGGTGACAATGCACAGTCTATATATGCAGAATTGGCATATCGTCCCATGCGCGGAATGTTGATCAAAATGAGTTATACTAATGACACAAAATATAACTCGTATGCGTATTTGCGTGTTTATCGCAACGAGAACAATAAAAAGGAGAATGAGAAGGCGGGTATATCAGAAACATTAAAACAGAAACCATTTGATCATGCGATATTCTGTAATGATGTGTTGCGATTGGATGGAATCTACGAGGTGCACCCTAATATGTATTTGAAGCTATCGTTGGAATACAATAATGCTCGTGGATTTGATAATGAAAAATTAGATGCTATTTCAAGTGAGGATATTGGTAATGCGCAATACTATCTAGATAAATATATGCCATTATTCTACCAGGGTAAGAATTTGACGATGTCAGCTGCTTTTAGTTTTGGATTTTGATGAAAAAATGTAGTGTGGTAATATTGAATTGGAATGGCGAAGAGATGCTTCGCCGTTTTCTGCCAATAGTATTACAGCATACACAATCGTCAGATGTTGAGATTGTAGTGGCCGATAATGGGTCGTCTGATGGTTCGTTGGATTATCTGCGTAGTCAGCCAGTCCGGTTGATTACTTTTAAAAATAACTATGGTTTTGCTGGTGGATATAATCGTGCAATAGAGCAGGTAAAAAGTGAATATACACTGTTGTTAAATTCAGATGTGGAGGTTACTGCACATTGGCTGGATAGAATGTTGGAATATATGGATGGACATCCAGAAGTGTATGCCGCACAACCTAAAATATTATCGTGGTATTCGAAACAAGCTGTAGATGCAGGGGAACAGAAACATGTTCGTTTTGAACATGCCGGGGCATGTGGCGGAATGATGGATATATTAGGTTATCCATATTGTCGTGGACGAATCATGTCTTATATAGAAGAAGATGCTGGGCAGTATGATACAATTGCTCCTATATTTTGGGCCTCGGGTGCGTGTATGCTTGTGCGCACGCGCGTGTATAAATCATTAGGTGGATTAGATGAACGATTTTATGCACATCAAGAGGAAATAGATCTGTGTTGGAGAATTCAGAATGGGGTAGAGTTATGTGGTACTTCTCGTATTGTGGTACTCCCGCAATCGGTCGTTTATCATGTAGGTGGTGGTACATTGGGATATGAGAATCCTAAAAAGACATTCTTAAATTTCCGCAATAATTTGTTGATGTTGCGCAAGAATCTACCCGTTTCGCGCCTATTTTGGGTAATGGTAGTACGATTCTTTATGGATTATTTGGCGGCATTGCAGATGCTATTGACCAAACAAGTTGCCAATGCGTGGTCCGTTGTACAAGCTAGGTGGGAATATCAAAAGATGAAGCAAAAATATCCGATTTCAGGTAGTAAAAATCGATATGCAGTTTCTCAACTCGCCCCACGGAGTATTGTGTTCGATTTTTATTTAAGGAAAATGAAGAAATAGTAAAAAATGCATGCTTTGTGGCAGCAGATGTGTAGATCATAAACAATTTTTATAAAACAATGAAGAATATCAAACTTCGCTTAACGGTAATGAATTTCCTCGAATTTGCTGTTTGGGGAGCGTATTTAACTTCAATGGGTACTTACCTTGCTACGCATGGTATGGCTACCAATATCGGATGGTTTTACTCCATCCAGGGTATTGTCAGCCTATTCATGCCTGCATTGATGGGTATTGTAGCAGATCGTTGGATTCCTGCACAGAAAGCCTTGAGTCTATGTCATGCTTTGGCTGGAACCTTTATGATAGCGACAGGTACATATGCGTTGATGGCTGGTGATGGTGTGATTTTCTCTACATTATTTGCTCTTTACACAGCTTCTGTAGCATTCTTTATGCCGACATTGGCATTGAGTAACTCCGTGGCATACACCGGGTTAACACAAGCGAATCTGGATACGGTAAAAGCATTTCCCCCTATTCGTGTATTAGGTACTGTAGGTTTTATAGTGACGATGTGGCTAGTGGATTTATGTGGTTTCCAAGCTACTCCTAACCAGTTCCTTGTTAGTGGTGGACTCAGTATCGTTCTCGCGCTCTATTCATTGACTTTGCCAGCTTGTCCAGTGAAGGGTAAAGTGGAGAATAAGTCGCTCGTAGAGGCTCTTGGATTGGAGTCATTTGCTTTGTTCAAACAAAAGAAGATGGCAGTCTTCTTCATTTTCTCTATGCTATTAGGTATGTGTTTGCAAATCACTAATGGTTATGCCAACCCATTTATTACGAGTTTTGGAGCTATAGAAGAGTTTGCTGATACTTTTGGAGTACAACATGCCAATATGTTGATATCCATTTCACAAATCTGCGAAGCATTGTGCATCTTATTCATCCCATTCTTCTTGAAGCGTTTTGGTATTAAGTCCGTGATGTTGATGGCAATGTTTGCGTGGGTGTTGCGTTTCGGATTGTTCGGTGCTGGTGATCCCGGTATGCCAGGTGTGATCCTATTTGTGTTGAGCTGCATTGTTTATGGTTTTGCGTTTGACTTCTTTAATATCTCTGGTTCGTTGTATGTAGATCAGGAGACTGATCCTAGCCAACGTTCTAGTGCACAAGGATTATTCGTGATGATGACTAACGGCTTTGGTGCAACAATCGGTACATTAGCTGCACAAGCAATTGTGAACCACTATGTTAATGCTGAGACAGTACAAACTGCAGGTCCAATGGCTATTTGGGAGGGTTGGCAAATTAGTTGGTATATCTTTGCTGGATTTGCATTAGTGGTAGCATTAGCCTTTTGGGTGATTTTTCCCAAAACACCAGTGGAGAAGTAATAGATTCTCTTTGGTAAGAGAAGGGATTATATATGTTTAGAAAAGAATTATCATATTATTTCTCAACACCAATTGCGTATATTGTGATTGGGCTTTTCCTGTTGGCTATTAGTCTATTCTTATGGGTTATACCGGGACAATGGAACGTAATAGAGTCAGGATATGCTCAAGTGGATGGACTCTTTCAAATTGCACCATGGCTATTGATGTTGGTGTGTCCTGCCTTGACGATGCGATTGTTTGCCGAAGAGCAACAGAGTGGTACATGGTTGCTATTGCGTGCCCAACCTATTTTGTTGTGGAAGATTGTTGTGGGAAAGTATATGGCTGCATGGGTGCTCACAGTACTGGCATTACTCCCTTGTATAGTACACTACTTTGTTGTTTTCTATATGGCAGAGCCAATAGGTAATATTGATGGTGGACAATTTGTGGGATCAGTGATGGGTTTGGGCTTTTTAAGTGCTTCATTTATAGGAATAGGTCTGTTGTGTAGCAGTTTGACTAGGAGCCAGTTAGTGGCATTTATTTTGGGAGCAGTATCGTGCTTTATATTGTATTGGATTGTTCTGCAGGATCACTATAGTAGTATCTCACGTGGTGTTGTTGATTTGAAAGATGTAGTATTCTTTCTTAGTGTAGCTATTGTAGCGATAGTGGCTAGTATACTCATTTCTAATAGGATCTGTAAGCGATAAGCTAAGTAGATAAGGATATGACACGGATAGGATTGCTAAGTGATACGCATGGGTATCTAGACAAACGTGTGTTGGAGCATTTTGCAGATGTAGATGAGATTTGGCATGCTGGCGATATAGGCAGTATTGAGGTTCTGCAGAAATTGCGTGAATATAAGCCGACGCGTGCGGTATACGGCAATATGGATAGTGGAGATGTTCGCTATTCGTTGAGTGAGTTTTATCGTTTTCGTGTGGAAGAAGTAGATGTGCTGATGACGCACATAGGAGGATCACCTAGTAGGTATAATCCATGGCTACTCCCAATGTTTAAAAAAGAGACGCCAATGTTGTTTGTCTGTGGACATAGTCATATACTGAAAGTACAATATGATAGCACATGGCAGATGTTGACGATGAATCCTGGTGCTGCCGGTAAACAGGGATGGCAGGTTGTACAAACGTTACTTAGGTTTGTGATTGATGGGTCAGAAATACGCGATTTAGAGGTAATAGAGTTAGAGCGTATATAGGTTTGCAGTGTTTAAAAATATGTTTTATAGCAGACTTTTGTTGAAAAAGGTTAAAAAGGTGTTGCAGAACATATAAAATGCTATTGCGGGAGTCCAAAAAAAGCAGTACCTTTGCAGCGGATTTAAAAATCGACACAATCTTTTTTGTACCTTAAAAATCAAACAGACTAATATCGTGGAAAAATAGCCGTCGAGAGGACGGCTTTTTTCTTGGTATTATGTGATATTTTGTTTTGATGTAGCAAACGTAATATATAATACAAAAAATAGACTGCCTATGCGAGGCAGTCTATTTTTGATTATTGCATTGAGCAATTAGTTCGCTCCGAAATAGAATGCAATGTAGAAGTTCGCTCCGATATTGTCAGTACCTAAGTGAAGACCATGGCTAAATGGTTTTACTAACTCAGAGTGTGTAGTGACAGTTTCGGTATAGGTATTCCATCCTTCATATACAGTAGCTAATGCAGGTGTAAACTCGTAGTAAATACCGAAGTTAACACTTGCACCGAGTGCCACTTTAGGAGCCACAAACCATTCTGCACCGATCGTACCATAGATTCCTGCCAAGTGTGTGAAATCTGGTGAGGTGTATGACAGTATACGTGCATTAGGCAAGTATTTTGTTACGCTCCAAACGTCTGGCATCTCAGAATGGATACTTGGGTTTTGATTGAGCTTTGTAATGGCATTGCCATAAAGGTAGTTTTCTTGGTTCATACCAACAGCATAGGTAATACCACCTCCAAACACACCTTGTACTGGCAAAGTTTTGCCTACTCGATACTCCACACCAAGGGAAATGCATCCAGACACTGCTTTTTGATTAATTTGATCGATTACTTTTGCATTGCTCAAATCATCTAGTGCAACAGCAGCATCATCTTGAACATAATAATTCTTTTGGTGCATGTTGAAACCTACTCCAAGGTTAGCATGAACAGAAAGATTATTAGTTAGCATGTATGAAGCTACAAGAGACATGGATGATTTTGGCAATTGTTGGAATAATTCTGGCTCGCCAATTACCTCATCTGAAGTTAGGTATTTTTCTCCAAAGAGATTGCCTACTACAGTAGCAAATGGATCTAATGAAAATCCCAACGACATATCGCCTTTGACAGGGAGCCTAGAAGCGTAGTCCTTCTTAGGCATCTGGTCCAACGTAGGCTTATCAGCCCCGTCAGCGAAGGCCGCTGTCGCCACTAGGAGCGACAGAGCCATCGTGAATATGTTCTTGAATTTCATAATTACAAATATTTGTAAAGATTTATTAATTAAGCATCGTGCTCAGCAGTGAGATCCCAAGTGTATCCTGAAGGCAATGTGTAGCCGTTCTCGAAGAATAGCATTTTAGCTGATACTTTGTGTTCAAACTTAGTACCCTCTGCGGTTATAACTACAGAGTTAACGTTGTCCGCACTCTTATAAGAACCAGTCAAGGTTTCTTTCTTGTCTTCAGCAGGATCAGGGTAGTGGGTGAATTTCGCGTCTTCCTCCTCAAGGTGTACACTTACAGCGATCATTGTAACACCGTCTTCAATCTTTTCAGACATAGGATATGAGAAGTGGAGATTCTTGCTCTTTACAAGCATGTTAAAGACTGTACCATTAACGGTAACGCGTGCTTTTACCTTGTCAGCGTTGGCCCATTGAGCGTCGTGGCTACCAGAAGTGGTACTTTCAATAGCCTTTTGAGCATACAACTTAACTTGTGCAGTAGCTTGTTTTTGTGGAACAACATACCATCCTACCAATGTGTTGCTTGGCCAATCTTGTGGTGTTACATCTGGGTTGAACTTGTAGTACTTAGTACCTACGTTGTTCCATGCTGCAGAAGCGGCTTTGTCTGTAACGTATGCTACGTACTCACCTTCTACCTTCATTGTCTTAGGAGATGAAGCGTGATAGTAGTGTACGAAGTTGTTTACTTCAGAATCAAACAATGATGCAGAAACAGCAGGAGTCTCATCGTTGAACTCACGGTAAGCTTGGCAAGCAAATACACCATCAGCATCAGTCAATACGATGAACTCGAAGTTTGTAGTACCAAGGGTATATTGAACCAATACACGTTTCTTCGCATATGGCTCATATGTACCAGCCCAGAAGTCTGTCTCAGTAGCAATCTTGATAGTACCTGTGATTTCTACTTCCTTGTTACTATATTTCTCCTCATCGTACTTTTGCCAACCATAGAGTTTGTTCGTATAGGTTGCTACGGTTGCAGAAGGTTGGAATTTGAAGTAGTATGTACCCAACTCATTCCATGCAGCGTCCTCAGACTTGATCGGGCTTTGTGGTTGATATGTACCCGCGAGGGTTTGAGTTTTACCATGATCTTTGTAGTGAACGAAGTCATCTACCTCTACGCTACCTGCGCTAACGCTGAGTTCAAATTCGTCGTGTGTATCTTTTACTGGGATAGCAACTGTGAATGAACCATCAGTCTTAACAGGAACTTGCAAATTAGCAGAACCGTCCAAATATGCAACGGTAACGGTCACAACCTCATTAGCTGCAGGTGCATACTCACCGATAGCATAAGATTTCTCTTTCGCAAAGTATGCTTTACCCTTAGCTGTAGCTGATTTCTCAAAGCCGTCTTTCTTGAACCAACCAGCCAAGTCTGCGTGGTAGGTGTCTACTGTAGCAGATGGAGTAAATCCGTAGTAGATAGTCCACTTGTTGTTCCACTCAGCATCTTTAGTTTCGAATTTGTATTTCTCACTGTATTGACCAGCTAATTTCTTGGTAGCAGTTTTGGTGTAGTGAGCAAAGTCATCAACCTCGGTCTCTACCAACTCAATACCATCAGCTGTATAAACGCTGTTAGCGTCTTTTGCAGGAACTGTCCAAGTCACTGTACCGTCTGCTTGTACTGGAGCTACAAAAGTCTCATTTCCTTCTGGGTATACTACGGTTACGCGTGCGAGCTCACCAGCAGCACCTTTATATTCACCTTCAGCAAATTGTTTCTCTTGAGCTACATACAATTTAGCGGTTACTATAGTGGTTTTATCGTAGTTGTCTTTTACAACCCAACCTGCTAAGTCTGCTACCCATGTGTCGAGTATGGTAGTAGGAGCAAATTTATAATATTGGTCGCCCAATTCATTCCAGTTAGCCTCCAAGCCACGAACCTCTTTGTAATGTTGGTACTCACCTTCTTTAAGTGTCAAAGAAGTGGTAGCGCTAGTGTGGTGCTTATAAGCAATAGTGTTAGGTTGTACCAAATTAACAGACCAAGTAGCAGCAGGTTTTGCGCCCTCGATCTCAACAGGGATCTCCAATTCAAATTTGCCATCAGCAGTAGTAACTACAGTAAACTCAGTGTCGTAAGGAGCTTGAGAACCTTGGATTGTAACGATTTGTACAGATGTGGTATAAGCACCAACACCGTATGCGGTCTCAGCAGCGAGTTTCACGGAACCTGTCAGGTTAGCAGTAGAGGTCATGTGAGCAAATTGTTTCTCACCGAATACCCAACCAGCCAAGTTACGTTGCCATGCTACTGGTGTCACTGGGTCTGTGATACCATTGTTGTATCCAGGAATAAACTCCAATGGGCAAACACCAATAGAGCAGTTAACACCGTCCAATACCTCAGCTACGTCAAGGATGTTAGAACCAATTTCCCAGTTGGTACGGAGCTTATAAGCACCTGCTACCTTCACAGAGTTACCTTTGAGGTCTGTATAGTGTACAAACTCAGCATCTGCTACAGGAACGACTTTAGCATCTACAATGTGGAAGCCTGCGCGCATGTTCTTGATAGGCAAGGTCAAAGCGAACTCACCTTCTTCATTAGTTACACAACCATATGTGTATTCAATGTTCTTACCATCTTTTACGTCCTCACCGTCCTTGATGGTGAACTCAACGTGGCAGTTAGCAGCATCTTTGTATGCACCAGTTTGGTAGCTTACCTCGTAAGGCAAACGAAGCTTACCTGTAAGTACTGCTTTCTCCGCGTAGTCTTTCATGTCAATAACGGTGTTGGCATAGCGCATTTCTTCAATTTCGCCAATCTTGTTGCTACCTGGCATCAATGTAGGCAATGCAGCAATAGCAGCAGGAGTCTCAAACTTGTTCATACGAACTTCGAATACAGGCTTGCCGTCCTCCATCTTCAAGTACTCAGCACGCTCTGCAGTGAATTCTTCATAGCGCAATGTAGCACCTGCAATACCATCTGATTTTACAGGTACAGCAATCTTCACATTACCTAGTGAATCTACAACGCCTGTAAACATCTTGTTACCTTGAGCACCAGCAGTATAGCTTGACAATGGTACGTCAATATACACTGTACGACCAACTGCAGGTTTTACTACTTCAGCGAGGTAGTCATCAGACAAAGTGTCTTGACCCAAGCTGTAAGTGACACAACCAATTACATAGGCAGTGTCTTGCAAATTAGCAAACTCCAATTCGGATTGCTCTGGTTGTTGGCAGCCAACCAATCCCACTAACATGAGAGCTGCCATGCAAAAACTCAAAAATTTCTGTTTCATACACAAATTTTTTTAATGGTTAGTAATATAAGTTAATTAAATGTTATTCGCAAGATAATTATAGGTATAATTAATCTAGTGCGCAAAGTTAATCATTTCTAATGATATTACAAAGAAATTACGTAAAAAAATACAGAAAAATGATGTATAACATAAAAAATCGCCCTTTTTGAGGCGATTTTTTATGTTATATGTCTTTGATTACTGCTGAATGGCAACACAGCCCCAGTTGATTATCTCAATCTGTCTGCTGCTCGAACAAGAGCCTCATCTTTGAGAATACGGCGAGTTGCCATCATGATCAATACAATATTTACCAATGGAATAGCAGCCCAAATAGTTAGATACCACTCAGCACCTTCCAACGTGTGTTCACTGAGTGGCTCATGTCCTTTTACGATGAATGCGGTGTAAAGTGCCAACAAAGCATAATATCCCAAGCACAACACCACATTCATAATGTTAATACGTGCTTGCAGAAGACGGCGCTTAAACAAGAATATATTTATGAATGCCAATAGGGGTGTGACTATTGTAATAGTAGCTAAAGCCCATTTGTCAAGGGTCATTAATGAAATATACTCTGTGCCTTCTGGCATGAGAAATTGAATAGGAGAGAAGAAGCACAATAATGTGCCCAAGATGACTACCAATAAAAGGTATAAAGTTTGAATTCGTTGTATCATAATATTTTACATAAATCATTGACTAATTGATATTTTTCGCCAGTAGCAGGACAGGTGGCGATACCATCTTTGTCGAATTTTAGTTTTTCGCCATGGCGGCTTACCCAGCCCACTCTGCGAGCAGGATTACCTACCATCAGAGCAAATGCAGGTACATCTTTTGTTATTACAGAACCTGCACCAATCAAGCAATATTCACCCAATGTATTTCCACAAACAATCGTAGCATTCGCACCTACAGAAGCGCCACGGTGGATGATCGTATCTTTGTATTCGTCTCTACGAACTACAGCAGAACGAGGGTTGATAACGTTAGTAAATACCATGCTTGGTCCTAGGAATACATCATCTTCACAGCGTACCCCCGTGTAGATAGACACATTGTTTTGTACCTTACAATTGCGTCCTAGAACTACTTTAGGAGATACTACTACATTCTGACCAATATTGCAATTCTCACCTATTTGGCAATCCGACATAATATGCGAAAAGTGCCAAATTTTGGTACCTTTACCTATCAAACAATTATCATCTACATAGGATGATTCATGAACAAAAACTCCATCCATTTTAGAAAAATGCTTTAAAAATATCGTTACCATTAGCAAAGATCATCAGCAGTAGTAACAGCCAAAAGCCAATGGTATTTGCTATCTCAAGGAATTTGTCACTAGGTTTGCGGCGTGTAATGATTTCCCACAAGAGGAATAAAATATAGCCTCCATCCAATGCAGGAATAGGTAAGAAATTCATAAATGCTAGAATCAAACTCAGGAATGCTGTCATGTACCAGAATGAATGCCAATCCCAGATGTCTGGAAACATATTACTAATAGCTCCAAAACCGCCCACACTTTGTGCTCCTTCCTTAGTGAACACCAAACGGAATTGTTTCACGTACATTATCAGTTGATCCCAACCATGCTGAATTCCTGCATGTATAGCTTCAAAGAAGGTGTATGACGTATGAACTAATGTATAATAATCCCATGGCATCACACGAGTTACGCCGATCATGGCTTGATCTCCTATAAACAAACGTGATTCCATAGGTACGCCTGCACGATAGAAATGCAGAGTAACGCTGTCACAAGGATATTTCGCTAGCTCATTTACAATTTGTGCATGGCATAAGTTCATAGCTTCATTCACTCCGACAACGCTATCGCCTTTTTCCATGTGGGCAAAAGATGCTGCTCCACCTGGAATGATAGAGTCTATAATAAAAGGCATATAATACGATATTAGGGTATAACCCTTCTTGATATACGATTTATCTGCTCGCTGTTTTTCACGCTCTTGAGCATCAATTTCGTTTTGTATAGCGATATATCGTTTGCCCAAATCTTCTGACATAATTAAGTGGAGGGTATCCGTACCACGCAATACTTGCACATCTCGTTGTCCTTCTAAAATGATAGCTTGTGTGATCTCACCAATCGCTTGAGGCTCTTCTCCGTTGATAGCCAATATCTTATCTTTCTGCTGGAATCCTTCGTTAACCAACAAATCGGAATAGTAGAGCCCTGTATGAACTTGTGATAATGGCATTGAATCTTCACCCCAATGGAAGAGTACCATACCAAAGATAAACAAGGCAGCTATAAAATTCACCAAGATACCACCAATAATGATGCAAAGGCGTTGCCATACGTTTTTTGAACGAAATTCCCAAGGCTGAGGCTCTGAAGGGAGATCAGTAGCTGATTTTGTCTCGTCCACCATACCTGCAATAGCGCAATAACCACCAAAGGGAACCCAACCAAGTCCCCATTCCGTGTTATCTGGATAGTGACGCCAATCGTCGTTTGGTAAAGCTGCCAATTCGTCCTCTGTCATTGGACGATAGATAGGTTGTCCTTTATCGTCTTTTTTCTCATTACCCATAGCGTCCAATACCGGTAAGGCAGCTGGCTCTACGTTGGGAGCAAAAAATTTGATTTGCCATTTACCATTAATCTTCTTGGCACGAACGAGTGAGAACTTTGGATTAAAAAACATATAAAATTTCTCTACGCGTACTTTGAAAAGTCGTGCGAAGAGAAAATGCCCTAACTCGTGAATCACTACGAGAATACTAAGAGCAAGTATAAGTTGTAACCACTGCATTTCTATTAAAAAATATAAAAGTTTTGTAATTTTAAGCTTTCAATAACTCCAATGCTAGTTGACGAGCTGCATAATCTGTTTGTACATAATCTTCATAGGTAGGTTCGGTGATGAATGTTGTCTTCTGCATAGTCTCTGCGATCACATTTGACATTTGCAAAAAACTACATTTACCTTCGCGAAAAGCTTGATTTACAACCTCATTAGCAGCATTTAATACACATGGTATATTACCCCCTCTATGTATTGCATCGTATGCCAATGCTAGGTTTGGAAAACGCTGTAAATCAGGTTCTTCGAAGGTCAATGATTGGGTCGCGAACAAATCGAGACGAGGTACGTCACTCATCCAACGTTTAGGGTAGGTTAGCGCATATTGAATTGGCATACGCATATCTGGCGTTCCTAGTTGCGCTTTCACGCTGCCATCTATAAACTGTACTGCCGAATGAACTACCGATTGTGGATGCACTAGAACCTGTATTTTTTCAACAGGAATATTGAATAACCAACGTGCTTCTATCACCTCAAATCCCTTGTTCATCATGCTAGCGGAGTCAATGGTAATTTTTGCTCCCATATCCCAATTAGGGTGTTGGAGCGCTTGCGCTGCCGTTACATGCTGCATTTGATCAAGCGTGAAATTACGGAATGGACCGCCACTAGCAGTCAGTAGCAATTTTTCCACACTTGCCATATCCTCACCTACAAGACTTTGGAATATGGCGGAGTGTTCGCTATCTACTGGCAAAATGTTTACTTTGTATCGTTCGGCTAGACGACAGATGATTTCACCTGCTACAACGAGCGTTTCTTTGTTAGCAAGGGCGATCGTCTTCTTGGCTTTGATGGCCTCTATAGTTGGTCGCAACCCAGCGTAGCCAACCATTGCTGCCACTACTACATCAATAGCCCTATGTGTCACCAATTCGGCAATAGCTTTTTCGCCAGCCATAACCTTGATAGGCAAATCACTAAGTGCATCGCGCAAACGAGGGTAGTAACGATCGTCTGCAATACATACCACTGCAGGATTAAACTCCAGTGCTTGTTCTATCAGCGTCTCTACACTACGATGAGCTGTTAGTGCATATACCGAAAACTCTTCAGGATGTTGACGAACTACGTTCAATGTCTGTGTGCCAATGCTACCTGTACTTCCTAATATTGCAAGTTGTTTCATTCGTTCTAACGTGATATGTATGGATTACTTATTCTTCTAGTTCGCATTATCGCTAAAAAGCGATAACCTCTGTAGGATTGATGGCTTTACCATCTTGCCAAAGTTCGAACCAAAGTGGTTCTGTACCTAGGATTGCTATACTTTCTCCTGCTTGAACCACGTCGCCTACTTGTTTCAACACTTTTGCTGTTCCACGATATATGGATAAGTAATTGGTGTGTTGTAGCATGATGGTGTATGTGTTACCCAACTCGTAGTTGACGTATATGACACTACCAGCAAGAACCGCAGTCACATTCTCTTTCTCGCGTGCAAGAACTGCTACACCATAATGTTGTTCTTTATCTGAAAATGATTGAAGAATAGCACCATGTGTAGGAGGAAAGAATGAAATAGTAGGTGTGATATTGGTTACATGGAAAAGCTGAAGATTGTCCTTTTCTTTGGCTTCGTATTGGGCAATAAAGTCAGCAGTTACCTCATTTTTTGCTTCTAACAATTGTTCGCGCATAATAATTTGCATAGAGTCAAGGCTCTGTACTGTGTCAGATTGCACTTCTCCTGCCACTACTTGCTTGATCACATTCAAGTATTGACGTTGTAGTTCCAAAGAGGTTCCCATGGAATCTATTCGTGCAGATTCTACAACTAGTTGTTGACGTATGTCCTCTGAATATCCAGGTAGGTAGTGTCTTACTGGTGTGTAAAGAATCACCAATGAAAATAATGCCAGCGATAGCAAAAATAATATAGCTACTACTACAATGGCTCCCCACCCATTGAGGTGGAGATACCAATGTTCTGCTAGTGTGTCTTCGTTAAGCACACTAATGCGGTACGTATTCCGCAAACGTTGCCAAATACTTAATTTTCTATTTTCTTCAGCCATATTCATTGAAACAGGAATCAGGAACCAAGGAGTAAAAGGTCAAAACACCATTTTTTTGATTCCCTGTTCTTGGTTCTATATTCTTATTTCAGGATGGTACAACCCTCGCAAGGCTTGAGTTGTTTGAAAAAGTCATTACCTTTGTCATCTACAAGGATGAAAGCAGGGAAATTCTCTACCTCAATTTTCCAAATTGCTTCCATACCCAATTCAGGATACTCTACACACTCAATAGACTTGATATTCTCTTGTGCGAGAATAGCAGCAGGACCACCGATAGAACCCAAATAGAATCCTCCATGCTTTTGACATGCGTTGGTCACATCCAATGTGCGATTACCTTTTGCTAGCATAATCATGCTTCCACCATGATCTTGGAACTCATCTACGTATGGATCCATGCGACCTGCTGTCGTTGGGCCCATGGAACCGCAAGGCATACCTGCAGGAGTCTTAGCTGGACCTGCATAATAGATAGGGTGATTCTTCAAATATTCTGGCATACCCTCGCCGGCATCCAAACGAGCTTTGATCTTAGCGTGAGCAATATCGCGACCTACAATGATCGTACCGTTCAGACTCAAACGGGTACCGATAGGATATTGGCTCAGAAGTTTGCATACATCAGCCATTGGTTGATTGAGATCCACGCATACTGCATCGCCCTCACCTGCGTTGCGCAACTCCTCAGGAATGAGAGAAGCTGGGTTGTTATCCATCTTCTCAATCCAAATACCATCTTTATTGATCTTACACTGGATATTACGGTCAGCTGAGCAACTTACACCCAAACCGATTGGACAACTAGCACCGTGACGTGGTAAACGAATCACACGGATGTCGTGAGCCATATATTTACCGCCGAACTGTGCACCTAGGCCAATCTTATATGCCTCCTTCAATAATTGCTCTTCCAATTCTACATCGCGGAATGCACGACCTGTTTCATCACCAGTTGTTGGTAGGCTATCGTAATAGTGTGTAGATGCGAGCTTAACAGTGAGAAGGTTCTTCTCTGCACTAGTACCACCAATGACAAAAGCAATGTGATATGGAGGACAAGCAGCAGTTCCGAGGCTCTTCATCTTCTCAACAAGGAATGGGATGAGTGTGCCAGGATTTTGGATGCGTGCTTTGGTCTCTTGATAGAGATAAGTCTTGTTGGCAGAACCACCACCTTTGGTTACGCAAAGGAAGTGATATTCCATACCTTCAGTCGCTTCCAAATCAATTTGTGCTGGCAGGTTGCACTTGGTGTTTACCTCATCGTACATATTGAGCGGTGCGTTTTGTGAATAACGCAAATTACGCTCTGTGTAAGTCAAATATACACCTTTACTCAATGCTTCTTCGTCGCAATAACCTGTCCATACTTGTTGACCTTTCTCACCATGAATAATAGCTGTACCTGTGTCTTGGCACAATGGTAATTGACCCTTACAAGATACTTCCGCATTGCGCAAGAATGTAAGGGCTACGTATTTGTCGTTGGCACTTGCCTCTGGATCGCGAAGTATCTTTGCTACTTGCTCGTTGTGACTACGACGAAGCATGAAGCTTACATCTGAGAATGCGGCATTTGCCATTTTTGTTAGACCTTCTGCCTCTATTTTGAGGATAGGTTTGCCTTCAAACTCGCCAACAGATACGTGATCCTTGGTCAATAAATAATACTCTGTTTCATCCTTTCCCAGTTGAAACATAGGTGCATACTTAAATTCCATATCTTTAATTTTTTATAGTTTATTCGTCCTGATTGTATAAGCCGCTGCAAAGTTAGTGAATATTTCTGAAATACGCAAATAATGTGCATTATTACCTCACTAAATGGTTTGCACAGCAGTAAATTTATCTTTTTTCTAGTAGTACAACATTCTCTACATGGTGTGTATGTGGGAACATATCCACTGGTTGCACTTTTGTCACGCGATACTTGCTATCTAGCATGTTCAAATCGCGTGCTTGAGTAGCTGGGTTGCAACTTACATACACAATGCGTTGGGGTTCTGCAAACAGGATCGTATTGATCACATCCTCATGCATTCCCGCGCGTGGTGGGTCGGTAATTATGACATCTGGTCTGCCATACTGTGCAATGAAATCCTCATTAAGAATATCCTTCATATCGCCCGCGAAGAATAATGTGTTATGCAAATTATTAATATTCGCATTTACTTTCGCATCTTCAATCGCTTCTGGTACGTATTCAATACCAATTACTTGTTTAGCCTGATGTGCCACGAAATTAGCGATTGTTCCTGTACCTGTATAGAGATCAAATACCAATTCCTCGCCAGTCAAACCTGCAAAATTGCGTGCTACTTTGTAGAGCTCGTAAGCCTGCAAAGTATTTGTTTGGTAGAAGGATTTAGGACCAACTTTGAATTGCAAATCCTCCATTTGCTCCATGATATGGTCTTGTCCATGGAAGACGTGTACATCTTGATCACCGATAGTGTCGTTCATTTTACGATTCACAACATACAGCAGACTCACAATCTCAGGGAAACCGTCGCGCAGATACTCCATCACGCGCATGTCTGGTTCATCAGCCCATACTACGATGAGCATAATCTCACCCTTGTGATTGGAACGTAAGATGAGTGTACGGAGTTCTCCTTCATGGGTATGTTCGTTGTAGAATGTAATACCCAATGAACGAGCATACTCACGTATGCCATTGCGTATGCGATTATTAATCTCTGGCATCAGGTGACATTCTGTAATATCCAATACCTTATCAAAACAGTTAGGGATGTGAAAACCCAAACCATAACTATTATCTACGTTTTCTAACCCTCCTGCAGCACGAATCGCATCCCAACTGAGCCACTTGCGATTAGAGAATGTAAATTCCAATTTATTACGGTATTCATAGATCTCTTGACTACCTAAGATTGGAGATATCTCTGGCAACTCCACTTTACCAATTCGAGTGAGGTTGTCTACAATTTGTTGCTGTTTGTAACGAAGTTGCTCTTCGTAAGGAAGTATCTGCCATTTGCATCCTCCGCACTCGCCATAGTGTTTGCAACGTGGTGCGCAACGAATAGGTGATGGGGTGACAATTCGCTCCACACGACCTTCCATAAAAGAGTGCTTCTTGCGAGTCACTTGTATATCTACAATATCGCCAGGCACACAGTAAGGAACAAACAGCACCATGTCGTCTACGCGAGTTAGTGCTTTGCCTTCTGCTGCGATACCTGTGATCTCAATGTTTTCTAATAGAGGTAAGTTTTTCTTCTTTTTCATTTCATTAACCAGTGGATACTCTCTTTATATAGGGTGTTAAAATCATGTGCACTCTCTAGCATTAGACTCCAGCAGAGGGTCTTGCTACCATTCTCTCCGCTACTTTCGTGTGCGATAGCGGCTGCCACATTTGTTTCTGGGAAACGAGCCACTACAACTGCACCAGATGCAGGGAACAAACCATCTGCATTTTCGGTGTGAATAACATCTTCATTTGGCGATATGCGGAACTGATAATTTCCTCGTGCCAATTCACGCTCAACGCGAAGCTTGCCTGTAAGAGAGGCGTGTGTACAACGATATGTATAGTGCAATTGTTTCTCTATAAATTCCTTGTCTGTCTGCTCTGTCATGTCGCTCGCAATATAGGCTCCTGACATCAACAAACGTCCACCTCTTTGCAAGTAATCTGTCAAAGCATATTGCAAGTTCTCTGGCATACAATGGAAGGATGTGTCGTTACCCATGATATAGGTCTTTTGCTTACCAAGGATCACATCCACAGCATCATAATCTGCGATACTATCCAATGCTGCTACACTTGTGCTGAGGTAGGAATAGCCCATTTCTGCCAACGCCTTACCGTGTAGAGATGGATAGTCAAATGTGTTACCAACTGTTGGATGATCCATATGATCGCTATGACACATACCCCAACCACAATAGTCATCGCTGACCCACTCTTTGCGACTATCAAAGTCGTATACTTCGCCAATATAATTTACTCCCTTCCCATATGGCACGGCATGACTGGATGGACGAATTCCGCCATAAATACTGTCGCGCCACCATTCTGGGCCACTCACTCGTGTAAAACCGTTAACAATCAGTATATTACCTTTCTCTTCAGGGGCTATATAAGCAGATAAAACTTCGCTTTTAAAACTAATACCACCTGCATTGCCAGCAGCTACACATACATCATAGCGAACACCTGGAGTCGCTGTAAAACGATACGTATTGTTCTCCACACGCACACCATTATCCCAGTCGCCATCGTTTTTGCGGGTGTAAACAACGTAATAGGATGGGGTAGCTGTTGATTCTAATTTGTCATCGGTCGCTAACCAACTGACTGTTATTTGGTTCGGAGCTTTTCCGTTTGAATTGCGCTCCATCTTCATGGAATTTACAGGTAGAGGTTGAACAATATAAGGGGTACCATATTGCTCATGAATAAAACGCAAAAATGATTTGTATATCGCACGAGAAATCGTGAAGCGCACACGAGGATCTAGGCCGTACTTCATATCAGTCATATTCTGATGTGACAGCAATTCCAACAATACAGCTGGCACCTTTGGATGGCGTGCCTCCGCATAGGAGGAATTATTGAGATGGCGACGTGTCCATTCGGGTGCATACAGCGTACGCATGTCCTCCACGATTTGCGTTTGCATATAGTCTGCTAGATCACGTGCCACAATACGACTTTTGCCTGTTGGATAAATCTTTTTCATCTCATCATCGTGATCCTTATAGATAATGAGTGTTCCTACCACATCTTCGCGAACACCTGCATCGGTATGGAATGCCAAACTAGCGTGTAATGGAATACCCAAGCCTGGTTCGTTTGGATTAGCAGCACTTCCTCCCGCCAAATAGTTCACCCATATGCCGCGGGCTGCGTAGTCATCCACGTAATCGTTCTTACTATCGGTGTAGTTGTAAATGCTATCTGGAATACCCGAATATTGCATCCAATAACGTGCTGCCTCAATATAACGTGGTAGACCGCTAGTTACTGCATTTGCCTGATTAGCAGCTAGTTCTGCAGCCCACTTTAAACTATCTACTGTAGATTCACCTTCTGGCAAGTCTTTTGAGGAGGGGACATTCTCAAAACTATCTGGCTGTTTATAGCGTGCCACACTACCCATACCGCCACCAAACTTCACGGCGTCGCTGGTCACCAAATCTTTACCATTCGAGGCACTTGCTACACGTACATAATTCGCTGTCGTGTCGCCATCAAAAGCGAATGTGCCTAGATATACCCAGGTTCCGCCACCCATCTTTTGATTGACAGAGAAGGTGGTGGTTTGTCCTTTATGAACTACGGTGTACTGCGCTTTGCTACTACTTGTTGGTAGAGTTTTATAGCTCACATATACAGCATAATCTCCTTCTGGTAAAGATGGTATGTAAACAATCTCTCCTTTCTCTCTATTACCAGCTACTTCAGTCAGATAATCACCTTCTGCAAAAGGATTCTCTCCTTCTAGCAATGCAGCTTCGGGAGTTGCCCATCCTGTGCCTTCGCCGATAGCCCACGAACCACTACGAAGCGCCTCCGTGTTATCTACCACTTGTTCATAAGTCTGCATATCACGCTCACGGGGCTGTACCACGGTGGCTCCTGCATTCTCTAACATCGGCACTAAGAATGGCATCGTGTAACTTGTTGTGTATAAGTCTTCTACAGTGCTCCATACTTTTGCTCTTTGCCAACGCCATGACTCCGTAGGCTGATGAAAATATTGCCCGTGGCTACCCCACAAGGCAATATGCTTTCCTTCCAATCCTTGATCTGTGTCATAGGTACGCGAAGTGTTGCTCACCCATGATGTTCCTGCTGGCAATGTGTAGCGTGCGTTTTTAGCACGGTGACGATATAGCGAAGTTACCAGCTCGCCAATCTCGTAACCATCGGTGTAAATAGTCACTTTGCCTTGATTGTTACCGACAACTAACTCGCTGACCAGTAAGCGTAGATCACGTATATCGGCAGGCGATAACGATAAGTGACTCAAAGTGGCGTTTGTATATATGAATACTTGTTGGTTACGTACTCGAATACGGTTTACGCTCACTTTGCCCACATAAGCGCGTGATTGCGCATAAGCTGTCAATGTGTCCGACAGTTCTTCCTTATTAATCGCATAAACACCTGCGCTGAAAAATACAATCAGCAACAAACTTAACAATCGTTTCATATACATTTTTGTAAATATGCTGCAAAGATACTGCTTTTTTTTTAATTACACAAATCATTACCTCATTTTTTATTATTTCCTTTCTACTTGCTTTCCATTCCTTTTCGAATCTTTGTTAATTTAGTTGAAAACAATGTTTATTTTAAGATTTATTTAGATTTCGTGAGCCGCCTTGCAGCGAGCAGGAGCGATATCCTTCAACTAAATTACATCAGAACCCTTCTTTTATTATATTAAGTATTAGTTATTAGTTAGTGATTAATTAGTGATTAATTAGTTATTAGTTAGTGATTATGCTACCTTCACACGATGAATATAGATAAGTTTGTCTTTTTTTCAAAATTATTTGCAAGATTCAAAAAAAAGTATTACCTTTGCAGCCGAAATGAACGAGGGGACCCGAAAAAGGTTCCCTCAATTTTATAAAAATAGGATTATGATAGACAAACAGCTAATACAAACCCTCCTGGAAGAAAAGCTACAAGGAACTGGGTATGAATTGATTACTCTGAAGATAAGTGGCCAAAATGAAATTCTCATAGAGGTGGATAAAATGGAAGGTGTAGATGTAGAATTTTGCGCGGAAATCAATCACTATCTCGTAGAGCAATTGGATGCACAGGGGATAGAAGATTATGCCTTGGAGGTGGGAAGCGTGAGCCTTACTGCTCCTTTTGTGACTAAAATGCAGTATAACAAGCATTTAGGACATGATGTCGAGGTACTGGCTGCTGATGGTAAAAAGTATCGTGGCACACTAGTGAGCGTGGATGAGAATAGCTTTGCTGTTGAGACTGAGGTAATGGTGCAAGTAGAGGGCAAGAAACGCAAACAAAAAGAGATTCAGACTCTTAGTTTTGCATACGATGCAGTCAAATACACCAAGTACGATTTGAAATTTTAGAATAATAACAATAATAAACATTAAAAATGACCTCCGACGGCAAGGAGGATAACGAGTCATAGTGTAGTATTGTGTAGAATAATGTAGAATGGTCTTCTCTAGAAAAAACAACGCTACCCAACATTACCCAACACTACCTAATACGACACATGTGGCAGAAGCCGCAAACTCGATTGCCGAACACGAATGGCAACTAAAAAACAAGAATCAGTCAATCTGATTGACATTTTCTCAGAGTTCAAAGAACTCAAAAACATTGATCGCCAAACGTTTATTAACGTTTTGGAGGATTCTTTCCGCAATGTAATTACCAAAATGTATGGTACAGATGCGAACTATGACGTGATTATCAACCCTGACAAAGGCGACCTTGAGATTTATCGTAACCGCCTTGTAATGGAGGATGATGATGTGGCTAACCCTGATACTCAAGTGGGTATTACTGAGGCTCTAGAGCTCGATGATGAGGCAGAGATCGGTGATGAGGTTACTGATAAAGTAGAATTTGCGTCCTTCGGTCGTCGTATGATTCTTAACCTCCGTCAAACACTTGCGAGTCGTATCTTAGATCTCCAAAAGGAGAACCTCTACCTACGCTACAGCGAGATGTTGGGTCAAGTAGTAAGTGGCGAGTTGTACCAGGTTTGGAAAAAGGAAATGCTTCTTCTTGATGAGGAAGGCAACGAACTCTACTTGCCTAAGCAAAACCAAATCCCTAGTGATTTCTATCGCAAAGGTGATACAGTTCGTGCCGTAGTTGTACAAGTTGATAACAAGAATCAAAACCCAAAAATCATCCTTTCACGTACTTCTCCATTATTCTTACAACGTTTGTTTGAGCAAGAAGTTCCAGAGGTACACGAGGGACTGATTGCTATCAAAAATATTGCTCGTATCCCAGGTGAACGTGCGAAAGTAGCTGTTGAGTCTTTTGATGATCGCATCGATCCTGTAGGCGCGTGCGTAGGTATTAAGGGTGCACGTATTCACGGTATCGTACGTGAGTTGCGCAACGAGAATATTGACGTTATTCACTATACCTCTAATATCAACCTCTACGTACAACGTGCTTTGGCTCCTGCTAAAATTTCATCTATGACTGTGAATGAGGAGGAGAAGAAAGTAGATGTTTACTTGCAACCAGAAGAGGTATCATTGGCTATCGGTAAAGGTGGCTACAACATCAAGTTGGCTAGCATGCTTACTGGCTATCAAATCGATGTTTATCGTGAGATGGATGAGGCTGATAACGAAGATATCTACTTGGATGAGTTTAACGATGAGATTGATCAATGGGTTCTCGATGCATTCAAAGCTGTTGGTTTGGATACCGCTAAGGCTGTATTGGGTGTAGAGAAGGCAGAGTTGATCAAGCGTGTTGACCTCGAGGAAGAAACTATCGATGAGGTGATCGCTATCCTCGCAGCAGAATTTGAAGATTAATAGAATATAAATAATAAACCCCCTCCCGGAATGGAGGGCCTCCTCGCTCTAAAGTCCACGAAGTCCCTGACAGGCGGGAAACCGTCCCATGGCGGCGAAAGCCGCTAACTAACGAGAGCCGCGTGGGCTCGAGTTAAGAGGAGGAATGGCGGTCGCCTTAATTCGCAAAGCGGATTCTTTGCGACAAGCCAATTCCGACGATATGGCTATAAAACTTATCAAAGCTTGTAAAGAATTGAACATCGGCATGTCCACCGCCGTGGAATTCTGTAAAAAGCAGGGTAAGGAAATCGCTACGGATCCGAATACCCGTATCGAAGACGACTTATACCTACTGCTTGCCAAAGAATTCAACAAGGATATGGCGTTGAAACTTGAAGCAGAGCGTCAGGCACAAGAGCGTCAAGAGCGCGAGATCCCTAAATCTGTGGCAGTAGAAAAGCCTCAAGTAGAGCATATACCTACTGAACTTCCAAAACCAAAGGTAGTAGGTAGTATTGATCTAGACACCGACAAAAAGCGTAAAGCTGAGGAAGAGGCTGCACGAAAGGCGGCTGAAGAAGCTCAAAAAGCAGAAGAGGCACGTCTTGCTGCTGAGAAGGCTGCAGCCAAAGCCAAAGAAGAGGCAGAGGCAAAAGCTGCTGCTGAAGCTAAAAAAGCAGAAGAAGCTGCTCGTAAAGCGGCTGAAGAGGCTGCTAAGCAAGCAATGCAAGAAGTGACAGAAGAGCAAGAAGAGGAGGAACAAGTATTCCGACTCAACAAACCTGTGCTGAAGAATGCCCCTAAGGTGGTAGGTAAGATTGATTTGAATAGTATCAATACCGCTACGCACCCTACTAAGAAAACAAAAGAGGAGAAACGCAAAGAGCGTGAGGCACGTGAGCAACAACGAAAAGCCAACAAACCTGCTGCCAATAATAACGGCGGAAATGCGGGCAACGGAGCTAATGCACCTAAAGATGGCGAGAAACGTAAGCGTGAGCGTATCAAACAAAATAAGGTGGACGTTAATGATGCGCGCAATCAAAAGCCTCAAAAGAAAAACGGCAAAGCAAAAGGATTCAAAGTGGAAGTCGATGACGAGGCAGTACAACGCCAAATCAAAGAGACTATCCAACGCCTACAAGGTAACAAGGGTAAGAGTACTACCAGCAAGCACAAACGTGAGCGTCGCGAGTTAGAGCGCGAGAAGATGGCACAAGAGCGTGCAGCCGAACAAGAGCAAAGCAAGGTGCTGAAACTCACCGAGTTTGTGACTGCTAACGATCTTGCTGTGATGATGAATGTGCCCGTAACCAAAGTCATTGGTACCTGTATGATGCTTGGCGTGATGGTAAGTATCAACCAACGTCTTGACGCAGAGACCATCAACCTTGTGGCAGAGGAGTTTGGCTTCTCAACTGAGTTTGTTTCTGCCGAGGTGGTAGAGGAAATCAATGCCGACGAAGTAATCAATGACGAGGATATTACCGAACGCTGCCCAATCGTGACCGTCATGGGTCACGTGGACCACGGTAAAACATCGCTCCTCGACCATATCCGTAATGCCAACGTGATTGCGGGTGAGGCAGGTGGTATTACCCAGCACATTGGTGCATACAACGTGCAGCTGAAGAATGGTCAGCACATCACGTTCCTTGATACCCCTGGTCACGAGGCATTTACCGCCATGCGTGCCCGTGGTGCGAAGGTAACGGATATTGCGATTATTATTGTCGCTGCCGATGATGCAGTCATGCCTCAAACCATCGAGGCTATCAACCACGCACAAGCAGCGGGCGTACCTATGATCTTCGCTATTAACAAGTGCGATAAGCCAACGGCTAACCCTGAGAAGATCAAAGAGCAACTCTCTGGTATGAATATCCTCGTAGAGGATTGGGGTGGCTCTTATCAATGTCAACATATCTCTGCTAAGAAGGGTGAGGGTGTCTTTGAACTCCTTGAGAAAGTGCTTCTCGAAGCCGAAATGCTCGAACTCAAGGCCAACCCTAACCGCCGTGCAAAAGGCTCTATTATCGAGTCTTCGCTCGACAAGGGGCGTGGTTATGTAGCAACTATCCTCGTGCAAGATGGTACACTCCATCACGGTGATATTGTCCTTGCAGGTGTATATCATGGTAAGATCAAAGCTATGTTCAACGAGCGTGGACAACGCATCCAACAAGCTCTTCCTGGCGAGCCATGTCTTATCCTTGGTCTCAATGGTGCTCCTCAAGCGGGTGATGAGTTCAATGTGATGGCTACCGAGCAAGAGGCACGCGAGATCGCTAACAAGCGCGAACAACTCCAACGCGAGATGTCACTCCGTACCAAGAAGCATGTCGGACTCGACGAGATTGGTCGTCGTCTGGCTATTGGTGACTTCAAAGAGCTTAATATCATCGTTAAGGGTGATGTGGACGGCTCTGTGGAGGCGCTCAAAGACTCGCTCATCAAGCTCTCTACCGAGAATATCCAAGTCAATGTTATCCACGGCGCTGTGGGTGCTATCTCTGACTCCGATGTCCTCTTGGCTGCTGCTTCTGATGCGATCATCGTCGGCTTTAATGTTCGTCCTACTAGCACAGCGCGTAAGATGGCTGAGAATGAGGAAGTTGATATCCGTATTTACTCTATCATCTACGATACTATCAACGAGATCAAATCAGCTATGGCTGGTATGCTCTCTCCTGAAATCAAGGAAGAGGTTACTGCTACACTTGAGGTATTGCAAACTTTCCGTATCTCCAAGGTGGGAACGATTGCAGGTTGTATCGTGCGTGAGGGTAAAGCGAAGCGTGCTAACAAATGCCGCGTAATCCGTGACGGTATCGTTATCCATACTGGCGAACTCTCTTCGCTCAAACATGGTAAGGATGATATTAAGGAGGCTGGTCTCAACATGGAGTGCGGTTTGAGCATCAAGAGCTACAATGATATTGTAGAGGGCGACCTCATCGAGACCTTCGAGCAAATCGAGGTAGCAAAGACCTTGTAAATCGTTCAGTATTGAATAACAAAAAAAGCACAAGTTTTTAGGCTTGTGCTTTTTTTTGTTGGTTGTGTCACTGTGTGAGGTTGTGCGTGCTTGCACGGGTTATGCGCCTTTGGCGAGTGGTGTCGGCTTCGCCTAAGTTACCGCTACGCAGTAGCCACCACTCATGCGCAGCGTGCATCACTTCGCCAACGGCGACATTACTGCTCGCTTTGCGAGCCATTACCTCGCCATAGGCGACACTACCTGCGCTTGCGCACACTACCAATTCTTAAGATTTCTTTCCCTTGTACCTTATATATATACTCCGTGTCAAAGACCTAGGACGAACCAAAGATGGAATAATCGTTCGAGCCCATTGGGCGAGATAAGAACCTAGGATGAACCTAAGAACTCCAAAACTCAAAAAAGTACTTTTGTTAAGATTGCTGTCCTTTTTTACTCTCTTATACCTTGCTTGGTTTTACCGAGAGAACACCGAGAGACGACCGAGAGAAAACCGACTCACTCCCTGCTTTCAAAAAAGCACTTTTCTTAATATTGACTTCCTAAAAAAGTTGTCTCCCTTCCTGAAAAGGTTGATTTATTTCCTAATATGATTGACTGTCTTCTTAAAAAGATTGTCTTGTTTCTTAAAGTTTTATACAATCAACTCGTCCTCTAAACTAAAAATCGCAACAAAATGCGTTTTTTCTTGCTTAATCCAAAATAATTCACTACCTTTGCACCGTGAACCTGCGCCGAGGGATGTCTGACATCATTGGCGGAGGGTAGCAGACATATTAAAAAGGCGTTTATTGACGTTTGGTTCTAATGATCTGAAACTTCGCAACTTTCATAGATATTCATAGGACTTAACAACGATAGATGTCCTACGGGATATAGATTATCCCTCTTGTGCCTATTTTGGTACGCCATTTGCATATATGCATATGCGCACACGCGTATCTTAACTATGTAGCACGAGAGTATAGTTTTATATTCGGCGTGGGCTTCGCGTTGTTGTTCTTGAATATCAGGCAATGCGAAGGCCTCAGATCGTGGAACGACAACTGTCGGAATCCACGTTTTTTGTATGTCTATGTGACAGATAATAGAATAGCTTAATAATCATTAACCTAATTTAAATAACAATCGTATGAAAAAAGCATTATTCGTAGCGATGGCATTGCTGGTAGCATGCACCGCAAGTATGGCACAATCAACAGAAGAATCAACCACCAAAGTAGATCAGTATGACCGTTCGTCTATTACAACTTTGATGGTTTATCATCCAGAAGATGAGTTTTGTTGTGAAATTGCAAAAGTTTTTGCAACGATGCCTGTACCAGAGAAATTCAATGAACATCATGTTGGAATTCAACGTTTTTTAGATTTCAACACTTTTTATGGATTGAAAACTAAAAATGAAACATATGCATGGCGTAGCCAAAATCCAGAACAAATAAAGATCAATCAAGCAATGTATGAGGAATTAATCAAGCAAGGTTATATGTTGCAAACTACCATATTTGAGGAATATCTAAAAGAGGAATATTGCAAACGGTTAAAAATAAATTACATACCAGGAAAAACAACGTGGGATGAGATAGACATGGTTCATAACACTTTATCCCAAAAGAAGCAAAAAACAATAACACAAAAGGTGTATGATAAGGTTCCTCAAGGTTTAAATAAGGCGAAGTATGGAAGTGTTCTTAATGCAAAAGAAGTCGAAGTGAATGGTATCGCCATTGAAAAACTATTAAATAATAATAATTATGGGCAGAAATTGGTTGCACGTTGGTTTGGACTTTCAGGCAATACAATCGAGGATGCGACTTTTAACAGTAATCTAATTATAGATAGAGGACGATACAATGCTACAGATATTGATGTGGCTCTTGCTCAACAATCAGCTCGTGAAGTAAATGATATTTTAGGAGATGCTGGTGAAGAGTTAATCCAAAATACATATATAATTGTTAATGATATAACGTATGTTACAACTGAGGAAAAAGCCGAAGTGGGAAAAGTAGTGGGCGGCGTTTTAGCAGGGTTGCTTGGAGGTATTATGGACGTTGCAAGTGCAGATAAAAAGGGCAATATACGTACTAATTATGCAGAACAGATGGTAAATGCAGTTGTAGATATAGCCGATTCTTTTACTGGTTTTGATGTTCGTACACACTCTTATCTATATCGCCTAATTTGGGATGATGAAGTTGCTGGAAAATTTTATAGTATGTATTACACGTCGACCCCAGATCCTGAAAAAATACTTGCTTTCTTAAACGATACATCTACCTTCAAAGTAGAATATGTAGCTCACGAATACGAGGCAGATAAAAAATCGATTAATAAGGAGGGCGTAGATCGCAGTGAGTATATCAAATATATTTGTACCCGCTCGTTGGACAAGAATATAGCCTCACTACAAAAATCTTATGAGGATTTTAAGGTAAAGACGCCAATATACGAAGTATTGGAAAACGATAAAGGTAAAGAAATCTATACTGCCAAAATTGGCTTGAAGGAAGGAATTGACGAAAAATCAACATTTGAGGTTGTGAAAAAAGTGGTTAATCCAAATACAAATCGTACCAAATACATACATGTTGCAACTCTTAAACCAATACGAGGTAAAGTTTGGGACAATCGTTATTATATGGCTGGAGATAGACCTAAACAAGACATTGAGGTAACTCATTTTAGAAAGACTGAAGGAGGAAAAATTCTTCCAGGAATGCTCATAATTGAAGGAAAATATAAAAAAGCAAAAGTTGAAAACAACAACCAAAATTAATGTATTTGCTATGAAGAAGTTATTAATCATTATTTGTGTGCTATCGATTGTTTTTCCTGCTAGTGCACAAAAAAGGGAGACAACCAAGAACGTGAATAATTTCCGCTATGAATTGGAGTGCGCTGGTAACGCGTCGCAAGGAAATTATTTAGTCAAGGTATGGAGTTATTCAAAAAAAGCTTCAGTGGCAGCTGAACAATGTAAACGAAATGCAGTACATGGAGTAATTTTTAAAGGATTCTCTGGGAACCAGGGATGTGTTTCACAACGCCCTATGGCTGGTAATCCTGGCGTAGAGTTTGAGTTTGAAGAGTACTTTCAGGAATTCTTTAAGGAAGGAGGAGAGTATTTGAAGTATGTCGTTTTGACAGCAGGAACTCAAGAAATTGTTAAGATTGGTAAAGAATACAAGGTTGGGGTAGTAGTTACTGTGCATAAGGATGCTTTAAGAAAGACTCTTGAAAAAGCAGGTGTTATAAAGGGACTTAGTTCAGGATTTTAAATGACAAGTGATATGAATAAAAAAGTAGTATATAGTTTATTGGCATTTGTGCTGATAATCTGTTCTTGTGGGATAAAACGCTCACAACCATATTATAATTACGAAAGTCGAATAATTGCTTCTGAACTTGATGGTAGTTATACTCTTCGTGCATTTGGTAAAGGAAGAAATGCAGTTGATGCATTTGAGGAAGCGCAGAAGCAAGCGGTATATGATATCTTGTTTTTAGGTGTCAAATCCGCAGATAGTAAAATTCAATCCTTGCGTCCATTGATGATGGAGGTAAATGCAAAAGAAAAATACGCAGATTATTTTAATGTATTTTTTGCGGATGATGGTCAATATAAAGAATATTGTAGTTTAAAAGAACGACGAGTAATGACATCTAATTTTAGTAGAACAGATGTGCAAAGTATGGCGGAAGTTACTGTGTGCGTGTTTCGTTCAAAATTGGAAAAAAAATTACGAGCGGATGGAATTATTAAATAATCACCTTAAAATCTAAATAGTATGAATAAGCGATTTTTCCTATTGCTAGTATTATGTTGTTCTATAACACTAGTTTTTTCACAAGCAAAAAAACCAACTATTATGGTTGTTCCGTCTGATAATTGGTGCTTTCAAAAAGGATATGTGCAAACTTTTGATAACCAAGGGACGGAAACTATTGTGTCAGATTATGCAAGAGCATTGCAACAAGATTTAGATTTGAAGGTAATGATAGCCACTATTAATGACTTGATGGCTGAAAGAGGTTTCCCTTGTAAGGATCTTGAACAACAAGTCAAAATTATTGCACAACAAAATGCAGAATTAAATCTCATTACGAGCAAAAATGGAAATGAAACTGCAGAAAGTCCGCTAGATCGACTGAATCGTGTGGCAAAGTCAGATATTATTTTGGAAATATCTTGGGTAATCAATACACTTGGACCGAAACGTTCTTTAACATATATTATTGAAGGAAAAGATGCATATACAGGGAAGAGTATTGGAAGTGTAACGGGAACAAGTGAACCTACATTTAGTTCCGAGAATGCGACACTACTTCGAGAAGCTGTCTTGGCAAACATTGATAATTTCAATTATAGGTTACAATCACACTTTGAGGATTTATTTGCCAACGGTAGAGAAATTGTGTTTCAAATACGTGTGTTTGAAGATAATGCGGCAGGTATTGATCTAGAAAGTGAATATGGTGATGAAGAGCTCGCTGAAATTATTGATCTTTGGATGTATAATAATACTGTTGAACATCGTTTCAGCAAGTTGGGGATGTCCGAAAATTATGTATCTTATGAGCAAGTTCGCATTCCTTTATATAATGAATCTGGAATGCCAATGGATGCGGAAGGCTTTGCCCGCCAATTACGAAAAGTTCTTCGGAAAGACCCTTATAATATTCCCGTGAAAGTTATGCCTATGGGATTAGGAAGATGTATATTATATTTAGGTGAAAAATAGATAACAATATTATGAAAAAAACATTAATCATATGTTTGAGTTTATGCCTTTCATTTGGTGCATTTGCTCAAAATAACGCAGCTAGTATTACGTTATTCCCATTTGTGGAAGATTGGGCTGAACCATTTCCTTCTACAGCCAAAGCATATGTGATAAATAAGTTAACAAATTTATGCTCGTCACAAGGTATTGCATCCACTGACTATTTGTCACAATTCTTAATTACGGTGCGTGCTACACCGCTTAGCAAGGATATCCTTGCTGGCCCTCCCATGCAAGTAGTGGAAAATATTGAGCTCACATTCTATATAGCTGATAATATTAATCAGAAAGTTTTTAGCTCTACTTCTGTTAATTTAAAAGGGGTCGGAAACTCTGAGGCTAAGGCATACATGGATGCACTAAAGCACATAAATATAACTTCAGATAAGCTAAAGAGTTTTATTAAAGAGGGTAAAGAGAAGATTATTGCATATTATGATAATGAAGCACCAAATATGCTTAAAGAAGCTCGCACATTAATGCAGATGAAGCAATATGTAGCTGCAATGTACATTGCAGCATCGATACCTTCTTCTTGTAAGTATTATGAAGAAGCGAACCAGGTCGGTCTAGATATTTATAGAGCATATTATTCACAACAATGTGAAGAAAACCTTGCAGCTGCGCGTATGGCATGGGCTGCGGAGCAAAATGCAATGGGAGCACAAAAAGCAGGTGAATACTTAACTTTAATTTATTCAGATGCACCTTGCTATGACGATGCGATGGCTTTGTATATGGAAATTAAAGGAAAGGTGTTGGACGATTGGAAGTTCGAAATGAAAAAATATCAAGATAATGTTGAAATCCAAAAAGATGCAATCAATGCATGGCGTGAAGTAGGAGTTGCTTATGGTAAGGGACAGCAACCCACAACGACTAATATAGCATGGTTACATTGATAATAACTTTAAAATTAAAGAGAGCTGTCTTCAAACAACAGCTCTCTTTTTTCGTTAAAATGTGGTTTCTTTGTTAATAGAAACGTATAGAGTCGTACTTAAGAAATTGCAGGACACCGAAGGCAATGTCACTTTGCAAGAATTAGGCGAATATATCATTAAAAAGTACGAAAGAAATTAGCAGTAAATGGTAAACTTCAAACTCCAGCGTAACTCCATTAGCATCATTAGATGCTTCATGGCGCGAGTGGAAACTAAAGTAATGCTTCAGCACTCATAAACTTTTTTCAAAAAAATACACTCACGCGAGAAACATAGTAAACACTACACTTCCCGCGTGCTATATATACCATTGTCCTCTCTAAAGTCTCCAATTGTCGGCACAAAAAAACAAAAATACCAAAGATACGGCATTACTATAATATATAGAGGTATAAATACTAGATACACAATCGCCACAGATAGGGCACAACTAGCCCATAGATATGATACAGTGGTCGCGAAGTGATCGCCTAACCCGCAGTCAACTTGAACAAGGGCTATTTTAATAAAAAAGCATCATAATCTACAAAAAACACGAAAAAGCATTGTAAATCGACAAAAATTCACGAATCCACTTGCTTAATATACGAAAATTAACTACCTTTGCAGAAATTTTCAAATTAATCGACAAAAATGAATCTGCATAAAGAATTAATTTTGGCATCTGGCGAGGCAAAAGAAACTATGATGATTTCACGCTTAATAGATAAAGGGCGTATCAAAAAACTGGCTTCTAAAGTTTATACAACTAATCTGATTGACTCGCCAGAGAGTATTTTACGCCGTAATCTGTTAGAATTATTAGCATGGCGCTTTCCTGGTTGTGTCATTAGCCATCGAAGTGCTCAAACCATGCGACCTACGGAGCAAGGCAACGTGTATATTACATATACATTTACCAAACGCATTGATACTTATCCCGGATTAATCTTGAATGTGATGGAAGGTCCCAAAGCCCTAACAACTGACATACCAATGGGGGCTCTTGATTTATACATAGCATCCGAACAACGATGGATGCTCGAAGTGCTCCAACCCGCACGACGTGGAAAAGATGGAGAAAGTAAGGCTATTCCGCAAACCGAAATCGAACAACGATTAGAAAAGATGTTGAATGCTGGAGGAGAGCATATGTTGAATACATTTCGTGATAAGGCGCGTGAAACAGCAGAGCAACTAGGTCTGCAAACCGAATTTGAACGACTAAATCATCTTATATCCGCATTGCTTAGCACACATGAAGCAAGTATCTTAACCTCAATTGTAGGAAAGGCACGAGCGGCAGGTAATCCTGTGGACGAAAATCGAATCGCATTGTTTGAAAAATTATATGACTATTTGCAATCAAACCAATTCGAGCCATTACAACCCACATACAATGATGAAAGGTCATATCAACTATTTGCTTTTTTCGAAAGTTATTTTTCTAACTACATAGAGGGTACTCAATTTGAAATATCAGAAGCAAAACAAATCGTTGATACGGGTGTTACTCTACCTATGCGTCGAGAAGACTCGCATGATATTTTGGGAACATACAAATTATTGTCTAATCGCAGTGAAATGCGAATTACTCCACAGAATGAAAACGAATTGATAGACATCCTTCGCTATCGCCATCGTATAATGTTAGAGGGACGTGAAAATTGTACACCGGGTATGTTTAAGCAACGTGCTAATCAAGCAGGTGATACCGTATTCGTTGCACCAGAATTAGTTGAAGGTACTATACGATATGGATTTCGCTATTATCGCAATCTCTCATCACCTTTGGCGCGTGCCATTTTCATGATGTTTCTGTGTAGTGAGGTACACCCCTTTGTAGATGGTAATGGTCGTATCGCGCGTATCATGATGAATGCCGAACTAAGTGCTACGGATACTGCACGAATTATTGTTCCTACTGTATATCGAGAAGATTATCTGTTGGTATTGCGCAAATTAAGTCGCAACGCTATCCCTGATACTTATGTTACGGTAATGAAGCGTTTGCAGCAATTTAGTGCAAGTATCCCATGTGCTGATTTTGAAACTGCAAAATCATTCTTACAAAAGGCTAATGCGTTTAGTGATGCAGAAATAGCTCGACTGAATTTCTCATTTGTTTAAAGAATAGATTAATCAGTGCATATTTGATTATTTATGTGATAGTCACCACTGCTGAGTTCGGCACAATCATCTTATCTCGTCCCAATGGGCTTGGATGATTAATCGCAAGCGATTTTCGGCACAAGGCCCCTTCCACGCCGAAGATTTTTGCAGCATTATTATAGAGACACAAATATTTGAAGCACCAAAGCCATAGATAAGGCACAACTAGCCCATAGATATGATACAGTGGTCGCGAAGTGGTCGCATAGCCCGCAGGGAACTTGAGAGAAACCTAATAGCCACCGAAAGCCCAGAGAAGTCCTAGAGATGTCCTATCGTGGTCGCCTAACTTACCAAAGACCTATTGGAGGAATATTTTATAAATCTTACGACTAAATCACCATTTCGCAACTCACAAGGACTTCTTGTTAGTTCACTTTCAGCACAATCGTCTTATCTCGCCAATGGGCTCAAACGATTAATCGCATGCGATTTTTCGGCACTCGAAAACTTTTTTCAAAAAAACACACCCATGCGGAAATCCCAGTAAATACGATACTTCCCGCGCGTTGTATATACTATAAGCACCTTATAAGATAATTGTATTTATCATTTTTGTTGTAAAAGTAGTAATTTTATTTACTATTTTCTTGCGCATTTCAAATAAAAGTATTACCTTTGCAGCGTAAATCGGTGAAAAATCACCAAAAAACTTTGTAATTATGGTATTTGATCGCAATTTGTATTTACAAAAGCTCATTGCTGCTGACGGAAATGGAATGATAAAAATTATTACTGGTATTCGTCGTTGTGGTAAATCGTTCCTGTTATTTGAGTTGTTTAAAAACTATTTGTTGGAGCAGGGGATTCAAGCAGACCATATCATCCAAATCAATTTGGAAGACCGAAGAAACAAACGTCTGCGTAATCCAGACATGCTGCTTGAGTATATTGATAATCAACTCAAAGATAATCAAAAATATTATATTCTGCTAGATGAGATACAACTAGTATCTGAATTTGAAGATGTACTCAACTCCTACTTGCATATTTCTAATGCAGAAGTTTATGTAACTGGGTCAAACGCGAAATTCCTATCCAAAGATGTTATTACTGAGTTTCGTGGACGAGGATGGGAAATACGAGTGCGTCCATTGAGCTTTGCAGAGTATTTTGAGGGCATTGGTGGTGACAAACGCGATGCACTGCAAGATTACTATGCCTATGGTGGATTGCCTGCTGTAGCATTACTGCCATCAGCAGAGGAGAAAATTGCCTATCTAAAAGAAATGTATTATACCATATACTTTCGCGATATTGTGGATCGTGATCGCTTGCAAAATGAAGAGGGATTGGAGAAAACACTTCAAGTGCTGGCTTCATCTATGGGGGCTACTATCAACCCAACCAAGATAGCTAATACATTCAAATCGGTTTCAGACATAAAAATATCTGCCAATACTATATCTAAGTATATAGAGCACCTTAAGGATGCTTTTATGATTAGCGAAGCTATGCGATATAATATCAAGGGACGCAAATACATTGGCGCAGATAGTAAGTATTATTTCGAAGATCCAGGTATTCGCAATGCCATTCTTGGCTTCCGACAAATTGAGAACAGCCATATGATGGAAAATGTATTATACAACGAACTCTGCTCACGCGGTTATTCTGTAGATGTAGGTTTAGTTGAGATATGGGAGAAGGGCTCAGATGGCAAAAACAAGCATAAAAAGTTAGAGGTAGATTATGTCATCAATCGTGGCTCACAACGTATTTACATTCAGTCTGCATATATGATGTCGGATGCGGATAAAGTGGCTCAAGAACAACGTCCATTAATGAAAATAGAAGATAGTTTCCGAAAGGTAATCATTTCTGGTGATTATGGAGGAAAATTTTACAACAATGACGGTGTACTAAGAATCGGAGTATTTGACTTTTTGTTCGATACAAAATGTCTGAATGAATAAACCTTCAGCACAACCTTCAGTACAACCTTCGGCACAATCTTCGGCACAAAGAAAAAAATAACAAAAAAACGGCCAAGCGGAATGCGTTTGTAATCTAAGGGTATACAAAAGGCAGGTGCTATAAAATATGGATGTCCTTTCGCTATCTATTTCTTATAAAATTGGCATATTTCTTGCACATTTCAAAAAAAAACATTACCTTTGCACCCGATATAATATCCGATAATGTAAACAACTTTTAAATAACTACGAATATGAAAGATCTTAAAGGCACAAAGACCGAAGCCAACCTCTGGGAGGCATTCGCAGGCGAATCTAAAGCTCGCAACAAGTACACCTACTATGCAAGCAAAGCAAAGAAGGACGGTTATGAGCAAATAGCAGCTCTCTTCGAGGAGACCGCTGCACAAGAGAAAGAGCACGCTAAGCTCTGGTTCAAACTTATCCACGGTATTGGCTCTACCCTTGAGAACCTCAAAGACGGTGCTATGGGTGAGAACGAAGAGTGGACAGACATGTACCCACGTATGGCAGCTGAGGCTCGCGAGGAAGGTTTCGAGGAAATCGCTATCATGATGGAAGGTGTGGCTGCTGTAGAGAAAGCACACGAAGAGCGCTACCTCAAGCTCCTCAAGAACATCGAGGATAAGCTTGTTTTCAGCCGCGATGGCGATGCTATCTGGCAATGCCGCAACTGTGGTCACTTGTATATCGGTCAAGATGCTCCTGTGGTTTGCCCTGTTTGCAAACACCCACAAGCATACTTCCAATTGCAACAAAACAACTTCTAACCAATCACTTAAGGACTTGTGCATTTGTGTGCGCAAGTCCTTTTACATTTAGAACGTTTAAAACTTCTGAACTTCTAAACTTCTGAACAACTAAACTCATAGTTATGGACATAACTATCCTACTTCAGGCCATCTTGCAACTCATTGCAGGTATTGGTATTTTCTTGGTGGCATGCCAGATGATGTCTTCCAACTTGGAGACGGCGAGTAGTGCCCGTCTTAAAAGTCTGTTTTCTCGCATGTCCAACTCTCGCATGTTGGGCGTGGGTATCGGTACAGCAGCCACAGCTGCTATCCAGTCATCTGGTGCCACTACGGTAATGGTCATTGGTTTCGTGAATGTCGGAATCATGTCCCTTGCGCAGGCGGCTACTATCATTTATGGTGCCAACATCGGTACCACCGTTACAGCCCAAATCGTAGCGCTCGGTCTTAGTAGCGGAGGCGGTATTTCTACTACTGTTATTTTTGCGGCTTTCGCAGGTTTGGGAGCATTTGTTGAACTCTTTTCTAAGAAAGATAATTGGAAAACTTGGGGTGGTATCATTACGGGTTTTGGTATGCTCTTTGTGGGTCTGAGCCTTATGAGTAAGTCTATGGACGCGTTGGCTAAACTCCAAGAGATCAAGGACTTCCTGGCTTCTATTGAGCACCCATTGATGCTCGTGCTCTTTGGTGCGATCTTGACGGCTATTGTACAGTCATCCTCTGTGGTGACCTCTATTGCGTTGACGATGGCGGTGACTGGACTTATCTCGCTCAACCAAGGTATTTACCTCACCATGGGTTCGAACATCGGTTCGTGCGTGGTGGCTATCATAGCAGGTTTGACATCGGGTCTTAATGCAAAACGTACAGCTCTTATCCACTTGCTGTTCAACTGCTTTGGCGTCTGCATCTTCCTTATCGCAGCATGGATTATGCACCTCGTTACTTCGGGTGCACTCAACTATGGTGTCATCTTTGAGACCATGTTCCCAGGTGCACCACAATTGCAATTGGCGATGTTCCACACTATCTTCAACTGTATCACGGTATGTATTATCCTGCCATTGACCGATTATCTGGTTAATCTGGTTGTGAAGATTCTCCCAGAGAAGAATCGCGTGGATGAGGCATTGCAAGAGGGACAACCTCACTTCCACTTTGTGGACGAGCAAATGCTCCGTACTCCTGCTATTGCTGTCAACCAAGTGAAATTGGAGATTGAGAACATGGCGGCTATTGCTATCCACAACTTCAACTTGGCGATGGACATCATCTCTACCGTTAACTTTGAAAAGATGGAGGAGTTTGAGCAAAATGAGAAGCAGCTCAACTACATCAACCGCAATCTTATCCCATTTATAGTACGCCTCAATAATTCTCCAATCAATGAAGAAGACCACCGCTATTTGGCGACCGCTATTCGTACCATTGGTGATTTGGAGCGAATAGGCGATTATGCGGTAAATGTAACTGAGTATGCAGAGCTTTTGAAAAACTTCAAGGAAAGTTTCTCCAAGGATCTGCTATATGAGGTGGAGCAATTGCGTGAAACAATTGGCTCACTTTACCAAGCTACGATGAAGACTTATATGGATCATGATTTTGATGCTTTGATCGAGGTTAATAGATATGAGGATCAAGTGGATGAGATGGTAGCTCGTATTGAGAAGATGCACTTGCAACGCTTGATGGATGGTGTTTATCCTGCTAGTGTAGGTCAAGTATATCAAGAGTTTGCATCCGATACTGAGCGTATTGCCGATCACTTCTTGAACGTGGCTAAATCTATCCGCCAACTCCACGTCGGTGAGGATTGATTTCTAGTCTATAGTCTACAAAAAGAGTGTACCCATTGCTGAGTACACTCTTTTTGTATCTTTACTTTTATACGTTATACCATACGCACAAGTACTAATTTTTAGGAGAGAGAGTGATCTATAGAACTTTGCTCGTCCTGTGTAGGGCTTGTGCCGTCCACTAAACTCCAATCACGTTACCATTCCGTTACCACTCAAAAAGGATAGGCATAGCATAAGCAAAGGATAGGTTTGGTATAAACAGAAAAAAATATTGCTATTCTCTTGCTGATATCGGCAAAAAGTAGTATCTTTGCAGCAGAGTTGATAAAAAAAATGCCGATAGGATTGAAGATAAATCTATTACGCAATTGGCAAAAGAGATAAAACATTGACCCCACAAGAACTAGCATATCACTATGTGCAGCATACCAATCGTTGCATCTTCCTGACTGGCAAGGCAGGAACGGGTAAGACTACTTTCTTGCGTCGCCTAAAGGAGGAGTGTCCCAAGCAGATGGCTGTGGTGGCTCCTACGGGCGTAGCGGCAATCAATGCCGAAGGCGTGACGATTCATTCGCTATTTCAACTACCACCTCAACTCTTCATCCCAACTTATGATGCACGCCGTCAGCTTTTTGCTGAGATGCAGATGCGTGCTAACAAACAGCGTGTACTCCGCAATCTTGAACTCCTTGTTATTGATGAAGTCAGCATGGTGCGAGCCGATTTGCTAGACACAATTGATGCGGTCCTACGCCACTTCAAACACCGTCCCACTATTCCCTTCGGTGGGGTACAATTGCTTGTTATTGGTGACCTGTTTCAACTCTCACCCGTAGTGCGAGAGGAGGAATGGCGATTGCTTCAACCCTTCTATGAAGGACCCTACTTCTTCCAAGCTCGTGTCTTCCAAGAACTCAAACCCGTCTATATTGAGTTTGAAAATGTCTATCGTCAAACGAATCAAGACTTTCTCTCTATCCTTAATGAGGTACGTAATAATGCGCTCACGATGGAGTCATTGAAAGTGCTGAATGGGAGAGTTCGGGAGTTCAGAGGTTCAGATGTTCAGATGTTCAGGGGGGCAGGAGAGGCGATTACACTTTCTACTCACAATAGCAAAGTGGATGCAATCAATCAGCGTGAGATGGATGCGCTGAAGGGTAAGGAATATACCTACAAAGCGACGATTACCGATACGTTTCCCGAGTCGATGTATCCTATTGATGAGAAGCTGATACTCAAAGTGGGGGCACGGGTGATGTTTATCAAGAATGACTCTTCAACCGATAAACTCTACTACAATGGTAAACTCGGTGTGGTCACCTCACTCTCCAAGCAAGCCATTCATGTGCTTTGTGACGACGGCACAGAGGTCAATGTGCATAACGAAGTGTGGGAGAATATCCGCTATAATGCGGATTCGGGCAGCGACCAAGTGCAGACCGAGATTATTGGTACTTTCACGCATTACCCTTTGCGTCTTGCGTGGGCTATCACTATTCACAAAGCACAAGGTTTGACCTTCGACCAACTCATCATCGACGCTGAAGACGCTTTTGCTGCAGGACAAGTCTATGTGGCTCTTTCGCGCTGTCGTAGTCTAGAGGGTTTGACCCTTCTTACTCCTATACCTACACGAGCACTCACGAATGCTCGCGAAGTATTACTATTTACTGAAAATCAAGATTCGCTTCAAACCATTGAGCAGAATCTTCCACCTGCACAAAAGGACTATTTGACAATATTGCTCTGTGCGTTGTTTGACTTCCGTGAGCATACCGAACAACTCTATGCGCTGCAGCGTATGGCCAATAATATGACATCGTTACAGATTCCACCAAACGAGTTTATAACCGATCTGATAACACCCTTGCTTAATATGCATGGGGTAGGCGAACGCTTTCAGCAGCAGATACGTCAACTGATGTTTCATAATCAGTTGGACAAACTCCAAGAACGCTTGCAGGCAGCAAATCAGTACTATGCACCAAAGATCTACGAGCTGCTCAAATCTATTAGCGATTGTCCTTTACGAAGCAACAACCAATCGGATTCTGCGCAAATCAAACAAGCCCTATTGGATATCTATGCTGCGCTTTCTCGTAAGGCATATGTTCAGACGCAGGTGGCACAGAAAGTGACGGTAGAAGCCTACTTTGAGGCACGTAAAACGTACAAATATAAAGAACCATCTTTGATGATCTATACCACTCAGCGCAAGTCGCGTGTGAATGCAACTACATTCCAAACGATGACCTTGCTTCATCAGGGCTATCGTATCAAGGACATTGCTAAACACCGCAAGATGACGCAAAAAACTGTCATCAAGCATCTTAAAATACTATTAGAGGATGGGGTGTTGAATCTATCCGATTTTCATCCTGCTGACCGTGTATGGATTCGTTTCTAACAACTAGTTAGCAGTTTGGATAGTGGATAGGGGACTGCTAGTAGACGTCTTCTTGAGATAGACAAAAAAAGTGGTCCCCTTTTCAGAGGTTTGGAAGGTGATTTTTCCCCCACAACCTTCTACGATGTTCCGTGAAATGGCGAGACCTAGACCTGCACCAGTATTCTTTGTGGTAAAATTAGGCACAAATACCTTATCTTGAATCTCATTAGGGATACCAGGCCCGTTATCAGAGAATGAGATCTCTACCCAACTATCTCTAGTAGATAGCCCTTTTTCAATCAATTGATTATGAGGCACATCTTTCATGATGATGATGATATCGCTATGTTCTCTTCCTTCCATCGCTTGTACTGCATTGCGAACGATATTGGTAAAGACTTGTGCGATTTGATTAGTGTCAGCAATGGCAATGATACCATGTTCTGGACCTACATAGCGAATAGGGATAATGGATGATTGATTGCGTAGAAGTGTGATGAAGTTATACATCTTCTGGGCAATATCAATCGAAGAAGGAATTACCTCTGGCATTTTTGCAAACGAGGAAAAGGATGTTGCGATATGTCCTAGATTATCAATTTGTTCGATGAGCAACGAGGTTGAACGATCAAAGTAGGAATCAAATGCATCGTGCCCTTTATATCGCTGTAATTGCTGCAGAGTGAGCTTCATGGGAGTGAGTGAATTGTTAATCTCATGTGCCACTTGTCTTGCCATAGTACGCCATGCTCCCTCTCTTTCCGAACGTGCTAATCGTTGCGTTGATTCGGCTAGAGCATCTAGCATCTCATTGTAGCGTTGAATCAGTTTTCCTACTTCATCTTGATAGCGATATGAAACATGAAAACCGGAGTCTCCAAGATGATAATTCTTCATCTGTGCGGACAATGCTGCCAAAGGATAAGATACCATACGCGATACAATCCAAACAACTGCTATACAGAGAATTAACAATACTATATATAGTGGCAATAGGCGAGCCACAAATTCTCCTACGTAGGTGTTCATTTCGTCTTTAGAGATGAAACTAGGTACAGAGATATATCCAATGGTTGAGAAGTTACCGTTTATAAATCTGGTGTATGCCGATAGATATTCTACTTCTCCGAGGTATTCATATTGTACTTTTGTTACATTGTCAGAGAAGAATGCTTCCGCTGACATCTGGTTGGATAGGAGACCTAATTCAAAAATCCTAGGTGTAGAACTACCCAATAATTGACCATTTAAATCGTATACGTGAATATCTGTTTGGTAGTCAAAACTCATATCGCGTAGGTCGATATTAAGCGATGTGCTATTTGCTTTTCCAAGCCCCATGTCCCAGAAATACAGGTTCTGTAAGGAGGTCTGAATGTGTGCGGCTGTTTCCTGCAGACGGTTTCGTTGTTCGGAGATAAATACTCCGCGAACGTGCCATATGGAGACCCCAAAGATAAGGGATAGAACGACTAGTAAGGTGGATATTAGCACCAATTGAAGTCGGTTTGATAGTGGCATATTGAGAATGCCACGATGGTGTATTAGCCCGTAAATAGCAAAACTGAATAAGAATAATGCCAATATAAGAGTTATACCATAATAAAAATGCAATTTCTTTTTGGTGGATGTTAACTCTTTTTTGTCAGAAGAGAATATAGAATTGTAGGAGAAATTATCTATATATTCTCTATTTTCTTTGTCAATGGTTTCTGATATAGGGAACTCATTTTGGGCTATTGTAAATAAAGGAATATCATTGTATGTCTTAACGAGATACTCTCCCTTCTTTGCTCGAGTCCTGTTACCTAGAACCTGGTACGTATCATCTAGTGAACCGATAATCCATTTGTTGTGTAGTTTTTCGGAGGTAAGTTGGTAGTTGTATTTGATAGGAATAATGGTAAGTATAGTATAATTACCAATATGTGTGTGTTTATATACACCGTGTGCGTTATTCCATAAACCATAGTGCCACTCGTTGCTATATGCTAGTGGGCGTGTAGCCTCGCTTAACCATGAGTTAGACCAATATACTAGTCGTTGATTGGAATATACGTATATGAGTGTGTTGGGATTAAGATGTGAGTAATGCCAGATTGAATCGAAGTTATTGATATTCAATACATGAGATATATTATTGGTGATATTATCTGCCTCGTGAAGATGTGTGTGAAGCTCTCGCTCAAATTCAATATAATCGCGTGTGGTACGCGTGCATGCGCTGAGAGACAGCCATGCTAGTAATACAACTATCGCGATATGTACCTTGTGAATGCTCATGAGGCTCTTCTTTTGATTAAGCGTGACTGGAAAGTCACTCTAATGCTGATGTGAATAGCAGGGAATAGTAGTAGTCGCCAGTTAAATCCTACGAGAGGGTGGCATGAGAATTTTGTGAGGAATATAACCAAAGAGATAAGCAATAGATATACGATTCCCAATGCAAGATCTATTCCCCATGTATAGCTGTTTCTACGTCTATCATATATTGCTACTGCTAGCATTAGCAGCGCAAACAATGCAATTCCCCACCAGCAATTGGCATACCATGGCACGATATTCGTGCGGAAGGGATGTATATATTGATTCTTGACCAATGGAGTTCCATCTGACAACTGAGCTTCAGCCACGTAATACATCAGCTCTTCAGGAAGGAACAAACGTTCTTCATTAGTCATTGGGATATCGGCATCGCGACCAAAAACAAGATTGATACCAAAATCTACCCATGAGTTTTTTCCTGTATAATGGGTAATCGCTTCCCGGAAAGTAGTGCCTTCAAATCCTTTGTAGGTCGAAATGAGAGTATCTTGTAAGGCATTTTTTATCAGGTAGTATGGACGTGTAGCACAGTTGTCAAACACGAAATTATATAGATAGTAGCGATTGTTGGGTTGATAATTAACTAATAGTGCATCAAAGATGCGTTGCTTTTGTACGGGAGTTAGATTCAATTCCTGCCAGTAGGTAATACGACCGATATGTTTGTAGAACTTGTCAAAATATCGGTATGGCTCTATTCCTAATTGGTAATATGTCTCGCCATGTACGAACTTGATGTAGAAATCATCTGCTGTTAGATCAAAGATACCATAATTGAAGACAATATCCATGTCGTTCACGCGATCTACCACACGTATTCCTGTGTGCCCATATTTAGACCAAACTTGTGTACCTGGAGTACATGTGAGTAGGTATATTTGTGCACTATCGTTGAGCGCATGTGGCATTGCCCAACTTAGATGAGACAGAAACAGTAATATGGCAATAATGAACTTACGCATAACTTATGATCAGTGTAGGAATGAAGGTTGATAATAGCCCTAATAGATACCCGCATACGACTTGCAATGGACTATGCGCATTAAGGTATAAACGTGCGCACATAAGCAAAAGGGATAATAGTAAAACGATGATAATAAGCAGCAGAGGCATCGTTGAGTAGTAGAGCGCGTAACTACATATTCCACCCAATAATCCCCCTATCCCTGTCAGGTGGGCAGATATTTTCCACCAATGGTTGATAACCGTGACTGCTAACAACGCACCCATTGCACCCAACGCCACTAAGACGAGAAAAATAGGCAGATGTAAGGTCGCGTGTAGAAAGTATGCCCAAAATCCATAGCAGATAAGCGTATATATATAAGGTATGGTACGTTGTTTCGCATCGTGGATATGCAGCGAATCAATATGACCTCTTCGGAGCATAAATAGCAATAATGCAATTGGAATAATGAGCGTCATGATTGCTGTTCCTGCTATACACACACCAATATATGTCGATGATAGGAATGGCAGTACTTGTCGGGTGGCTGCACAAAAAAGCAGTATACCATACATCGGCATGAGCATAGGGTAGAGCACTATGCTACATGTTTGGGCTAGTATGGATAGATGCTTGCGCATGGTGAACTTATATCAATATCAGTGAGTATTGTTGTTTTTGGGGCTCTACTGGAGCATTTGTCGACGCATACGTGCCACTGGAATATTCATTTGCTCTCGGTATTTGGCCACTGTACGTCGTGCAATAGGATAGCCTGCTTCGTGCATGATTACTACCAATTGATCATCGGTTATAGGATTGGATTTATCCTCCTGTTCAATAACTTCGCGCAACTTTTGCTTAATCTCTCGTGTAGATACTTCTATTCCGTTCGCATTGGTCATACTTTCAGAGAAGAAGTACTTCATTGGAAATACACCAAATTCGGTTTGTACATATTTGTTAGCAAACGTGCGCGAAACGGTGGATACATCATATCCGGTACGGTCTGCCACATCTTTGAGTGTCAACGGTTTGAGGTACATGCTGTCGCCTTGCAGGAAAAAGTCGCGTTGTAGTGCTGATAGTACTTCAATGGTGCGCATCATCGTTTCGTTACGTTGACGAATGGCATCGATGAAATATTTGGCATTCTCTACATTGGTTTTTACAAAGCGTGCAGCTTCGCGTATGTTCGCTTTGTTCTGCGACTCGGGTTTCGAGTATTGCTCTAGCATCGCTTGATACTCCGATGAGATGTGTAGTTCTGGGATATTACCTTGATTGATGGTTATGATAAGGTCATCATTCTCTTGCTCAATGATAAAATCTGGAATGATAATAGATTGATTGCGCTCTACCACCGTACCTATCCATGCACTTCCTGGTTTAGGATTCAGATGAACAATCTCTTTGGTAACCTGTTTAAACTGCTCCTCACTAATATTGAGTCGCTGCATAAGCTTGGTGTATTTGCGATTGCTAAAGGAATCGTAATGGTCCCTTAAGATTTTTATCGCCAATTGAATGGTTGGCGTTTGCTCCTTTTTGCAAAGCTGAATGAGCAAGCATTCTTGCAAGTCGTATGCTCCTACACCTATAGGGTCAAACTGCTTGACTTGCTCCACAATCTCTGCCATCTTCTCATCGCTGACTTGCAATCCCTCACGAAAACATAAATCATCCACCAATTCTTCTACCGTACGGCGTAAATATCCATCCTCATCTATGTTACCAACCACGAACTTCGCAATATGGCGATCGGGTTTATCCATTTTAGTAAGGTAGATTTGTGATTTGAGGTATTCTGAGAAACTTGTTCCCATGGAGAATGGAATATCTTCGTGCGTACGTCCACCTGTCGCTATGGTAGTTTCGGGCATATCGTCATCTTGGACGTACATATTGTAGTCAAAATTGTCGTTCTGGAGGGGATTGTTGTATTCGTCTTGCGAATCTACCTCATTGAAATCTGACTCGTTTACTTCAGCATCATTTTGTTCATGTCCTTCTTCCAAAGCGGGATTTTTTTGCAACTCTTCATTGATACATGCCAATAACTCACATGCTGGTATTTCCAACATGCGCATCGCTTGTATCTGTGCAGGTGACAACTTCAGTTGCTGCTTCAGTTGTTGCGAAAGACTAATTGTGGTGGACATGGTATATTGTTTTTTATGTTTTTATGTTTGCGCGCTCAGTGCCCCCAATACAGCAGAGGTAATATATGCTAGTTGCTCATCATCCAATTCAGTATGCATTGGCAATGACAATACGCATTCTGCCAAGCGCTCTGCTACAGGGAAGTCACCATTTTGATAGCGAGAATCTTGGTAGGCTTTTTGCATATGTAATGGAACAGGATAATAGATCATAGCAGGTATATCTTTAGCTGCTAATGCTTCGCGTAGGGCATTGCGATCCACATCAATCAGACGCAATGTGTACTGATGAAAGACGTGCGTAGATTGCTGATTACGACTAGGAATCAGTATATTGGGATGATTCGCAAATGCGTTATCATAGTATGCAGCTGCTGATTGGCGTGCTGCGATATACTCGTCCAGATGAGGCAACTTGGCATCTAGTACAGCAGCCTGAATGCTATCAAGTCGGGAGTTTACACCTACTGTGTCATGATAGTATCTTATCACCATTCCATGATTGGCTATTGCGCGCATTTTAGCAGCCAATTCATCGTCGTTGGTGAATATTGCACCACCATCTCCATAGCAACCTAAATTCTTAGAAGGGAAGAAACTGGTGCAACCTATTTCACCCATTGTGGCAGCTTGTTTTTGAGTGCCGTCGGAAAAGGTATAGACGGAGCCAATGGCTTGACATGCATCTTCTACAATGTATAGGTTGTGCTCCTTAGCTATTTGCATAAGTGGCTCCATATCAGCACATTGACCGAACAGATGTACCGGAACAATAGCTTTCGTTTGAGGAGTAATTGCTTTACGGACTGCATCTATCGAGATGTTCATCGTATCCCAATCTACATCTACTACCACAGGCTTAAGACCCAACAACGCAACCACCTCTGCAGTAGCGATAAAGGTAAAGGTTGGGGTGATGACTTCGTCTCCTGGTTGTAGTCCTAAGGCCATCAAGGCTATTTGCAAGGCATCTGTACCATTGCCCACGGGAATAACGTGCTTCGCACCAGTATATGCCTCCAGATTCTTTTGAAAAGAGGATACGGCTGGACCCTTGATAAAACTAGCGGAGTCTATCACGGCTTGAATTCCACGGTTTATTTCTTCTTGGATATGTTGATATTGCGTCTGCAAATCAACCATTTGAATCTTTTTCATAATTTGGAATGAATCATGTATTCCACCGATGTGGGTGAAAAACGGATATTAGATATATGGGGGTTATTTGTTTTTACTTCGATAGGTATTGAGTTGCACTGCTGTTTAGGATAGTAGCATACCGCTTGTAAATCTTCGGATTGGATACTAGCGAAATGAGATATACCTACACGTACAGTCACATTGACTTGCTGTGGGAATAAACGCATATGTTTACCGTTTGGTACATCTATTGTTTGTATTGGTAGCATAAATGATTTCTCAGTAAATTGCTCGGCTTGCCATTCCACTTCTACCGATGTAGGAGATACGCGTACCCCTGCTGGTGCAATTAGCTGTGCATTCATACGAGCAACGTCATGCAGATCCTCTACATAGATGCTGTCAGTTAGTATATATTCAATGCTGTCGATATCTGCTTGACTGCCAAATAGCTGTATCTGGCTTGGAGTGATCTTTACCTCTCCTTTTAATTGATGTTGAGAGGCTACGTTGACCTCTGATCTTACCACTACGGGTACCATCTTCATCTGCTGTATATAATATGCAGATTTGATGATTTCTGGATTGATTTTTTGAATAACTGTAGAGCCTGGCAATATGTCTTGCAATCGAGGACGTAGAATATCGGTGGTGATAATCATATCCCCTTTTTCTTCTGATAAATAGGTGCTTAGGTTAATAGTTAGGTGAAGGTCTTGATGCCTAATTTTACGCAACTGTTGGCCGTTATCACGAACCACAATATATAGACTATGGGGGAGGTCAGTGGTAAATACCACTTGCTCGGAAATTCCGATGTACGAAAGACTGACCTCTAAGTCAATATCTCTCGGTGAGGACATTGTACGTCCCCACCAAAAGATTGATACCAATCCCACAAACAATAGAAAGATTAGTGCATCTTTTCGTAAAAGCCATAGCCACAGACGTTTGGCTGGTTTGCGGAATATGTGAATGTTTAATTTCAAGATTATTTTTGTGCTTGTTGTTGTGCATCCTCTGCAGCTACATATACACTACCTTTATCCACTTTGATAGTCACATCCTTTGCGATTTCAATGAGGAAGGTTGTTTCTTGTACCTCTTTGATAATGCCGTAAATACCACCAGCAGTTACTACTTTATTACCTTTGGTGAGTGCATCACGTTGTTTTTGCAATTCTTTTTGCTTCTTTTGTTGTGGGCGAATCATGAAGAAATAGAATACTACGAAAATCGCAATCATCATCACCCAGAAAGACCAACCACCTTGTTGTGGAGCGCCTTCAGCAGCGGCTGCTGCTTGTAAAAAAATGAAATTCAGCATAATGTGTTATTTTTTAATTAGTTTAAACAATTTATTCTCTGCACGCAAGTCGTTTACAATGCGATTCAGCACACCATTGATAAATACATAACTCTTGTCACTTGAGTACTCCTTTGCAATCTCAATGTATTCGTTCATCGAGATTTCCAATGCAATTTCGTTGCACTTGCGAATCTCTGCCAGGGCTACGAGCAAGATTATTTGATCCATATAAGCCACACGCTCTGCATCCCAGTTTTGTAATGCGTTGGATATCAGCTCTTTATTTTCTTCTGTTTGCTCCAGACTCCATTGTAATAAGTTCTTTCCAAAATCCAACTCTTCTTCCTTGCCAAACATATCTAGCAATGGCAACTCATCTTCATCTTCCTCTTTGAATCGCTTGATAGTCTTTATTACGTAGGTAATAACCATATCAATATCTGTGATCCAACCTTCATGATCTAATGCCACTTCCATTTCCTCTAGCGCAGAATATAGGTCTTGGTTTTCCAACAAAAGAGTGCCATATATCTTGCGCCACAATGTCTTCTCATCCTCGTAACTAGGGGACTCAATGGACATGAATTCTTTATAAAATGGAGATTCTACCAGCTTTTTATACGTATTTTCGATAGCTGACATACCAACATCCCAATGCAAATGCTCGTTCTCTAGGTAATTACGTAGACGACGATTGTTGAAGAGTTGTTGAGCCACGCGGTTGTTTACGAAATTGCGATTGGCGTTGTAAGTTTGGTGGAGAACAGTTGCACGCTTCTGATTTTCAGCGATTTGCTCTTCGGCATAGGTGGTTAACTCGTCAGCAAAACTCAGCATCATCATATATAGACTATATGTGCTTGAGAACTTGTTGAGCAATGTTTTGCGTGCAGACAAAGCGGTGTGATCATTACCGCTGTAGTGTGCAAAGAGTGTTTGAACGACTTTCGTTCTAACTAATGTTCTGTTTATCATATACAATGTTCGCTTTGGTGCTGCAAAGGTACAACTTTTTTCTCATATATGCAAACGTCACACCTATTTTTATTAATATTATTAATAATTATTCCTGTAATAAAAAACACACAACTTTCGCTGTGTGTTTTTAGATGATTATTTTTATGGGGTAAGTTTATTTACCAGCAAGCAACTCTTCAATCTCTGCTTCGCTAGGATTGCGCATTACGATGGTACCTTCACGATCAATGAGTAGGGTGGTAGGAATAGCGGTAATGCCATATACATCGCTTGGGTTGTAAGGCTCCTCGTGTTGATCACGAATTTGTGGCCATGCCAACTCTTCCTCTTCTACAGCCTTTGTCCATGCTTCTGCATCGCGATCGCAACTGATACCTAGAATCTCCAACTTACCAGATGAATGGTAAGAGGTGTATAACTCTTTCAATACTGGCAACAATTGACGACATGGACGGCACCATGATGCCCAGAAATCTACCAATACGTAGTCAGCAGTACCTACTACTTCGCTCAACTTGAGTGGAGTACCATCTGCTTTCAATGCTACTACGTCAATATACTTTTGTCCTGGAGCTGTAAGCAACTCTGCTTGATAGTTCTGGTATACCTTTGCCATCCCCTCGGTCTCCCAACGCTCTGCTGGCACTTGGGCAAAGATAGCCTCTTTCTGCTCAGGGGTCAACATATAATAAAGATCAATAATGATAGAATCGGTCTCTACCTTATCGATGTGATCCATCAGCAATGCATAGGATAACTCTACATAATTTTCAATCAGGGAATCTACAACCTCGCGGTTAGGAGCTTTGCTCATTTGTGCCAACGTGGTGTCGGTAAGTTGTTTGTAAGTCTCCAGTGGAGTTTGCTTTGGACTACATGCTACCAGGCAACCTACTGCCAATAGCGCAATAATAATTTTTTTCATATTCTTAATTCTCAATTCTTATCTCAGCTTATGCCTTGAATGATTATCTCTTAATTCTTTATCTCATCACTCTGCTGCTGCAAGTGGTGATGCTTGGGTATAAACACGTGCTGCCAACTCTTGATCCAGCTGGTATAGACCATAACCATTATCGCCTACCATACGAAATTTGTTGACCAAATCTGTTGCATTCTCTTCTTCCTCTACCTGCTCATCTACAAACCAATTCAAACGGCTTTGTAGCGCAAAATCTTTCTCCTCTACGGCCATCGCCATCAGATTGTTGATCATTGCAGTCACTTTGCCTTCGTGCTCCAAGGTGTGTTGGAAGGCTGCTAGTGGAGATGCCCACTCAGTATCAACTGCTGCAATAGGAGCGAGCAATACACGACCACCACGACTTTGAAGGTAATTCAGCAAAATCATTGCATGGTCTTGCTCTTCCTTGAATTGTACAGAAAACCAATTAGCTATACCTGAATAACCTGCGTCTTGGCAATAGGTGGACATACTTAGATATAAATATGCTGACCACAATTCAGCATTGATTTGGGCATTGATAGCCTCTTCTAAACGTTTTGCAATCATAGGAATCTGTTTCTATAGTGTTAATAATACTTTTCCTATCCCCTACAAAAACCATGCCATCATTGGTTGTTTCAATGGTTTCGAATCAAAAATAGGGATTATATTGCTTCTCATGACCGATAGAGGTCGGATAGCCATGGCCAGGATAGACTTGCGTTTCTTCGGGCAGGACGACTAACTTCTTAAGCGAGCGAATCAATGTTCCCATGTCGCCGCCAGGCAAATCAGTACGACCGATCGACTCTTGAAACAGCGTATCTCCGGTGAAGAGTTTGTTTTCCTGTGGTAGATAGTAACACACACAATCCTCCTTGTGACCGGGGGTGCTAATTACCTGAATATCAAAACCGTCTATTGGCAATTTTCCTTCAGTAGGATGAATAATAGCAGTAAGATTGTACGTCTTTTCGATGTAATCTTGTCCGCAGATATGGTCAGGATGGGTATGGGTGATTAACAACGCTACAGGTGTTAGCTGATGGGAGTGGATATACTGCGAAAAACGCTGTTGCTCGCGTGTCTCGTACATGCCCGCATCAATGATCACTGCCTGCTGCTGGTCATTGACTAGCAAATAGGTACACTCCCTGTAGGGATTAAAATAGAATGTTTCTATATTCATCGTCTTTTAAACATCTGAAATACTGAACTTTACAACGGCAAATACACCACATACTTCTCTTTATACCATTCGTCTTTGAAGAAGTCTGTAATAGGTGTTTGCTCCACATATTTTTTAAACTCGTGGAGCTCTCCTTCTAGTTTTCCGCCTTTCAGCACCATCAAGCCGTTAGGCATCGCATTTTGATGTTTTTTGCTTACATTCTTGCGCACTAATTTCACCAAATCAGGCATTGGCATGACGGCACGAGAGATGACAAAGTCAAATAACCCTTTTTCTTCTTCTGCACGTTCTTGAATACAGGTTACGTTCTGCAATCCTATCGCTTTCGCCACTTCGCTGGCTACACGTACTTTTTTGCCTATACTATCAATCAATGTGAAATGACATTCAGGAAATAGAATGGCCAATGGAACACCCGGAAAACCACCACCTGTGCCTACGTCCAATAGGGTTGTACCTGGCTGGAAATGAAGCACTTTGGCTATGGCTAACGAGTGCAAAATGTGATGCGGATATAGGTTGTCAATATCTTTGCGAGAGATGACGTTGATCTTCGAGTTCCAATCGCGATAGAGCTCTCCTAATTTATAGAATTGCTCAATCTGCAAAGGCGTCAAGGAGAATTGCTCCTTGATCGCCTCTACACCTAGTTTATCAAATTCGTTGATATTCATAATCTAGCCTTTCGCCTTATCGCCTCATCGCCTCATCACCTCATCGCCTCATAGCCTCTAAGGCGATACCCTATTATCCCAAGTTTGTAAACACGTTCTGTACATCCTCATCTTCCTCAATACGGTCAATGAGTTTTTGTACACTCTCCATCTCCTCATCGCTGAGGGTCTTGGTGTCGTTAGGGATACGTACGAATTCGCAAGATTGAATCTCGAAACCGTTATCCTCGAGGTACTTTTGCATTTGAGAGTATTGGTTGAAGTCACCATAAATAACGATGGTGCCCTCTTCCTCATCATGGCCGAGCTCCTCTACGCCAAAGTCAATCAACTCCAACTCTAGCTCATCCAAATCAACTCCGTCTTTTGCTGCTACAGTAAAGCATGCTTTACGATCGAAGAGGAATTGCAAACAACCCTGTGTGCCAAGGCTACCGCCGTGTTTGGAAAAATAGCTGCGGATATTAGCTACTGTACGCATGTTATTGTCGGTGGCAGTCTCCACAAAGATCGCTACACCGTGAGGACCATATCCTTCGTAGCAAATCTCCTTATAACCCTCAGATGACTTATCGGTCGCTTTCTTGATTGCACGCTCGATATTGTCTTTTGGCATGTTCTCCTTCTTACATTGTTGCATCAATGTACGGAGACGTGGGTTGCTATCTGGGTCTGGACCACCATCGCGAGCTGCCATGGTGATTTCCTTTCCCAATTTGGTAAATACACGGGCCATGTGACCCCAACGTTTCATTTTTGTCGCTTTGCGATATTCAAAAGCTCTTCCCATATTTTTTTATGTGATATTTTATTGTTAATGGATTATTTTGCTACTACTGTATCCGCTTTTTGTACGCGGTCATAGATGATCTCTACCTTTACTTCCTCAAAGGTGATGTTAAATTCTACACGGCGGTTCTTTGCACGACCTGCAGAAGTCTTGTTGTCTGCGATTGGCACGTCTGGACCGTAACCGTGTGCTGTCAGACGCTCGGCTGGCACACCCTTATTAATAAGGTACGTGCGAACAGCTTGAGCACGACGCTCAGAGAGATCCAAGTTGTAGTTGTATTTACCTACATTATCGGTGTGACCTTGTACCTCTACGAAATAAGCTGGGTTATCGATAAAGATCTTAGCAATATCATTCAAAATCTTGTGTGAATTAGACTTAATCGTTGCCTTGCCATTCTCGAATTGAATACCTGACATAGCCTTGTTGAGCAAGTTGCGGATCTCACGTTTGATTTCTGGGCAACCCAAGTTCTCTTTGATACCAGGTACAGTAGGACAGTGGTCAAGGTAATCTGGAATGCTATCGCCGTCGGTATCTAATGGACAACCATCTGCATCTACCAAGTCTCCTACCTCTGCTGGTGTGTCACCACACTTGTCGCAGTAGTCAAATACGCCGTCGGTATCGGTATCGATAGGACAACCATATTGGTCAATCATACCGTATGCCTCCTCTGGAGTATCTGGACATCTATCCACATAGTCATATACACCATCGCCGTCGGTATCCAATGGACAACCTACTGAATCCACCATGCCGTGTGCTGCTGCTGGTGTGTTAGGACATTGATCTAGGTAGTCTGGTACCTCATCACCATCAGAATCAATAGGACAACCCCATTCGTTGGTCAATCCGAGTGCCTCTGCTGGTGTCTCAGGACATTGATCTAAGTAATCTGGTGTGCCATCACCATCAGAATCAATAGGACAACCTACTGAGTCGATCAGACCATATGCGATAGATGGAGTACCTGGACATTCATCCATATAGTCATATACGCCGTCGCCATCCTCATCCAATGGACAACCCATCTCGTCCACTGTCACGTTGAGTGGAGTGTGAGGACATACATCCAGCTTGTCCCATATACCGTCCTTGTCTGCATCGCGGCGGTTGGTACCTGCTACGATAGCTATACCAAACGATACGTTCGCACCCGATGTCTTGTATGGCAAGGATAACTTGCTACTTGATGCTTTCGCATAGGTAGTTGGGATATAGTCGGTTGCCAATGTCAACATAATACCATCGTATGGTGCGATGGATAAAGCTGCACCAATATTGCTCCAGTGACCATTGATAAAGGAATAAGAAGCGGCAATGTTCACCCAATTAAATGGACGATATGCTGCACCCAAGGTCACCTCTTCGGTGATATGGTTGTTGTAGAAACGTGTACGAGAATGTACACCTACACCCAATCGATTGTCGCAGAAATTAGCATCTACACCTACATGCAAGTTTGCTGTCAGCATATTGGTATAGGCTCTGCGTGATTTATCTAGTTTACCGTACTCTAACGCGTCAGTGTATCCTGTCAGCGTGTTTGTCAACGAACTGGTCAAACTATCTACCTGGAACTGACCATCATATACATAATCGCCATAGTTCAATTCCACACCAGTGAAAGTAGTGTCCAGCGATACAGCTGTGCTCGCCAACTTGGTCCAGCGAATAAAACCAAGATCTGTCACAGAGGCAGTGATCTGGAGGTTTTTAATAGGCTTATAGGTTACACCCAAATCCCATGCTGCACCTAAGCCAGCAGGCTTAATCATATTTAGGTAATCCGTTGTGTTCAGTGTAGTCAGATTTTCGAGATCAGCCAAATCCTCTGGTATGGATCCCCATGGCAATGAAGCTGCTACCAATACGTTGCCCGCTGCTCTCGCGTGCAATTGCTCGCGAGAAGTCTCTACGGTCAAATCATTGAGACCTGCATCTATGTAGGCTTGACCAAAGAGCAACTTCATTTTTCCACCGACTGTCCATTGGTCGTTGATCTTGTGTGAGTATCCCAATGACAAGTCTGTATATACCAGCGCATTAACGCCTGCTGAGTATGGACCTACCACACCAGTGGTCAGGTCGTTTACACGGAATAATCCTGTACCGATATTCGTGTTGCCCATCAGGTGTTGTGAGAGGTTAAAGTGGAAATATCCATTCTCCTTAATGCGCACACCTACGCCTAGCAAGTTGATATACGCATCCATATCTAGGCGGAACGTAGGTCTCTTCTCCAACCAGTCGGTAGGAGCATTAGGGTGGAGTGGAGTAATGGTGTTACCGGTGGTAGGATCTTTGAAGATAAAGTCCTTCATGGTAAATCCATTGGTACCTACAGCCATACTGGTATAACCGATCACTGGCAAGGTTACATATACATTGCTTACAGGTTGAAAGGCAGGGTTAATCAAGTGGCGCATTGGCGCGTTCTCAAGGAAATACAACGTATTTACTTGTTGCGACTGAGCTGAGGCTATACCTAGCATCAGCATGCATGAAATCAAAATTGAATATAAGCTATATCGTTTCATAATCATTCCTCCGTATTTGATGGATTAAACAATGCATCGAGGTCTAGCACCGCATCTACATCAGCTTTCACGCCGATATAGATCTTCAATGCTGCTCCTGTGGTCAAGTCCACCGCGTCGGTGTTCTCGCCCAAGGTCACGCGATAGCTAATGGCCTTGATATCTGCCAGTTTGTGTAGATCTTCTCTATCCACCGCAATCTCCATACTGTAGGTTCCGGGAGTGGTAGTCACGTAATCCTCTATGGTTGGGTAGCTGAGTGCAATACTATCTACACCCTCAAATGGAATGCTAGTGCCTGTGCTATCCAAGAAATGGAATGCACCTGTCACAGCGAATGGAATGCTGTTCTCAATGGTCAAGAACAGAGTCACTTGAGCATGGTTGATAGTGTCTATCAGGTCGATGTTCGCTACCAATGAATCCAGCGACCAGCGATTAATACTAATATCGGTGATCGTATCTGCATAATGGAGATATGTACCTGGATTAAACTTGAATGGTATGTTCACACCGATTGACAAGTCTATATCTGAGTGATCCACAATACGGTATTGCTTCATAGCTGTATAGTTGGTGTCGGCATCTACGTTGTAGGAATACGTCAAGAAGTCTGGGTGAATGGTCATCACGTCTGCCAGATTACCATCCTCAGGAGAGTAACCCAATTTAATGGTGTCATGTGCGCGGTAATCCAATGGATCAGTCACCTTGATTTGTGGTGGCAGATGGATCTGCTTGCTCTTCTCGCCATTGAAACTTACATCCTTTACATCGCCATTCTTAGACTTCACGCTGATACCGTGCAGATCTACCAGCAATGGAATAGCCATGGTGTGCTCAATACCGATGAATACACTTGGCTCACGAACTGGCAAGATGAAACCGTCTAATGCGTCCCAACCTGACCAGAAATCGGTAAATGGCACATCCTCACGTGTGTCGCGCATTTTGTTGGACGCTTTGAAGTAACCAAATAGAGCCTCATACTCAATGAAGTTGATCTCCATATTGTAGATGATCGCTGACTTATCACTGATGGTATGCGCTTTCTTCGTCTTGAAATAGAAACGCATGGTGAAATAGGTAGAATCAATGATGTTGGTGGCAGATGGCTCTTCGTTGATATCCTCCATCAATATCAAGTGGAAGTCATATACGTCAACAGGTATTCTGCGATTGAAACCATAACCAGAGATTGGCACATCCATGGCCATCACGTCGCGACGGAAGTTCTTTGGGTTAAGAATGATTTGTACACGCTCAATCTCATCCCAACTCATATCCAAGCTCGCAGCTGAAATCACAGAGGTGAAGTGAGCTTGCGAAATAATCGCACTATCCACACGTTGATCATCCATATACTTGTTGATACCATTAAACTTAAATGGCATGATGAAATCTACATAGAAACTCGTATCAGCAGGTACCGTAATCTCTGGCAGAAGTGCCAACGATGGATTTTGATTAACCATGTGCTCGCGCACGTTCATGTTTGATTCCGAGTCTGAGATATAGCTGCTCAGATCAATAGGGTGGAACGGACGAATAGCATCGAAGGTGTCACGGTAAACATAACAACCATCTTCGATACCAATGTTTGGAATCAGCGAATCACCGAGCACATCACCCAGCTCTACGCGTACCGAACCAATCGGCAATGCCAATGAGGCCTTCACGCCGGTGTGCTTATCGATATTGCCTAGATCGACACCAGCATCGCAACTTTGTACTAACACGGCTAGCGACAACGCTACTACCCATGTCAATTGTGTGAATAATTGTTTCATAACTATGATTAATTTAAATTGTTTTCCAAACCGATGTTGAATTTCTAATGTTGATGAGTCGGGATATGCAGGAGTGCATCTCAACTCTCAATCACGCTGCAAAGTTACTGCTTTTTTCTGATATATGCAAATGTTTATTTATTTTTTATAAAATAAATCTTTTTTGTAGCACGTGTGAGGGCTGTGTATAGCCATCGATAGAACCCCTCTTCTTGCTCGCAGAGTTCTCCTGCTTTATAAGGATCTATATAGACATGTTCCCATTGCCCGCCCTGTGATTTGTGGCCTGTCACGGCATAGGCAAAGCGGACTTGCAAAGCGTTGTAATAGGGTGATTGATAGATAGTTTCTATTAGTTTCTTTCGACTGTGTGCCAACTCGGGATAGTCTTCTGCAATGCGCTCAAACAGCTCTCGCCTCATCGCCTCCTCGCCTCTTGCCTCTCGCCTCATCGCCTCATCGCCTAACAACATATCCATCCAAATCATAGCATCCACCTCCCATTCATAATCTACAGAGCGAAGTTGCACATCGGCAAAACGAAACCCATACATCTCGCGCACGTTGCGTATGCGCTTGACTTCTAGGATATCGCCATTCGCTAAAAAGGGGAGGTCTTCGTATTTCTCGCTCCAGAAATAATTGTTTTTTACTACCATGACCCTGTCGCCTGATTCTAGTTCTTCTTCTCGCCAGAGGATGCGCGAACGTATGCCTTGGTTGTATATGTCGGTTCGGCGATTGGTGCGGGTCAGCAGAATCACTTCTTCCTCGCCTACTTCTTGATACGATTGCTCCAATTTCTCTGCCATTTCTCCGCCAGAAATAAAGCAAAAATCTTCGGATTCATCGAGTAAATCCCATATCCCCCCGCCTCTCGCCTCATCGCCTCTCGCCTCTCGCCTCACCCTCGTTGCGTTCTTGAGTATGCCGCTATCCAACGCCTGACGAGCCACTTCGGTCAGGGTCGATTGATTCACTTCTAGCCCGTATCCACGCATAAAATCGGCGTCTAATGCGGGTGAATCTATCGATCCAACGGGTGGCAATTGGGCATCATCGCCAATCAATAATAGGCTGCATCCATTGCCCTCTTTATATACAAATTTGATAAGGTCATCCAGTAAATTACCCGAACCAAAGTTTACTTGGCTCTCCCCTGTAGTAGATAGTGGAAGGGAGCTTATCATAGAGGCCTCATCCACGATGAATAGGGCGTTTCTTAGCAGGTTATCCCGCAACGTGAAGTGTTCTTTTTTGACTTTAAACGCTAAACTGTTGGCGCTTGCGCCGTCCTCTAAATCAGGTGCGCTCTTGGTCTGCGCCCTATAAATATACTTATGTATCGTATATGCAGGCGTGTGTGCGTACCGTGCAATCACTTTGGCAGCTCGTCCGGTGGGAGCAAGTAGTACGATAGGTTGTTTCAGTTCTCGATAGGCTTTTACGAGGGCTGCGGTGATGCTCGTTTTGCCTGTGCCGGCATATCCGCGGAGAATAAATGCTTTGCGTGGCTGACTCGATACGACAAACTGACTAAACAGGGCAATCACCTCTTCCTGTCCTTTATTGGGTGCAAAGGGCAGGTGTGTCAGTATCCTATTTCGTATAAAATTCGCTAGCATGTTCTATTTTATGATTGCTGTGCTGTAGTGGGTAGATAGCTGCGCTGTTAGATATTAGATGGTTTCAGTTAGATCGCTTCTGCCCCCCCTTAAACACCATCTAAGTGGTGTTTTGGGTCGCGCAGCGACAAAAAAAAGGGTAAGCTGACTACATCGCACCGCTACAACCTTTTACCCTTGCTTCGATCAGGACCTGGGGGAGTTCAAAGGGAGCTGGTCGTGTAGGACTTACCCTAAATCGGCTGCAAAGGTACAACAAAAAATGCACATACGCAAGAAAAGTGAGAAAATATTTGCAAAAAAGTTGCAAGGGTGCAAAAAAATATGTATCTTTGCAACATCTTTGTGTAACTATGGAAAAACATATAACCATGAAAAAGCTTTTTACTTTTCTTTTTGCCCTCGTGGCAACCACCGCCCTTTGGGCAGAGGATTTCTCAGTCGGGCGTATCTATTACAACATCCTTGCCGACAAAACGAATGAAGTAGAGGTGACGTATCGTGGGAAGTCTTATTTTGACTACTACGACGAATACTACGGCTCCATCACTATCCCTTCTAGCGTCACCTACAATGGCACTACCTACAGCGTAACGTACATTGGAGATGATGCGTTCTATGGTTGCTCTAGTTTGACTTCTGTGACTATCGGCAACAGCGTAACGAGTATTGGAAGTAGTGCGTTCTCTTATTGCTATGCTTTGACTTCCATCACCATCCCTAACAGCGTAACGAGTATTGGAGAGAGGGCGTTCTATGAATGCTCTGGTTTGACTTCCATCACTCTCGGAAACAGCGTAACGAGTATTGGAGAGGGTGCGTTCCGTGATTGCGATAACTTGACCTCCATCACTATCCCTAACAGCGTAACGAGCATTGGAGAAAGGGCGTTCGAGGATTGCTCTAGTTTGACGTCCATTGTAGTTGAAGAAGGTAATACCATGTATGATAGTCGTGAGAACTGCAATGCCATTATTGAAACAGCAAGCAACACGCTTATTACGGGTTGTAAAAATACCACCATCCCTAACAGCGTAACGAGCATTGGAGATCAGGCGTTCTATCGATGCACTAGTTTAACTTCCATCACTATCCCTAACAGCGTAACGAGTATTGGATATGCTGCGTTCGGGCGTTGCGATGGTTTGACTTCCGTGACTATCGGCAACAGCGTAACGAGTATTGGATATGATGCGTTCAGGTATTGCTCAGGTTTGACTTCCATCACCATCCCTAACAGCGTAACGAGTATTGGAGATGGTGCGTTCGAATATTGCTCTCGTTTGACTTCCATCACTATCGGCAACAGCGTAACGTACATTGGAGATGATGCGTTCCAATATTGCAATTTGACTTCCATCACTATCCCTAACAGCGTAACGAGTATTGGAGAGTGGGCGTTCGCTTATTGCTATGCTTTGACTTCCATCACCATCCCCAACAGCGTAACAAGTATTGGATATTATGCGTTCAGGTATTGTTCTGGTTTGACATCTGTAACTTGCAAGGCGGTGAATCTTCCTGAAATGGGGAAGGGAGTATTTTGGGATGCTTCTACTGCAAAGGCAACGCTTTATGTGCCAGGCGAATCGCTCGAATTGTATCAAGCAGCTGAACAATGGAAAGAGTTTGGCACAATCTTGCCTATCGCTCAAGTAGAATCTGATCTTGAGAACATTGGTTCGGATAATGGATATGGGGTAATGGAGAATGGCAAGATCCTCCGCAACGGTCAACTCCTTATCATCCGTGATGGCGTGGAGTATAACGTGATGGGTGCGGAGTTGTAAGCGGTTAGACGGTTAGAACAGCACCGCTAGGTGCAATTAGAACGACAAAGATTAAATAACACACACATATGAAAAAACTTTTCTTTTTTGTGGCTTTCGTTTGCAGCATGCAAATGATGGCACTTAATTTGGTCGTAGAGCATCGCTCTGGGGCAGATTTGCTCAAAGATGTGGCGCTTATTGGCAAATGGGTGTATGTAGGCGATGACCTGCAGTTGCTCAGCCATAGTGGGGAGGTTCTGGCACAAGAGCCAGTGATGAGTATTCGCAAGATAACTTTTGAGGAGCCAAGTAATTCAACTGCACTGGAGAATATCACAAGCCAAGACATTGTGGTGTATCCCAATCCTACGCAAAATGTGCTATTAATCAATGGAATAGAAGCACAAGATTTGCGCGTGTTTGACTTGCAAGGTCGTTTGTTGAAGACAGAAAACGGCACGCAAGTGAATGTCAGCAACTTAGCGGAAGGTACCTACCTCTTGCAAGTAGGTACTCAGGTAGTAAGATTTATTAAGAAATAATCCTTAGAACTTTTCAAACTTATTTCATATGAAAAAGATTTTCTTTTTTGCGGCAGCAGTCGCAGTTTCGCTGAGTATATCAGCACAAAAGCAAATGCACATTTGGGTAAATGGTAATGCAATAAATCTGCCTATCTCTCAGGTAGATAGTGTTACTTTTACAGATTCTAATGCAAGTACTCCGGACGACCCTAATATTCCGGAACCCGATCCAACTCCAGATCCGAGTACAGCCAATGGTATTGGTATTTTCTCTGTAGCAGAGGGTAAGACTGTTAGCTTTGCCCCAGGCAATTTGCAATTTAATGCTGTGCAAGGTTCGCACTTGCGTGCAGATGGTACGACAGCTAAGGGCACTTGGCGTTTTGCTGAAAATCAATGGGATTGTGTAGGTGTAGCAAATGAAAATATTGCAGAGGACTATGACGGTTGGATTGATCTATTCGGTTGGGGTACAAGTGGTTATGACAATACTGCGAATGACCCTAATGCAATATTTTATCAGCCATGGAGTAGTAGTTCTCAATCTTTATCTACAATTAAAATAGATTCTACTCTCAATTGTGATATGTACGAAATTACAGGTGAATGTGTATGGGAGTATACATTTTTGGATGGCACATACAATAGATATGGTTACGGTCCATCTCAAGGTATGGCAGCCGAAAGTTTGGTAGGTACTAGCGCTTATTACGATTGGGGCGTGTATAATGCTATTAGCAATGGCGGTAATGAAGCAGGTTCTTGGCGTTCGCTTACTAGAACAGAGTGGGAGTATTTGTTGAATACTCGTAAAAATGCTCAGTTCTTGCGTTCTCATGCTACAGTAAATGGTGTTTATGGTTATGTGCTCTTGCCAGATGATTTCAAGAAGCCATCCGATATTACTTGGTCTCACCAAACTAATGATTGGACTACCAATACTTATTCAGCAGAGCAATGGAGCGCTCTTGAGGCGTTAGGTGCAGTCTTCCTGCCCGCTGCGGGTTACCGTGACGGTACGAATGTCGGCTACGTGCAGAACGGCGGCTATTGGTCTGCCACTGAGTACGGTAGCGACTTCGCTGACTGCCTCTACTTCTACTCGAAGGCGGCGCGCATGGACAACTACCATCGCGACGGCGGTTTCTCCGTACGTCTTGTCAAGGATTTTGAAGAGGAACAAAATAATGGTACGGAGAATGGCCACGAGTATGTAGATTTAGGCTTGTCAGTTAAATGGGCGACTTGCAATGTTGGTGCAAGTAAACGAGAGGAGTATGGTGATTACTTCGCTTGGGGCGAAACAGAGCCAAAGTCTACTTATAACTTAAGTACTTATAAATGGTGCAACGGCAGTTCTTACACTCTTACCAAGTACTGTACCAACAGCAGTTATGGTACTGTAGATAATAAAACCCAATTGGAATTGAGCGACGACGCAGCCGCTGTTAATTGGGGTGGCAGTTGGCGTATGCCTACGGATGCCGAATTAACCGAGTTACGTGAGAATTGCACTTGGACATGGACTACTCAAAACGGTGTATATGGTTACAAAGTGACCAGCAAGAGCAATGGCAATAGTATTTTCCTCCCCGCAGCGGGCTACCTCAACGGCGATGCGCTCTACAATGCAGGCAGCTACGGCCTCTACTGGTCGAGTTCGCTCAGTACGGACAACCCGTACAGCGCGTGGTGCGTGAGCTCCGGCTCAGGCTACGTGAATAGGGGCAACGACGGCCGTTTCATCGGGTTGACTGTGCGCCCAGTGTGCCAGTAGAATTTACCCTCGTGTTAGGTTGTTACAACATCACCCTGCAAGTCATAGGATTTGCGGGGTGTTTTTTGCTTGACGTAGAGAGAAGAGAGCATAATCTGTGGTGAACGTAAATTAGGTGAAATAAGGTGAAACAAGGTGAAATAATTTGCAAGTGGTTTATAATCACAGATTTACGCGGTTGTTTCACCTTGTTTCACTATTTCACCCTAAAATAAAGGTATGGGTAGCTTATCCGTATTGTATGGGTAATGAGGTGATCCCGAATGACATTCGGGGAAATGGACATAGAAAGGTGAAAGATTAGATATTGGAAAAAATCGACAAAGGTACTACAAGAAACTGACAAAAGTTGTCAGTCTAAAATAAAATTTTTAAAAAAGTGCATTTTTATGGCTTTTTTGAGGAATGAGGGATTTTTCGTTTTTTTATATGGAAAAGTTGTAGTAACTTTGCAGTGGATTTCGAGGGAAACTGAGAAATTTAGTGGTCTTTGACATGGTGGGGAAAATTAATAAAAATGTAAATATCTTTGGTGTACCCTGTACATCTAAGCGAGAGTGCGGTGGAACGTCTCGACGAAAATTCATAGCCTGAGGGGGTCTGTAAGGACCGTAAAGCGTAGAAATAGCACTGTGATGAGTGTGCCCAACATACGTGTAGATACGTTTACTTTTTTATTAAACCTTCTGGTGTATAGGTTAACCACGTGATATAATATGAAAACTTCTATGTTTTCTTTTAATCTGCCTCTTGAGGCAATCAATCAAGCAATTGCAATGTTCTTGGCAAATGGTATGAAGCAATGTGAACAAATTTTCAAAAAAGAGATTGAAAAAGAAAGACCTAAAGAACCCTTCTTCTGGTGTTCTCTTTTAAGTTCTCAGTTTGAGGGAGTTGATATAATGTGCATCTTGGATGCTCCTAACTTCAAGGTGTACAAAAGAAACCACCGCAAACCAACTGGTATGTGGTGTGGAGCTTTGGTACAAACCGAAGATGCGGGGTTGTGCTGGATGACATTTATGCCCAACAAAGGCAAATGGTGTATCTATACGGAAAAACTCTTAACTGAGTGGGCATCGTATCGACAACTTCCTGCCGATACACCGCTCCACGAAGTAGTGAGCGATATCCTTATAGAATCCATGGACCAAGACGGAATACTCTTCCGTTGTCCTGAATCTCCTGATACTTTATACCAACCTTTGGGTTCCGAACTTTCTGTTATAGGAAAAGAAGTTAATATAGGCGGCACACGCTGCGACATATATAGCTCTTTTGTTCCGCAGTCAGTTGGTGAACTGATAGGTATTGGAAGTAGCATTGATCCTTCCTTCCATCTTCCTAAGGGCTTTACACAACTTGCTAAAGATTTAGGTTGTAGCATTAATGTGATGCCTAAGATAAGTTAATCCCCTTCTCTCCACCATGTTAGGATTACCCCTCTCAGCGCGTGCTGAGGGGGATTTTTTTGTTTAGAGTTTAGTGTTTAGATGTTTAGAGAAGTAGGTGTGGGGTGAATTGGAGTATTTGAGAAACAGCTTTCGGGCTGTTTTTTTTGTGCAGAATAATGAATCATTGTAGTAGATTCGGTTATCGGATAATCGGGTATCGGATAACGGAATCAGATATGTAGATCTATTTTCAGGGTGAAACAAGTGAAATAATTCATAACTCACTGATATTCACTGGATTTCACCATTATTTCACCCTATTTCACCTATTTCACGTACTAGAAGTATGACACAAAACAATCTTTCTACGGTTCAACAACCGATTGACTATGAGGCACTTCCATTGCCTTTCAACCACGCACCCCAGATCATTCAAACCCTAGTGAAACAAGAGCCCGACTGCTGGCAACAGACTTCTACGTTGGCTCTTCTTCCCGCCCTCTCAGTGGCATGCGGGCACCTCAGTTACGGTGCAGACAGGAAACCTCTTGCCTTCCACGTCGCCGTGTACGGCATGGCAGGAAGTGGTAAGTCACAATTCACCTGTCGCCCCGCACAATTCGTGCAAGACTACCTGTCACGCAACGACAACGGTTATCGCAAGAACGGCACCGCCGCCCCTCGTATCATTGGCTTTGAGATAAGCACCGTGCAGCTGTGCAAGTACTTGGCTCTGAGCCCCAACGACACCGTGATGCTCTATACCGATGAGATCTCGCAAGCAATTGGTAGTGAACGGAGTAGCAACTCGTTTATGCAACTACAACCAATACTACGCAAAGGCTTTGACGGTATCACGCACACGATGGATTACAAGGAGAAAGACTCGTTTCGCGGCACGATCAAGCCAAAGTTGAGTTTCCTAGCTTGCGGCACACCCAACTCGCTGTTCCGCTACTTCAACGACAAGGCCATCGAAGAAGGGACGACAAGACGCGTGATCTTCGTGGAGCATCCTGAGTATGAGCCCACGGTTCCAGATATCGCCTACACTGATGAGCAGACGGAGCAGATACACGAGGAGCTCAACTGGCTCGAGATGCAAAGCGGCATGGTTTATCACGAGGCGATCGAAAAAGCCGTGCTAGCATGGAAGCTACAGAAACTCTCCCAGATGGGTACAGACAAAGTTAAACGTCTGATGATCAACACTCCAACGGACATCTACCGACGAGCCGCCTATTTGGCATACATACTCAACCGCTTCGAACGCGTAGAAGATAGTCTGATCTTCGGACAATGGGTAGCGGAGTACATGCTAAGGGCTACCTTCAACCACACCTTCGCACAGCAACAAAGCATAGCTGATGAAGGCAAAAAGCACTTCGCCGTTAGTTCGCAAGCCTACTGCGAAGACTTTAACCAAACGATGCTGGATGAACTGCCACAGGAATTTCAATGGCAAGACGTCGTAGCGTACAGAAAACTACATAATTACTCTGGCGCACACAAGTCTAGAGTGATTCTCACAAGATGGAAAAACCGCGGTAAAATCAAACAGATAAAATCAAACACATTTATTAAACTCTGAGGAAAAGAGAAATGAAAAACGAAACCTTAATTCATCAATTCATTCGCTGGTTCTTGGAACTGCTGACGGCAATCCTCAAGAAACTCAGAGAGAATGGAAAAATCTAAAACCTTAACTATTATGGCTAAATTTAAAACAATGGAACTTTTATCAAGTTTGAGCGGAAAGGTGTGTGGGCACTCCAACACCTATTTCGCCGAACGCAACGGTACGCTGTACACCGGTACTATCTGTAACCCTTTTACAGGCGAACCTACCGAGAAACAACTCGCTGTACGTGAGAAGTTTGCAGCTACAACGGAGGCAATGAACACCCTCACAGAAGAACAAATAGCTGACTACACTGCAGATTTCAAAAAGCAAAAGAAGTACAAAACCCTTAGAGGGTATATATTTTCACAATTGTATAACCAACCTAATAACGATTAATTATGGCTAAAATTACATTCATTGACCCTATCAAGTCCGTTTCTGGCAAGCTTTGCAAGCAACATCATGTGATTCATTGTATCCGTGTTGCACCTACCAACAACCAATCCATGATCGACAACCCACAATACACCTCGTGGCGTGATCCTAACAAAAGAGTAGCTCAAACAGCAGCTCAGAAAGCTTGGCAAAGCATGTTCGGTAGTATATCTTCCGCTACGCGTGCACGTATGTTGAACCCTGAGATGATCGACACCGATCTAGCAGGATATGCAGCACAAACCAAGTACAAATCGCTCTACAGTTACGTCTGGAACCAAGTCCGCAAGGATATGGAGTAATAATAAATGGCCGTTTATCAAGCGATAGGCGGCTGTTTTTGTATGTACTAAGCTAATTTGGCATGATTTTTGCAATTAGGCAAGTGATAAACAATTGTACAACCTTAAAAAAAATGAGAGAAAATGAAAAAGAGTGTAATGATTTTAGCAAGTCTAATGATTGCCTTATGCGCGTGTGCAGATAGACATCAAATGATTGAATATGCACAATTACCTGTACAAGCACAAGCCTTTGTCCAAAAGTATTTTAACCAAGCAGATGTAGCGTATATCGAACGTGAACACGATGACCTTCAATTGGAATACAATGTCCACATGAAAGATGCTACTGAGATAGATTTTGATAGGGAAGGACACCTCAAGTCCGTTGACTGCCAACGCAAAGCACTCCCTGACGGCATTGTACCAGAACTGATCATGCAATATGTGGGATTGCATCACCCCAAACAAATCGTGACGGAGTATGTCATCGATTATCGTACACAGAAGGTGGAACTCAACAACGAAATCGAACTGATCTTCGACATGGAAGGACACTTCCTGCGAATGGATGATTAGTATGGTGTAGTGCTTCAATACGGGTATTTTGTAAAGTCGAAGTAGCAAAATAAAGAAAAATGATATAGAACTATAAGAATTTTAGTACATTGTATTGCATAGTAGTAAAAAATGTAGTACCTTTGCAGAGCGTTTGGGTGGTGTGGGTAGTATGGGTAGTGTGGTTTTTTGCTTATACATTATAAAAATATAAAGTAATAAAATCTAGAATTATGAAAAAAATGTATCGTTCTTCCAACCGCATTTTGGCGGGTGTTTGTGGCGGAATCGCCGAGTATATGGATGTTGATCCTACCGTGATTCGCGTGTTGTATGCCGTATTAAGCATCTTCTCTGTAGGTTTCCCGGGGTTGCTACTGTATGTAGTCTTAATGGTGTTGATGCCCAATGAAGTTTAGAGTTTAGAGGCAAGAATATGGTAAATAATATAAAAAGCCAGATGCGTAAGGGATTGCTGGAGTTCTGCATACTCAGCATTATCCATCAGCAAGAAGCATACGCTTCGGATATATTGGAGAAGCTCAAGCAAGCCAATCTGTTGGTGGTGGAGGGGACCGTATATCCATTGCTTACTCGCATGAAGAACGAAGGACTGCTCTCCTATCGCTGGCAGGAATCGACGGGCGGTCCGCCACGCAAGTATTACACGCTGACCGATGAGGGACGAGGGATACTCGCACAACTAGACGTAGAATGGCAATCTATTAGCCAAGCCATCCATCAAATAACGGTAACGGATAAATAAATATACTACTATGAAGGAAACTAGAACAATAAATCTGAATGGTCAAGTCTATCACATAGACTATGATGCGTATCAAAATTTGCGTGATTATCTGCAAGATATCGAAATGCGTTTGCCTGCTTCCGATAAGTCGGAAGTGATGGAGGATGTGGAAGCTCGTGTCGCAGAACTCTTCCAGAAAGCTCTGTTTGCAAAGAATGTACAAGTGATTGAAATGCAGATGGTTGAATCCGTAAAAACACAGATTGGTGCGCCTTCTGAATTCGGTGCTAACGCTCGTCCTAAGGTGAAGTTGGATAAATCCGAAAATAGCGGTTGTGGCCGTGTGTTGCGTATCACTCTTCAGGTGCTCTTGGTGCTGATGGCATTGCCTGTTTTGGGTACGTTGTTGACCGTAATTTTCTCCCTTCTGATAGCTTTCACGGGTGTCACTTTGGGTTTGGGTACCGCCTTGCCCTTTTTGCCCACGCTTTCTCCTTTGAGTACGGTGTTCTCTCCAGCTATAACCTCGTTGGCTATACTATGTGTGGTGCTCCTTGTGGGTGTACCGATTGTGATGCTGGTGCATACGATAGTGGTATATATCCGTACACGTAGAGGCCCTAAAGCACGATTCTGGTGGACGACTTTGATCTTGTGGTTGATCGCGCTGGTAGGAATGGGCTCGCTAGCGACACATGTGGTTACACACGTAGATATGTCTGCTCTGCAGCAAGCGATAGACCAACTGGAGGATGTGGATGAATTGGTGCTTAATTCAGAAACTCGCGTAGTGGATGCTTTCAACGGTATAGATGTGGCTGGTGCCGCACAAATCAACATCCACCAAGATGCGGTGCAGCAGTTGGCTATTCAAGCTCGTAATTTATCAGATGTAGTGACTGAGGTACGCGATGGGATACTGTATGTCCATGTTCCCAATAAATCGTATGAGCCTGTGGTGCTAGATATAGCTGTGCCCAATCTCTCGCTGATTCGCGCTGCGGGCGCATGCGAGATAGATAATGACTCCAATAGTCCTTTACAGGTGGATCAGTTGACCCTGGATCTATCGGGTGCGGCAGAAGCCGATCTGGAGTTGCAGTTGAAGACGCTAAAAGTCACTGCTAGAGGTGCTTCTTCGCTGGATCTGTCAGGCGAAGCTGAACAATCGACTATCACCTTGGAAGGTGCAGGCAATATAGATGCGGAGGCGCTTTTGACTGAGTGCATGCATATCAATTGCTCAGGGGCTAGCGAAGCAGAGATCTATGTGACAAAGGAACTGTGGGCTCAAGCATCTGGCGCAAGCAGGATTTCCTACAAGGGCAATCCTCAGATAAAACAGAAAATGGCTGTTGGCGGAAGCTCAATAAAGAAGGGATAAGGCGATTAGGCGAGAGGCGAAAGGGCGAGAGGCTAGAGGTGAAAGGCGAGGGGTTATCTCCTCGCTTTTTTTGCGGCTATGGCAAGCTGGATAGCATTAAAAATATTTTGCCAGATGATATACGCTGCAGGAGCCATGGATGCTACTGGTACTAGGTAGGCTTGCGCCATCCATATCGCTAGTGTGGTGTTCTTCTGTCCGAAAGCTTGACCTGCAGTAATGCGGCTGATTTGTTGCATCGAATAATTCGCTGCTTCGGGATTGATGAGCACATCGCGATAATCTTCGCCCTTTGTGGCAGCAGGTAGGCACGAGCCAATCCATTTTCCCAGCCCGAATTGCAGCAGGCAGGTAAGCAACGAACCAATACAAAGGAGGGCAATCGTCCAATAGCTATACTGCTGATGCACAAGTGTATATGTCAAATCAGACATTAGTACGATTAGTGTCAATACCCAAACATAGAACGGCATTGCAGCCCATTGTTTGGGCAGGGAAAAGGTCTTTCCTGTTGCACGTTTGCGGTGGTAGGTGTTATAGGCTATTCGCAGTAGCCACGCCGCCAAAAATGGCATGATCAGCAATGGAGTAATCTTGCGCAAGATCATTAGAAAAGCAGCGGAGAACTCTATTCCTGCGCTAGGATTGACCACTGGAAAAAAGAGCGGTACCACTACTGCCGTGGCAATATTACTCAGTAATGTAAAAGATGTTAGGTTCTGGATACTACCTCCTAACTTACCCGCAATGATAGCAGCAGCAGAGGCAGTGGGCATCAAGACGCAGAGCATCAGTCCCTGGGAGATGATGGCGATATCCGTAGGTTTTAAGGCGATAAAACTATTAGGCGACGATGCGAGAGGTTCGAGGGAGTATTGCAGTCCGTAGTATAGTCCGATGCCGATGGCGAGCTGAGTGAATAGCACCACAATATGCCAACGCCTGATGCGCAAATGCATAGGATTGATCTTGCAGAAGGTAAAGAATAGCATTAGGAATATGAGCGGAGGCAACATCCATGTTAAATGGCGAAAAACAGGAAATCCCACTACGCCGATGAGCATAGCTAGCGTGAGCGCATAGCGATCAATGATGTTTGGTATCTTAGATAGACTTGCCTTCATATAGGACTGCTTTTGCCTGCAAAGGTACACAAATTATTTCAATTACACAACAAATTTAGCAATTAAAGCTTTTATAGATATAAAATAAATAAGGTGCCCATGAGGACACCTTATTAATATATTATGCAGCTTGAATTAGAACAAGTAGCGAACACCAAGTGTGATACCGCTGAAAAGACCAATGCCGTTGAATATTGGTGCACCATCACTTGTAATAGCCACACCGATGTTAGGACGATAATCAACAGAAAGTTGCAATGGGAACCAGAAGTTGTACTCAACACCTACGTGACCTACTGCACCCACATAAATTTTACCTCCCCATGTTTTATCCAACTGACCTTGCTCATTAATTACTGAGTAAGTACGGAATGGATTGTACACACCAAGACCAGCACCTACACCAAGGTTCCAGTTCCACTCACCTTTGTTGTTCCATGGAATAGCTGTACCGAATGGGTTAACCCAGTCATAAGTTGCGGTTACACCCACACCTGCAAACGCAGGGATGTTAACAGACAAGTCAATCATGTTGGCTGTACCAATAGAGTGTTGGTAAGAAATATCAACACCATAACCAAGATTCAAACCAATAGCGCGTGGTTGAGCTACTGCAGTTACTGTACCAACGAGAGCCAAAATGGCTACCAAGAGAATACTTTTTTTCATACTCAAAATGTTTAATTGTGAATAATAGTGTTATCTTTAAGAATAAAATATCCTAAAATTTTCTGCAAAGTTACAATTTTTTTTACAATCGTGCAAATTTTTTAGACTTTTTTCATGAAAAAAATACAGCATGTTTACCAACACTATTGTATATCTAAAAAAAATATATTACCTTTGCAGCCTGTAAAAAAAATATATATAACTCACAATACATACTTTCAATTTATGATTATCTCTGATCGTATTGCTGCTCTCGAAGAGTCAGCTACATTGCAAGTGGCAGCCCTTTGCCAACAACTCCGTGCTGAAGGAGTGGACGTGATTGGTCTTTCATTGGGTGAACCCGATTTCCCAGCTCCTGCACATGTCAAGCAAGCTGCTATTGATGCCGTCAACAACGATGTGTCACACTATGGTCCTACTCCTGGTTTTCCAGCATTGCGCGAGGCTATAGTTAAGACTTTGAACAACGATATTAAGGATTATGCTGTGAAACCATATACAGCCAACGATATCGTGGTATCTGTAGGTGCTAAGCAAGCACTCTGCAACGCTATTGAGGCATTGATTGGTCCTGGTGATGAGGTGATTATGCCTACTCCATGTTGGGTTAGCTATGTAGAGATGGTTAAGATTGCTCAAGGTAAAAGTGTCTTGGTAAAGACTTCGATGGAGAATAACTTCTGCCTTACAGCAGAGCAATTGGAGGCTGCTATTACTCCAAACACTAAGTTACTCATGCTCTGTTCTCCAAACAATCCAACTGGTTCTGTATATACATTGGATAACTTACAAGCATTGGTAGATGTTCTCAAGAAGCATCCACATGTAAATGTGTTGGCAGATGAGATTTACCAACATATTCTTTATACAGGTAAGCATGAGACTTTGGCTCAGTTCCCAGAATTGGAAGATCGTTTAATCATCATCAATGGTGTGAGCAAGGCATACGCGATGACTGGTTATCGTATTGGATGGTTGGCTAGCCACGATAAAGGTTTTATTACTGCTGTAAAACGTTTACAAGGTCAAACTATCAGTTGCGCTACTACCATTGCGCAAAAAGCAGCTGAGGCTGCGTATGCAGGTCCACAAGAATGTGTGGAAGAGATGCGTCAAGCATTCCACCGCCGTCGCGATTTGATTGTGAAATTGGCAAAAGAGATTCCTGGAATGAAGGTGTTGGAGCCACAGGGTGCGTTCTACTTGTTCCCAGATGTATCCTCATACTTTGGCAAGCAATACAATGGTCAAACCATCCATAATGCAGACGAAGTGGTGACTTTTCTTTTGCAAGAGGCACATGTGGCATGTGTATCGGGTAGTGCTTTCGGAGAAGACAACTGCATTCGCTTTTCATACGCTACTAGCGAAGATCTTATCATTGAGGCTATGCGTCGTATGAAAGAGGCATTAGCTAAATTGCAATAATCCATACATATTGAATAAAACAAAGCGAGCTATCCAACCGGGTAGCTCGCTTTTTATGTTGCATATAGTGTTTGTTCGTTAATTGAAAAAGAGAGACAATCCTACAGATATATTGATAGGTCCAGATGGGTGCTTAATCTCCGCTTTATCAATAGCAGCTTGTTCGATAATGGTTGGCATCAAATGTTGAGTATAGTTTACCTCAGCAAAGACTCCAAAATTTGAAAAAATAAACCATTCGACGCCTGCAGAAAAACGTAGAGTAGGAACCACATGATCGAAGTTGGACATGGTGTAGTATTGCTCCGTGTTGTTATCAGGTGTGGTTGGGTTGGTAGGTGTGATATTCTTGACAGTGGCAATAGATACACCCGGTTGTACACTCACAAAGAAATCCCATGGGTGGAAATAAGGATTTTGATAAAATGCCTTAATGTCTTTCACTAGTGGGAATCGATATCCTATGCTCATGCCTATCTCATTGTACCATACTTCGCCATTGTAAATATTACTTCCTTCTACTAGAAGTGAGTCATACTTATTGCTGTGGGTATCGTAGGTTATATATACGAACGTGCCATAATTCTTATGATGGCGCCATCCCAGTCGCATAGCCGAGTTGAAGGTGGCTCCTTCTATGCCATTAGGGGTGATACCTACACCCAAGACTGTGGGCAAATCCAGCGCATCAAAGAAATCTCCAAAAGTATATTTATCGGTATTCTTTGTTGCTATTGTGTCATTTCCTTCTACTGATGATTGGGGTAGGGCGTCATTTTGAGCCAATAACCCTATGCTCCATACGAAACATAGGGTTATTATTGTTAGAATCTTGTTCATTGCAATATTCATTGTTCAAGATTAACGCATATTCTTCTTAGCCTGTTCGCGTGCAATACGTTGTTGTTCGCGTTGCATAGCTTCTAGGCGAGCTGCAAAGCCCGTTTTCTTTTGATTGCCTTTTTTCTTGGCATTTGCTTCCATCTCTGCCAGTACTTTCTTATCATCGGTTGTCCAGCGGAAAATCATCGTTTGCAGGATAGTGAAGAGCAAACTTACGAAATAGTAGTAGCTTAGGCCCGCAGCATAGTCGTTGAAGAAGAAGAGGAACATCAGTGGCATGAGATACATCATATACTTCATCATCTTCATCTCCTGACCTTGAGATTGGCTTTGCATGGTAAAATGTGTGTACACAATATTTGCCACGGTCATGATTAAGCAGAATAAACTCAAGTGTGTGCCAAACAATGGGATAGGAGTATTCCATGTGATGATAGCATCATAAGTAGATAGATCATCAGCCCAGAAGAGAGATTGACCACGCAATTCAATAGCAGTAGGCAAGAACCAGAACATAGCCATCAGTACAGGGAATTGGAATAGCATTGGTAAACACCCTGACATTGGGCTGACGCCTGCTTTTTGATACAAGGCCATAGTGGCTTGTTGACGCTCTTGCATCTTCTCTGGTGGGTATTTCGCGTTGATTTCATCCAATTGTGGCTTCAGTACGCGCATCTTAGCGCTAGATTTATTGGAAGCCCATACAAATGGTAGAAGAATCAATTTGATAACCAACGTCATCAGCAGAATCACTAGACCAATATGCAATCCCCATGAAGAGAATAGGTCGAACATGGGAATAACCAATGCCTTGTTGATCCAAGACACTAATTTCCATCCTAATGGTACCAACTCATTAAGGTGCAATTTCTCCATGCTGTTGACATCTTTGTCATATGCTTTAAGCGTGTTGTAGTGATTTGGACCAAAGTAGTATTGCAAGTTGGTTTGCTTCTTGCCAGTGATATCAAATGGCAGACTAGTGACCGTATTGTACTCTTTAATATGGCGGCTCAGTGCGTTAAGTGGGGTTGATTCCATCTGTGTGGATTCAAATGCATCGGCTGCAATCATTACAGTAGAGAAGAACTGATCCTTATAAGCAATCCATTTGAGTCGTGCCGATTCATTTGCGCGAGCGGCTTTAGTCTCAGATAGTTTCTCGATATCGCCTCCCACAAACATATATTGTAGTTGTGCGTATTTTTCCTCAAACTTACGACCTTTCTCCTGTTGTGGGATAAGCTGATTCCAATGCATCTCAAGCGTAGACATGTTTTGTGCCAAAGCGAGTTGCATGTGATGAGGTTGGATGCTCATACCTACCATGTAATCATCTGATGGTAAGGTATATACGATGTCTAGATAGCTGTCCTCAATATTGGTTTCAAGGCGCATGGTGAGGATTTGATTACCCTCTGCATCAGTAGTCTGAGCTACAGGTGCGAAATATAAATTCTCTGTAGAGAGAATACGGCTATTATTGGTGACAAGTGTAAAATTGAGCTGGCTCTCTTCGCCCTGGAAAAGGCATAGGTCGTTTACAGTATCGCCATATGCTTTGTAGGTCTTAAGTTCCGCTTTCACAATACGACCGCCACGGTTGGAGATATTGATACGTATTTTCTCGTTTTCCAAACAGGTAGTACCTTCTTCTCCTTGTGCTGCTGGTGCAAAAGGACCATATAGAGCAGCCATCTGTGATGCTATCTGCTCTGAAGTGGCGGTGTTTACATCTTGTTCGGCTTGTAGTTGTTGAGCTATTTGCTCTGAAATAATCCTAGCTTCTACCTCCTGTGCTTGCACAAGCGCGATAGAATCTTGTATGCGCTGACGCTCAGCTAATTCCTCCTTAGAAGGACGATTTAAAAATGAAAATCCAATAATAATAGCGGCTATCAGTGCAAAGCCAATCCATGTGTTCTTATCCATTCTTTTCTTATGTCTTAATTCCTAAATTCTTAATTTAACATTCTTATTTATCATTACCACTCAAGGAGTACTTTTCCGCATTGGCCGCTGAGCATCACATCGAAGCCCTTTTGGAAGTCATCAAAGTGGAAGCGGTGGGTAATCACTGGACTCAAGTCCAATCCACCTACAAGCATTTGCTCCATTTGGTACCATGTTTCCCACATACGGCGACCAGTGATACCTTTGATAGTCAATGCGTTGAAGATAATGTCAGACCAATTGACCTTCGTGTCACTTGGCAAAATACCTAACTGAGCAATGTTCGCACCTTTATACATATGCGCAATCATATCGTTGAATGCTGCAGGTGCACCAGACATCTCTAGTCCAATGTCAAAACCACGAATACCCAATTGCTTCATAGCACCTTCTACGGTTTCGCCTTTCGAGCCATTGACAGTGATCGTCGCACCCATCTTCTTGGCAATCTCGAGGCGTTGTTCGTTGAGGTCTGTCACTACGATGTTCTTCGCTCCTGCATAACGGCAGATACCCGCAGCCATGGTACCAATGAGGCCAGCACCAGTAATGAGCACATCCTCGCCCAACAATGGGAATGCCAATGCAGTATGTGTTGCATTGCCAAATGGGTCCATGATAGCGGCGAAATCATCTGGAATCTCAGGACGGATATGTACGATATTGCTTTCTGGGATAGTTACATATTCAGCAAAAGCACCATCTTTTCCAAAGATACCTACGGAGAGTGAGTTCTCGCAGACATGTCCCATGCCACGGCGGCAGTTGCGGCATGTACCACAAACGATATGACCTTCGGCAGTTACACGGTCGCCTACTTTCACACCACGAACACCAGGACCTACCTCTACGGCTACGCCCACGAACTCATGACCCATGATATATGGAGGGGTACAGTGACTTTGTGACCATTCGTCCCATTTGTACATGTGCAAGTCGGTACCGCAGATAGCGGCTTTCGTCACCTTGATGAGTACATCATTCACGCCTACTTGAGGCATTGGCACTTCTTCCATCCAGAGCCCTGGCTCTGCATAACGTTTTACTAAGGCTTTCATATAATTTTTATTCACTTTGTTCACGTAAATTGGTTCACTTTGTTCACGAAAAGTGGCTCGTTATACTCGCGATGTTGGTTCTACGAAATATGGTTTCACGTGTCAAACGTCGAAGACCACTATTCGCTTTAGCCAATTTCGTCGAAGACCATCTTTCGCAGTCTTGCCACTTACGTTCTCTTAGATAACTCCTAATTCTTTTCCTACTTTGATAAACGCTGCAATACCCTTATCCAATTGCTCTGGTGTATGAGCAGCAGATAGTTGTACGCGGATACGCGCTTGGCCTTGTGGCACTACTGGGTAGTAGAAGCCCGTCACATAGATTCCTTCCTCTTGCAACGCCGCAGCAAACTCTTGGCTCAAACGAGCATCGTACAACATCACGGCGCAGATAGCAGACTCGGTAGGTTTGATATCAAAACCTGCGGCTTTCATCTTGCTGATGAAGTACTCGGTGTTAGCGTGCAAACGGTCTTGCAACTCGTTGCTACGAGTCAAGATCTCAAAGGTCTTCAATCCAGCCGCAGCAATCAGCGGAGGAATAGAGTTGGAGAACAGGTATGGACGGCTACGTTGGCGAAGCAGGTCAATGATCTCCTTCTTACCTGTAGTGAAACCACCAACTGAACCACCGAAGGCCTTACCCAAGGTACCTGTGATAATCTCAATCTTACCCATGAGGTCGTAGCGCTCGGTCACACCGTGACCTGTCTTACCTACTACACCCGCAGAGTGGCTCTCGTCCACCATGACAAGGGCATCGTATTTCTGTGCCAACTCATAGATTTTATCCAATGGACATACATTGCCGTCCATAGAGAATACACCGTCAGTAGCAATAATACGGAAACGTTGTGCTTGTGCTTTCTTCAATTGCTCCTCTAGGTCTGCCATATCACCGTTGGCATAGCGATAACGTACCGCTTTGCAGAGGCGTACACCATCAATGATAGAGGCGTGGTTGAGGGCATCGGAGATGATTGCATCTTGATCCGTGAGGAGTGGCTCAAAGAGTCCACCATTGGCATCAAAGCAAGCTGCATAGAGGATGGTGTCCTCTGTACCGAAGAAGTCGGAGATAGCTTGCTCGAGTTGCTTGTGGGTATCTTGTGTACCGCAGATAAAGCGCACAGAAGCCATACCATAGCCACGAGCATCCATGCGGTCTTTTGCTGCTTGGATCAACTCTGGGTTGTCTGCCAAACCAAGATAGTTATTCGCACAGAAGTTAATGACGTCCTTTCCGCCCTCTACTTGAATAGCAGAAGACTGAGGAGTGATAATCACTCGCTCGTTCTTGTATAATCCTGCCTCCTTGATGTCACTCAAGATGCCTTGCAGGTATTTTTGAAAATCCAAATACATGGTGTAGTATTGTTTAGTGTTGTGTAGTATTGTTTCGTGTTGTTTTTACATGCGGTTAGGAACTTCAATACCGAGCAATGCCATTGCACTCTTGATAACTTTGGCCACGGTTTGTGCCAATACGAGACGCAATGCACGTTTTTGCTCTTCTGCCTCATTGAGGATGCTATGATCGTGGTAGAAACTATTGAAGTCGCATGCCAAACTATATGCGTAGTTTGCAATCACAGCTGGTGAGAACTCGTCACCTGCTTGACGCACAGCCGCAGGATAATCTACGAGGCGTTGGATAAGAGCGAGCTCTTTAGGCGACAAGGCGAGAGGCGATAAGGCGAAAGGCGAGAGGCTCTCCGCTTTGCGGAGGACACTCTGAATACGTGCGTAGGTGTATTGGATGAATGGACCGGTGTTGCCGTTGAAGTCGATACTCTCTTCTGGGTTGAAAAGCATGTTCTTGCGTGGGTCAACCTTGAGGATGAAGTACTTCAATGCACCTAAACCTACCATACGAGCAATCTCATTTGCCTCGTCTTCGGTAATATCAGGCAAGGTGTTAACCTTATCTTTGGAGATCTCTTTAGCGTCCGCAATCATTTGTGCCATCAAGTCATCTGCATCTACTACAGTACCTTCGCGGCTCTTCATCTTACCGTTAGGCAACTCCACCATACCGTAGCTGAAGTGTACCAACTCCTTGCCGAATGGGAAACCAAGACGGTCAAGCAGGATACTGAGTACCTTAAAGTGATACTCTTGTTCGTTACCCACAACGTACACCATCTTGTCGATAGGGTAGTCCTCAAAGCGGAGCTTAGCCGTACCGATATCTTGGGTCATATATACGGATGTACCGTCTGCACGCAAGAGAAGTTTCTCATCTAATCCGTTTTGTGCCAAATCTGCCCAAACAGAGCCATCTTCACGGCGGTAGAAATCGCCCTTTGCAAGTCCACGCTCTACTTCGCCTTTACCCACAAGGTAGGTGTCACTTTCATAGTAGATCTTGTCAAAGCCTACACCCATCTGTTTGTATGTCTCGTCAAAACCTGCATATACCCACTCGTTCATCTTTTGCCAGAGGGCACGAACCTCAGGGTCGTTTTGCTCCCATTTTACGAGCATAGCTTGTGCCTCTTTGATGAGTGGAGCTTCTTTCTTTGCGGTTTCCTCGTCCATGCCTTGAGCCATGAGCTCTTTGATCTCAGCTTTATATTCCTTGTCGAAGCGCACGTAGTAGTCGCCGATGAGATGGTCACCTTTCTTGCCGCTATTCTCAGGTGTCTCGCCATTGCCGAACTTCTGCCATGCGAGCATGGACTTACAGATATGAATACCACGGTCGTTTACGATATTGGTCTTCACTACGTTCCAACCATTGGCCTCTTGAATCTTAGCGATAGAGTATCCCAGGAGGTTGTTGCGCACGTGGCCGAGGTGCAAGGGCTTGTTGGTGTTAGGAGATGAGTACTCTACCATCATGAGTGGCTTCTCACCTTTCGCCTCTTCGCCTTTCGCCTCTCGCCTTAATTGTCCAAATTCAGCGTTCTCTGCAATCGCTTGAAGTTGCTCTACCCAGTAGCTTTGTGCGATGCTGAGGTTAAGGAACCCTTGTACTGCGTTGTACTTTTCAACGAGCCCGCCTACAAGCTTCTCGCCTAACTCTTGTGCTACCATTGCTGGTGCTTTGCGCGCAGCTTTTACAAATGGGAATACCACGAGGGTGATATCTCCTTCAAATTCTGAACGTGTCTTTTGCAACTGCACTTGTTCTGCAGTGATCTCAATACCATAGAGACTTTTTACCGCCTCCTGTACTTGTGGAATGAGTATTTGTTCTAATTTCATATAGCGTTGATTATATAGTTTCCCATAAAAACATGCAAAGGTACTATATTTTTTTGATATATACAAATTTGATGTAAAATAAAATAAAAATTGCTGAAAACGGCAAAAAATTTGTAAGTTTGAGCTTTTCTTTGTACCTTTGCAGGATATTTTGTGTATTGTATGCGTTCATCTTATAACATACTACATAGGCTCTGCCTTATCATAGCCTTGCTGCTATCTATCTCGCTTGAAGCGAGGGTGCATGAGTTGCGAATTTTCGGCTATGTGTTGGACTCCGACAATCGGGGTATTGAATTGGCGAATGTCTTCATTGAGGGGACAACTATCGGTACTACCACGAATGTCAATGGATATTATGACTTGACAATAGAAATGGCTGATACGGTAGTCATTGTCTATTCCATGATTGGATATGAGACCATCCGCCAGCAACTTTATACTCAGAACCAAGTATTGGGTGTGAACGTGGTCTTGCCTACGAACGAGGAAATGCTCCATGAGATTACTGTGCGTGGTATTCAACACCAGACTGGTACAATGGATCGTACCAACGTGGGAGCTGTACGATTGATGCCTGATGCTACAGGTGGTGGCATAGAGAGCTTGCTAGTCACTTTTGCGGGTGTTCGTCAAAACAATGAACTCAGTAGCCAATACAATGTACGTGGCGGTAGCTACGATGAGAACTCCGTATATGTCAATGGATTAGAGATTCAACGGCCATTGCTTATCCGCAGCGGGCAACAGGAAGGACTCAGTTTTGTCAATCCAGATATGGTGGAGAGTGTAGAGTTCTCTGCGGGTGGTTTTGACGCCCAGTATGGCGACAAGATGTCTTCCGTATTGGATATTCACTACAAGCGTCCTATGCAACTTGAATCACGACTAAATATTAGTATTCTAGGAGCTAGTGCATACCTCGGTTGGGGTGATAGTTTGCAAAGCCAAATGCATGGTATTCGCTACAAAACTTCCAAGTACATGCTTGGCGCATTGAGCACCAAAGGAAATTACAAGCCGAACTTTCTAGACTATCAGGCACAGATGACATGGAAGGTTGGACAGAAGGCGAAAAAGCGTGAAGCGAAAGATTGGGAGATAAGACTGATGGGTAACTTTTCCCAAAATACTTACCTATTTGAACCCGACTCTTGCGAGGAAGCTGAGGGTACATTGCAGACTGCTATAGAGAAAAATATCTACTACGAGGGACAGGAAAAAGATGTCTTTCGAACCGCTTTTGCAGCGCTGAGCGCATATGGACAAGTGAGCAAAGAGGTGTCGCTGGGTTTTGATCTTAGTGGATTCTATACCCATGAACAAGAAACCTATGATATTCATAGTGAACTGATTCTTAGTCAGCAGGATATGAACGGAGGAAACAATTCTACTATGCGTCCTGACCAGCAGATTACCAACCCAAGTAATCAACAAAATATCATGGGTACAGGTGAATTCCACGAGCATGCGCGCAATACTCTCCAAGCTGGTTTGATCACTCTAGCACATACCGGTGAATGGAAACACGGTCAGAATACACTTATCTGGGGTGCTAGTGCGCAACTCGAAATGGTGAACGATAAAATCAGCGAATGGGAATGGCGCGATTCTTTGGGCTTCAGTCTCCCTAATGCAGATCAGGATATGGAACTTTATTATGCTATGAAAGGTGAATCCCAATTGCGCAATATCCGTTTGCAAGCTTATGCACAGAATACGTATAGGTGGAGCACCGATCAAGGTAAGGTTTTCCTTACAACTGGCGTGCGACTCAACTATGCTACTTTCAATAATGAGGTATTACCATCTCCACGCGTGAGCGTGGTCTGGATGCCGGGATGGAAACAGGATTTCACCTTCCGTGCAGCCACAGGTATATATTACCAAGCTCCATTCTATAAAGAATATCGCCAAACGATTCTCGACGACATGGGAGTCTATCGAATTCATCTCAATGATGATCTCAAAGCACAACGCTCCTATCAGTTGGTTATGGGTACAGACTATTATTTTCGTGCTTGGGGAAGACCATTCAAGTTTACAGCCGAAGCTTATGGTAAACTTATTGATAGAATGGAGAGTTACACCGTTGATAATGTGCGTGTTCGATATTCAGGAGAGAACGACAGTCAGGGATATACAATCGGCTTAGATCTCAAATTGTTTGGCGAATTAGCTCCGGGTGCGGACTCATGGCTTAGTTTCTCTACCATGCGTAGCAGAATGCATTTCCTGGACGATAAATACGATCTTGGCTGGATTCCTATGCCGCAGGAACAGCGTTACAATGTGGCCATGTATTTCCAAGATTACTTACCACAATGGCCCCAATATAAGTTGCACCTCAAGTTCATATGGAGCGAAGGAATACCATACGGATATCCTAGAAACGAGAAGATGCGCTATTTAGCTCATATGGGCGACTATCGAAGAATTGATATCGGTGCTAGTCGTACTTTCTCAGCTGATACCGACAAATGGATGCGACGCTCTCAACATGTAGAGAGTTGGACTATCCAATTCGATGTGTTCAACCTCGTGGGATGGGATAATGTCAATAGTTATTATTGGGTTACAGCCGCCGATGGTCAAGTGTGGCGAACATCCAATTACCTAACTGGGCGAATGTTTAACTTGAAAATTGATGTGAAAATCAAATAGTTATGGCTAAGATAGATGCACTTGAAACCCCAATGATGCGACAGTTTCGCGAGATAAAGAACCAGTATCCTGATGCGGTATTGCTCTTCCGTTGTGGCGATTTCTATGAGACGTATGCGGAGGATGCTGTGTGTGCAAGTAAGATACTCAATATCACACTCACCCATCGCAGCAATGGCGCTAGTAAAGAGGCGAAAGCCTTGGAGATGGCTGGTTTTCCGTTTCATGCTTTAGATACCTATCTACCTAAATTGGTGCGTGCTGGCTTACGTGTGGCAATCTGCGATCAATTGGAAGACCCTAAATTGACTAAAAAACTCGTCAAACGTGGTGTGACAGAGTTGGTTACACCTGGTGTGAGTTATTCCGATACCACTCTCCAACAGAAGGAAAATACCTGGCTTGCTTGTGTGCATTTTGGTAAGAAAGAGGTCGGTGTGTCGTTCTTAGATATTTCTACAGGAGAATTTCTTGTCGCAGAAGGTACCTCAGGCTATATCGACAAACTACTAGTGAATTTTGCTCCGAAAGAGGTGTTGTATTTGCGAGGAAAGAAACAATCCATAGAATCTGCTTTTGGTAGCAAGTATTTTACCTTCGAACTTGACGATTGGATGATGACCCGTGATGCGGCTATGGATCGTCTGACTAAGCAATTCCAAGTTCAGAATCTCAAGGGATTCGGTGTAGAGCAGTTGCCAGAAGGCGTTATTGCAGCGGGTGCGATATTGCACTATCTAGATGCTACGCAACACTTGCAAAACGGTCATATTCAGCATCTTAGCAGGATTGAGGAGGATAAGTACGTGTGGATGGATCGCTTTACAATTCGTAATCTGGAACTGCTGAGTGGTCAGCGCGAGAACAGCACTACGCTATATGATATAATAGACCGTACTACGACACCAATGGGTGGACGATTGTTACACCGTTGGTTGGCTTTCCCGCTGAAGGATGTACGCGCTATTCGTAATCGTCAGACAGTAGTAGAGTATCTTTTCCGTCATCCTGCCGAACGCGAAATCATACGTGAGAACTTGGAGCGTATTATGGATATGGAGCGTATTGTGGGTAAGATTTCCACGGGCAGAATATCCCCTCGTGAGATGGTGCAACTGAGTGTGGCACTCAATTGTATTGCGCCTATCAAACAGATTTGTGAGAATGCTGCAGATAATCACTATTTACAACTTCTAGGAGAACAGCTAAACCTATGTAGCGATATATGCCAACGTATTCAGCGTGAGATTACTCCTGACCCACCTGCCGTGCAGGGACGTCCTAACACAATAGCGCGTGGAGTGAATGCAGAGTTGGACGAACTGCGTGATATCCAATCTAATGGCAAAGAGCACTTATTACGCATACAGCAAAGAGAGATAGAAACTACAGGAATTCAATCACTTAAGATTGGATATAACAATGTATTTGGATATTACCTGGAGGTGCGAAATATATACAAAGACCAAGTGCCTGATACGTGGATTCGCAAGCAGACTCTTGTCAATGCCGAGCGATATATCACACAAGAACTCAAGGAGTACGAAGATAAGATTCTCAATGCGGAGGGACAAATTCAGATCATTGAAACTCGTCTATATACTGAACTTATGTTGGCACTCACAGAATATGTGAGTCAGATGCAAACAGATGCTAATGTGGTAGCACAATTAGACTGTCTTATGGGTTTTGCAACGGTGGCAGTGGCTAATAAGTATGTATGTCCTGCTATTAACGATAGCCTTGTTATTGATATTCGACAAGGACGCCATCCTGTTATTGAGAAGCAACTACCCCTAGATGAAGAGTATGTGCCTAACGATGTGTTGCTAGACAATAATGGTCAGCAGATTATCATTATCACTGGCCCGAATATGGCGGGTAAGTCTGCTCTCCTTCGTCAAACAGCTTTGATAGTGCTGATGGCACAGATGGGTAGCTTCGTACCAGCGGAAAGCGCCAGCATAGGTGTTGTGGATAAAATATTTACCCGTGTAGGGGCTAGTGATAATATCTCGTTGGGTGAGAGTACATTTATGGTGGAGATGAATGAGGCTGCAAGTATTTTGAACAACCTAAGTGAACGCAGTCTTGTACTTTTCGACGAATTGGGACGTGGCACTAGCACCTATGATGGTATCTCCATCGCATGGGCGATTGTGGAATATATCCATGAGCAACGTGGACATGCGAAAACACTCTTTGCTACTCATTATCACGAACTTAACGAGATGGAAAATAGTTTCCAACGCATACGCAACTACAATGTGTCGGTGCGAGAGGCTAACGGAAAGGTAATCTTCATGCGCAAGTTGGTGCGCGGTGGCTCGGAACATAGTTTTGGTATCCATGTGGCAAAACTAGCAGGCATGCCATCATCCATTATTCAGCGTGCCAATCAGATATTGAAAGATTTGGAAAATGACCATAGCCAATCGCCTATAGCCTCATCGCCAACAATTGGCAGCGGCAAAGCTTCGGTCAGCGCACCTAGCGGCATGCAGCTCAGTTTCTTCCAACTGGACGACCCTGTACTGGAGCAAATACGTGATGAGGTGAAGACTTTGGATATCAATAATTTAACACCACTAGAGGCTCTCAACAAACTCAGCGAAATCAAGAAGTTGGTTGGCGGGAAATAGTCGCTTTTTAACAAAAGATAGCCGTTCGTTAAGATTTATTGGTTGGTTCGAAAAAAAAGTGTAACTTTGCAGTACAAATTATTTATTAACCACTAAAAAATTAAAACAATGAAAAAATTCGTTATTGCATGTGCCGTTATTTTGGCTGGCGTACTGAGCAGTTGTGGCGATACCAATTATTGCTACGAAGTGACTGCAACTATTAATGTGTTAGGTACTACTACTTCACAAACTTTTTACGTATGGGGTACTTCCAACGACTTAGAAGCTTCTATGGCTGAATTAGATGCAGACATGGAAGCTGCAGGAATTTCTAAAGATTCCTATACAATAGAATATAAGAGAGCAAACAAGAGCCAATCTGATTGCTATTGATTATCCTTGTAAAACAAAAATCGGTTACGCCAACGCGTAACCGATTTTTTTATCGCTATTTGCGAACATTTCTTTTATTTCTTAGTGATTCCATCACGCTCCAGCAATGCGTCGATAGATGGCTCTCCACCGCGGAAAGCACGATACAATTCCATGGGTTTAGCTGTGCCACCGCGCTCCAAGATGTTCTTACGGAAGAGATCGGCTGATTTCTTATCGAAGATGGTACCAGTCTTTGCTTTTGCAGCTTTGAATACGGAATATGCATCTGCATCCAACAATTCTGACCACTTATAGCTATAATAACCTGCTGCATAGCCACCTGAGAAGATGTGCGTAAAGGCAAACTCCATTTGTGTACCTGCTACCAATGGCAATACTTGTACTGGTGCCATCGCTTTATCACCAAAGCGAATCACTGCCTCGGTTGCAGTCAATGCCTCTGGCACTGCGAATGGCTCGGTCAAGGTATGCCATGCCATATCCAGATAACCAAAACTCAATTGGCGCACGCATGCGTAAGCTGCGTGGTAAGTAGCTGCCTTTTGAATCTTATCCACCAAGTCTTGAGGAATCACCTCGCCTGTCTCATAGTGCTTAGCAAAAGTGTCCAAGAATTCTTTCTCCCCAAGGAAGTTCTCGTTGAATTGGCTTGGCAACTCTACGAAGTCACGTGGCACGTTTGTTCCATTTTGCGCCGCATATTGACATTGGGTCAACATACCATGCAAACCATGACCAAACTCATGCAAGAAGGTCTCTACCTCATCATAGGAGAACAACGCAGGTTTTGTTTCTGTAGCACGGGTGAAATTCATTACGTTCACAACATGAGGACGGACGTTCTTTTTGCCGACCATATATTGCTCTTGGAAGTTGTTCATCCATGCACCACCGCGTTTACCCTCGCGTGGATGGAAGTCTGCGTAATATACCGCCAAGAATTTACCCTTAGCGTCAAACACCTCGTATGCAGTCACTTCTGGGTGATATACTTGGATATTCTTGTTCTCCTTGAAGGTTACACCATACAAGCGTTTAGCCAAACCGAATACACCTTCTACCACATTCTCCTTCTTGAAGTATGGACGGAGCAAGTCATCAGAGATGGCATACTTTTCTTCTTTCAATTGCTTAGAATAGAAACTCCAATCCCATGGTTGAAGACTTGCATAAAAACCTTTACCTTTAGCAAACTCTTGCAACTCTGCCACCTCTTGTTGGGCTACTGGCATATAGCTTTCGCGCAATTGGTCGAGGAAGTTCATCACGTTCTCTTTGTTCTCAGCACAGGTCTTGCCCAATGACTTATCAGCGTGACAAGCCTTCTCGAAAAGTTGAGCCAATGCTAAACGAGTGTTCACAATGTCGATAATCACGTGTGTATTATCAAACTCACCACCAATAGCGCGACTGTTGTATGCTGTGTAAAGCTCGCGACGAAGGTCGCGGTTTTGGCAATCCTCCATTACTGGAATATAGGTAGTAGGCTTCAAATCTAGCAACCAACCTTCCATGTTTTTCTTCTCTGCAGAAGCCTTTAACATGGCTTTGGTATCATCCTTTAGACCCGCCAAGTCTTCCTCGTTGGTGATAAGCATGGTCCATGCGTTGGTAGCTTTCAAAACGTTTTGACCATATACCAAGGTCAATTGAGAGAGCTTTGCACTCAGTTCTTTATACACCTGTTTTTGCTCAGCATTGAGGTTCGCGCCATTATTAGCGAATGACTCATAGATATCCTCTAGAAGCTTGCGTTGAGCGGCATCTAATTTGAGTTTGTCTTTTTGATCGTATACCGCTTTAATACGTTGGAATAGTCCTTCGTTCAGGCGGATAGAAGCAGAATATTCTGACATCTTTGGTGAGAGTTCCATTGCGATGGCTTGTAGCTCGTCATTGGTTTCTGCACTGGTAAGGTTGTAGAAGCAACCACCTACAATATTGAGCAATTCACCAGACTTTTCGTATGCCTCAATAGTGTTCTTGAAGGTAGGAGCTGCAGGGTTATTCACGATAGCGTCAATCTCTGCCAATCCTTGTTTCATACCTTCCTCAAAAGCTGGCATGTAGTGTTCTGGTTTGATGTCATCAAATGGATAAGTTCCGTGTGGGGTCTTCCACTCTTTGTAGTGGAAGAATGGGTTGGCACTCGCCAACACTGTTACTGCTAATGCAGCCATAGTGATAATTGATTTTTTCATATTTTTAAATTCGTTTTATTCTATTATATCCTACTGATTACACTGATTCGCACTAATCAATCCGTTTTACCGTGGATATGTGGGAACTTAAAACAAGATTTCTCCGAAGAACGCTGGCAAGTGGAAGGCTGGAGCTGGAGCATCAATGGCATTCCAGGATGCATAATGCTTCATTGCCGTCTTGTCGCCACATTTGTAGAGGTTAGCCCTGCGGCTATGCTCCTTACTGAGATCCAACTCAATGAGCGACAATGGGATGCCAACTAGCAATGTCCAATGTGCCGCACAGAGTTGTTGTCCGTAGCGTTGGATGGAGGCTAATTGCTCAAGATTGAGGCGTACTACATCCACTTTGCGCTCCTTGCGGTGGGAGGCGTTGCATATACCTGCTGGATTAAATTCGAAGTTCCAGTAGTGTGTATTATCTGCATCTCCAATAAAAATCTCTACACAAGCGTCCTCATTGACTAACTCTAGATCGTTCGTCTTGGTTGAGAGTGGCACCTCGCCTTTTACCTCATAACGCACATACAGCATCTCGTCTGTGTGTGCCAATGTGAACACCGTTTCTGGTGCAACTGGGTATAGATCAATCCAATTTAATGTGTCGATTTTACCTGCGATAGGCATGGCTGCTATCGCTGCATCTACCTTCGCAATTGGGAACCCCGTTAATTCAGGTGAATATATTGATCTTGTAGTATTCATGTCTCTAAACACAACAGTAGCCCAGGGGCGTATTTTAACTATCTCAAGAGATTGATATCTCCTGATAACTGATATACACCCACGTATTGTCCGTCGGGTGAAACTTCTCCTTCTTTCTTCTTTTTACTATATTTAGGTTTTGCGATGTATCCCTCTTTAGCATCTGTACCCAATGCGCGAATCACATAGTAGTATGCTCCTTCTGCAGCAGGGCGTCCAGTAATCGTACCGTCCCAACCTTTGGCCGGATCATCCGACTTATATACCAAATGTCCCCAACGGTTGTACACCCATATATGAAACTCTTTGAGGGACTTATACACCACTCTAAACTCATCGTTTGCGCCATCTCCATTAGGGGTAAATACATTAGGTACCTCCAACATGGATACACTAACCGTCACACTAATTTCCACCGTATCTGTTGCACATCCTTTGCTGTTGCTTGCTACTATCTTTACGGTATAAGAACCCGGTTCCTCAAAGGTATAGCGATGTTGTGCTTCGGTGCGATCTAGCACAAAGGTTTGTTCTTTATAGATAACCCATTTTTGAAATTCTGCATTAAGTGTGTTTGCTTTGAATTCAATATCCAGTGGTGCTGAACCACTCAGTGCACTTTCTTCGATTGGGCGTTCTACCTCATTGGATTTCTGGCTTGGACGAGTAGCTGTCTTTGTTGTGGGAGCGGCTTTCACTACCATAGGTTCTACTAATTGTGAAACAATACTGTCCGCCTCTATGCCCAGTGAGTCGCACAAGGCATCTGTTATGCTATAGTCTGTCAGCACAGGGCTAGCGCCTACGGTCAATGTATGTTGAAACTCCATTTCCTCTATTGCCATGGAATCTTCCCACACGAGTAGTTCGTTGTTCCACATGGCATTCGTATGTGTCACGCGGCATAGGCGTGGGTAGGTTGTGGGTGTACCGAAACGGTTCTTATATGCCATCTCAGGCACCACGCCGTCTAATGTCAATAGCGTGTTCTCGCATGTCGCTTGTGCTTCAATATGTGTTATCTGACAACGCAAATGCTCGTAGTCAAACACCCAGAAATACTCCCAATTGCCATTGATCTTGATGGCATATCCCTCGCCATGTTCGGGGTATAGGTAATCGGTACCTATTTGAATAGGCGTAACGGTATCAGGTAATTGGTACCAATGGACCACTCCTACGCTATTTAGTGTCTTTAGCTCAGGTTTGCTAGCAAACACTAGCAAAGTGTCGCCCTCGTTGGTTAATAACACAGCATTTCCTACACACTCCACATGGAGGGCATAGGAAAAGCTACTCACAAATAATATTAATACAAATAGTATTTTCTTCATGTAAGTCTAAGTTCTAACAGCGCAGCGGTATTATTTATTCACCTGAAAACGTGTGTTACCATTTTCCAGGAAGTCCACAATCTGCTTTGCTGCTGCTATACCTGCATTGATGTTTGCCTCTGCGGTCTGTGCGCCCATCTTCTTAGGTGTAGAGAAATAGCGTCCTTCGAACAGCTCATGCATCTTTTGATCTGCGGCTGGCATCACGTCGGTCATATATACAAAATCTTTGTGCTCTTGCATGAATTGAATCAATTCCTCCTCGTGGATTACTTCTTTGCGAGCAGTGTTGACCAATACCGAACCTTTAGGCATCTTGCTCAGCAATGAAGCATTGATACTGCCTTTGGTCTCTGGAGTTGCTGGGATATGCAGACTCACTACATTGCAGGTTGCATAGAGCTCTTCAGCAGAGTGGAGTGGGGTGACACCTTCGTTAATCATCACCTCATCAGGACAATATGCGTCGTAAGCATAGATCTCCATACCGAATCCCTTAGCGATGCGTGCTACATTGCGACCTACATTGCCATATGCATGAATACCCAATTTCTTGCCTTTAAGCTCTGTTCCGCTTGTACCGTTGTACATATTGCGTACTGCCATTACCATCATACCGAGTGCCAATTCTGCTACGGCGTTAGAATTCTGTCCAGGGGTATTCATTGCTACTACTTTGTGGGCGGTAGCGGCAGCCAAATCGATATTATCGTATCCTGCGCCTGCGCGAACAACGATCTTCAACTGCTTAGCTGCATCCAATACCTCGGCGTCCACATTATCAGAACGGATAATCAGTGCATCTACATCAGTTACTGCGGACAAGAGTTGTTGCTTATTGCTGTATTTTTCTAGCAAAACAAGTTTATAACCAGCTTGCTCTACTACTTCACGAATGCCATCTACTGCCACTTTAGCAAATGGCTTCTCGGTTGCTACTAATACTTTCATATGTTTAATCAGTGTTGTATAAAATATGGATGTTTCTTTTTCCTTCTGTTCGGGTATGTGATAGACATGTTCCATTTCGCTGCAAAGGTACGAAAAGTTTTGGATATATGCAAGAAAAATCACCCAAAAGAGCAATTTTTTATTTGATGTATTGTGGAGAATTTCACGCCAATGGTGTTGTATCTTACTTGACTTAGATATATGAGCACTTATATCGCCTGACCCGAAGTGATGGCTACAGCGTAGTAGTTTATTGAAAATGAGATAAGTTTCTAACTAAACTAAAGACTACGTAGTTTGGCTTAATGCAATACTTTCGTTTGGCACATTATATATAAACCGCGCACCTGCGCGCGAGGATTAATCCGCCAAAACATAAATCTCCTTCGGTTGTTTGGGTTCAAAGCTTACGCAATAGGATTGCTTGACAACTGAGAGACGATATAAAAATAACACGCGTACACGCGCGTGTTATAATCATGTGTGCTTTCTATAATCCCTTGAAAAATGGGGGAGAAATTCCTAGAAAAAGAAAGAGATGAGAAACTACGTGCGCTGATTGGAAGCATTAGAAATCATTATCTTCATACGAATCAAAGCCTGACATGCCATCGTCGTCATAATCGCCACAATCCCAGTCTTCACGCGATGTCCAGTTGCCTGAGCCGCTTGCGCGGTGGCGACGGTCTTCATGAATACTGCGGTAATCTTCGATGTCAAACAATCCATTGGTTGAGCTCTCATCGGAGCCAAAAAGAAAATCAAATAGTCCCATAGTAGTAATTTTGAATTAAGAATTATGAATTTTGAGTTAGTAATTCTGTCGAATTCGATAGAATTAGTTAATTGCGTTGATTAATTAAGTTGACAACTACCTTTACCATCACATCTTTCTCTTCTGTTTTGCTTTCCGCAATCATCAGCGTCAAAGCAACTAGCGTACTATCTGCAATGCGTTTGCTACCATCGGAGTTGTAAAGTATTTTGTTGTTATTTAAGAACCACAAGAACAATGTGGCAGCAATGCGTTTGTTGCCATCGCTGAAAGAGTGGTTCTTCGTTACCAGATATAGCAACATGGCGGCTTTTTCCTCTACACTGGGATATAGTTCTTCGCCATCGAAAGTTTGGTAGATCTGACCAATACTGCTTTTGAAAGAGTCATCTTTCTCATTCCCAAACAATACTGATGCACCAAACTTATCGCGTAAACGCTGAATTTGCTCCATGGCATTTTCATAAGTGGCATGAAACGAGGCTACTTTTGTGGTTTGGTCAATGGTTAAACGCTCGTAGTCATAGTTATCAAGTGTATCAAGGGCATAGGTGTAGTCCACTACTACATCCAACAGGTCTTGTGTCTCGATAGTGTTTTCTTGTTCTCGGTGTTGTAGCGTGCGACTAACTACTTGAACCAATTGGCGCAGCTCGCTAATCTGCTCATGGCGCAAGCGTTCGTTGATGGCATATCCCTTGATGAGATACTGCTTCAATACACGGTTTGCCCATTGGCGAAATTTGACACCTCGTTTAGAATTTACTCTATATCCAACGGAGATAATCATGTCCAAATTAAAATATGGAATGCTACGCCGTACTGTACGCTGGCCCTCTTTTTGAACTTGTGCAATTTTTGCACAGGTTGAATCTCTGTCAAGTTCATCGTCCGCGTAAATTTTGTTAATGTGACGAACAATTGATGTACGATCCGTTTGAAATAGTTCTGCCATCTGTGCTTGTGTTAGCCATACTGTTTCATTCTCCAAACGTACATCAATTTGTGTTTGGTCATCGTCAGTTTGATAAATAATGATTTGATTGTTGTTGTCCATAATTTTGCATTTTTTGTTTCTTATCTCGGCATTCCTGCCTCGAACGATTATTTCACGCTGCAAAATTACTATACCAAACTGCTAAAACTTGTCAGTATCTCAAGGAAAATGCAAAAAAAATGCAGAAAATGTGATTTTTTCTGCATTTGGGTTAAAAAGATTGTTTGTTGGTGATTGACTCATTTTATTTTATTGAGTTGTTCATTTACATCATCTTCTGTGCGATTTAAAAATTTTGCAATTTTATCAACAGAAAGACCGTTAGCATATAAATTCTTCAAATCACTTATTTCATTAATAGACCATCTACGTTTGGTAGGAATTGGTGCCACCTTTTTTGGTACAACCTCTTGTATATCTTGCATAGCTGCTTCGAATGCATCCGAATTCACATCATTGATAAGAGCGTCAATATCGTGTGCCTCTGATTCTGTTTCGGTATGTTCGATATCTCTTGTAAAGATTTCTTGTTTAACCCAATCAAAGTCATTCACCATGCCCTCCTTATCGAGTTTATCCATGATGTAATAGAAACCACCATTGGCGTATTCATTAATCATTTCAATAACCCGAGAAGGCTCCTTGAAGATATCCACAGTTCCACTTTTAGCTATACATAAACAGATTAAAGCTTCTACAATTTTCTCGCCTCCACCATTTCGCATAGTATTGAAACTGAAATCACGATCTGCCATTGGAGATTGCAAAGGTCTTCTCAAATCATGAATAAATCCAATTATAGCCGCCCACGCAAAGCTCTGCCAATAGTAATTGAATACAAAGTAATCACCACCTTGCTTATTTGAAAATTTCAAGACAACGGATTCTTTAGTTTTTTTCTCGTATGTGAACTTTGTCGTAAATATAGTATCCATATCTTCTCTTATTTTAATGTAACTACTTTCGTTGATACTTCATGCTGACCTCTGTCTTCGTCACCACTATAAATATTACTTGTTAGGTTATAAATCCTTGAAACCTTTTGTTGATTTAATAACTCTGTATATTTATCGCTTTCTAAATCAACATCCTTTGTAAGGATGATAGACTGTCCAAATACATCCTTGATACCTAGTAAATATTTATATGTCGTTTCTAGATCAAAACTCGAAGTAGGCGCATCGCTAATGAACGGATAGTAGGTATCACGTGCTTCTTGATTCAATGAAAGCAACGCGTTAATAATACTCATCTTCTTGCGGTCTTCATGACTAGTATTCAAACCTGCATCAAATTCGATAGAATAGTCATCATCAATTTTTACTACACCCTTATAACCTTGGTCATGTTCTGTAAATTTCTTATAAAACTCATTAGCTCTCTCCTCTATCTTTCTTAAAAGCTCTTTTCTCGCCTTCTCTTGCACTCGCTTACATACATCCTCAAGGAATATAGAAATATTCTTCCATTCGGTTTCAACAACCTTTGTGATTGTAGAATCTTTTTGCTCGAGTTTCTCTTTCTCTTTTTCTTTTGCTTTTAATTCTGCCTTATATCCTGCAATCGTAGCCTTTGTTGTTGTACGTCTATTTTTTTGTTTATCAAGATTAGTACGCGTCATCTTGATATTTCCTTCAATACCAACAGCCTCGTCAATTTGCTTAACAGGATCAACTCCTAATTTTTTCTTTATATCTTCTATCTTTTTATCCAGTTCGTTTTTCGCTTCTTGCTTTTTTGCTCGTTTTGCCATGATTCTTTCAATGGCTTCTTCCGAGTCTTTCCATTGTTTATCGATAGAGGACAATGGTACTCTAAGATTTTCTGGATATTCACTAATCTTTCCAAAGAAAATATTGAATTGCTTGTGGAATTGCATATTGCTCTCAAACTCCTCTCTCTCTCGGAAATACTCTTCTTGATCTAAGATACGTTGCTTTATCCACTTATATGCGTCATTACCTTCTTCTACTTTAGAACCGCATACAAAGCATTGACCAGATTCTAATATTTCAAGCAAACGCTTGCGACCAGGATCATCAAGATATTTCTTCTCTGGCATAGTACCAACTTCCTCATCGTTATAATCTTTAATAATTTCCCCACTCTTTTCTATCATAGAATCAATACCACGAAGAATCCATAAGTTAGGTAACAATTCACGTTGCTTTCTATCGTATGCTTCAATTTCACTAGTCATACGAAGAATCTCATTTTCAAGACTCTTATAGTTCGCAACTAATGTTGTATATTTAGTGAAACCTGAATATTTTGTTTCGTCCTCTGCCAAAGAAGCTTCAATCAAAAGGATATCACTTTCTATCTTCTCCAAGTTCTTTTCCTCTGTATTAATCTTTCGTTGAAGCGCCTCTATCTCTGTTATTAACGCATTGAGTGCTGCATTATTATGGTTTGCCTGACGAGTTTTTCTACGTTCTATGTCCTCAATTTGAGTTTTTGAAAGAGATATTATCTGTGATAACTTCTGATAATATGGGTAGTATGATATATGCTGAACCGCTTTTTCTAAGGTGCTTTTTTCACGCAGATTAATTAAACTATCCAAAGACTCACCTTGAAACCAAATATAATTACGAATACCCACAGGGAATATTGAACTTATGATTTGCTCTGCCAAAATATCTGCCTTTGGAACTGTTCCATTAGGACCATCAAAACATACTTTTAAACTTTCAGGAGATACATCCCATGCTTTTTTATTATCCCACTCTGAATGGCTTAATCGCTTAGCAGATACGGAGCGCTCTATTTGATATAATTTACCTGAGTCATCTCGCAACTCAATATTTACATATGTAACAACCTCTTCACCCTCTTGTGCCAAGAAAAGGGCGCGTTTGTTAATAAGTTCATACTTTTGCATCAAAAAATTAGCAGACTCTGGAAAATAGCGTGTTTGTTTCCATCCTAAATCTGTGATATAGATATGACCAAACAACGCCCAATAAAAGGCATTAAACAACTTTGATTTTCCTTTACCACCATTTCCAATAATAAGATTCAAGCCATCAGAAAACTCTAATGTCTCTTCGCCAAAATATGATTGAAAATTTTTAATTGTAATACTTTCTATTTTCATAATATTCTGCTATTAATTATTGACAAATTTGTTTTATACCAGCAATGTATTGACTTGTAAGGTTTTGAGCGTCTTGCTCTTCTGTAGACAAATTGGCAACCATTTGTGCTACTCGTTGAGCCTTGTCGTAGTCAACTATAACTTTCTCTTGACCAGAGCTGATTACTAAATCCATCTCTTCTTTGATAGCTTTAAGCATTTGTTCGTTGATGGTACTCATATTTTTAGATATTATATTGTTTATATTCTTCGTCAATTAGTTCATATAGAGGTATATGTAAATGATCACATATACGCTTCAGATCAGTATAAATAATTTCGGTTTCATTGTCTGCTAAAACTGCAAAGTTTACTATTCGCTTAACTTCGCTCATGAATAAATTTCTCTCAACTGACAACACTTCATCGTTTGTATAATTCATAGGGGGCATAACTATCAAATCCCATATAGTTGCTTTCTCCTTTTCTTTTGACTTCCGTAGTACACGACCACGCCTTTGTACGAATTGTCTTGGATTACCTGTACTAGAGCAGAATATAGCATATTCCGCACGTGGAATATCTACACCTTCATCCAAGCATTTCATAGATAAAAGAACTTGAATATCTCCTGAAGCAAAACTATTTAATATATTTGGAGCATCTTCTATACCACTAATATATTTATGATAACTATATTTTCGCTCTCTAAACATATCAGCATATTCATCTATGATATGAATATCGTCTTGCTTAATATCATATGCATCAACCTCTGAATAATCCACCTCATAACCTTCTGGAACAAATACAAAAGTATATTTAAGTTTATTGTTAGATTGTAAATCATCCAACAAATTAGCAATTGCTTGCTTTTTATTTTCTGCTTTATGCACAATGCGTTTACGTTTCAGTAAAAGCATATCTGCATCCTTCTTGTATTTGCCTGTCTCTGAATCTATAAATTTCCTTAGTTGCGCTGTAATTTTGTTATATTCCATCATTTCGTTTTCTGTTAATTCAACGAAGATAGGATAATAGTCATAGTGACATAAAATATCAGCATCTATAGCATCCTTCATTGTAAATCTGTAGGTATACATCGGAGGATGAGAATTGAAGAATTGGTATATTACATTTGAGCCGCCTTCATCATACACGCGCTCTGGAGTCGCAGACAATCCAATACGCTTAGTGATTGCTTTTGGCAGATGTTTGCTTGAAGATGGAGAACCTAAGTTATGTGCTTCGTCAGCAATGTAAATAAAGTTACTTAACGCTTTTGTTCTACCTAAGAAAGATTGAATATCCTTTCTATTAAAGGTCGCATAAGTAGTAATTAGAATAAGGTTTTTCTTAGGGTCATAAATACTCTTCGTAGTATAAGCACTCAAAAGATCTTTCCACGATTTATTTGTATGAGTGGACACAATGTTTTGGAAATTAAAATTCTTAACTTCTTGTTCCCATTGTAAAGCTAACGATTGTGTCGGAACAACAATAATCGCTTTATAAAATCCATGCTCTTGATATTGTTTAAGCAGGCAGTTGAGCGCAGTTACAGTTTTACCAGAGCCAGTTGCCATAGCAAAGATGCCCTGATAATCATTTTTGTGCCACGCGTTGTATGCGTCTATCTGAATTTGTCGCTCCGTAGGGAATGGAAAGCGCGGTTCTGACTCCATAAACTCTAATTTCTCTACCAATCGGTCTGATAGATTGCTTCGAACACTTGTAATAACAGATGAATCTTCGTCAAATTTTTGATTAGATAAATCACGAAGAGACACACCACGTTTCAACAACTTTTGGATTGACTCAGGCGGGAATTTACCTGTAATGTGTGTCATTACATTCTCAAGCGGTATATGTATAAGATGTTTAGTGTCACTCTTCCATGTAGCATCAAATAATGATTGGTAATGATTAACACGCTTCTGATCATCCCATGAAGTAAAAACGGTAATCGTCTCCCCATTTAGTTCTAGAGCAGTAGATGAAAAGTTTGCGGAACCTATAAAGGCTACTTTATTCCCTTTTTTATCGGTAAAAATACCATACTTATCATGCCCTAAACCTCCTTTAGTTGAAACAGTCGCAATAAACTCAAGACGATTTACTGAAATTAAGTATGACAAACATCTGAAAAATTGCTCGCTTTCTTTAGATAAAATGCCTATTAATTTTGATACATTCTGCAATGTTTTTTCTTCAAAGTGGACTTGTTCCGAAACACCTTTCTCTATGGCTTTTTTATCGTTTTCGCTTAATATGTCATTTATAACAATTCTCATTCTTCCTCCGTTTGCTATAAATAATGCAAAACCATACGCAAGACTGCGTATTCCCGACGATGAGAAGAATCCAAGTCCTAGGTCAAAAGTAGTACTTTCTACCAGAGCTTCGGTAAAAAATTCCTTTGGCTCTATCAAACCAGAGCTATACGACATATTAAAGCTACAATCCCTCAGCATAATTCTTCTAAACCTTCGTTTATGCGGTCAAATAAATAATCAAAACCCACTAGATTGGGATTATCCTTTATATCTTTGGCTATTCGCTCTAATCCGTCATCTAAATGTAATTTGAAATAACGAGACAAATCCTTGTCATTTTCGCTTATACCATAATAGGTACACATCAAAGCAAGATAAAGCGGATAATAACTTCCAAATAACACATTCTTAGAGTATTCTTTACCGCCAGAATCCTTTACATTAACAGGATCTAATTTCACTCCTGACTTCAACGAATATGCTATCGCTATACGCGCGATTATATTCTCTGCTCCCAAATTGAATTTGCGAGTCAAGTCAACGACTATATCTCTATTTTTAAGATTGGTTTTTACCTGTGTAAACATAATCAATAACTCATTAATTCATTAACACTCACCTGTTCAAAATAAGAGTGATCTGTCGCATTCTTAATCAAATAGGTTGCTTTAACCAAAGGCTGCATAATATTCATTTCTTGCTCCGTCAATTCCTTATGCAGCAATGGGAACAACACCACTTGTTTTGAAATTGAAGGATAGAATTGGGTAATTATCTTATTAGAGTGACTCTTGTCAAATTTCTGCAAAGGACTATCAATAAAGACGGGGAAATCTATTCCAGATTCTTCAACCAACGCCTTCAATAGAGAGGTTGCATATAATTGTTGTTCACCCTTTGAGAGAGTATCTTTTCTAATTATAGTACCATCAGACGCTATCAAATCTATATCAAGACCATCCTCAAGAACATTCACGCTAACGCTTGAAATAAAATCTTCTTTATGCATAAGCGAGTTCATAATGTGTTTTAAGCGTATCTCAAGAGACGCTTTTTTCTCCTTCTTCAACGCCTTCAAGAATGTATCTAATTCGCCAATCAATTGGTCTGCTAAGGCATCTTTTTGCGCATCACTATCATCTAAACTTACTTTCTTGCTAAGTTCTGATATTTGCTTTTTAATGATTGCTGCTTCGCGTTGGAGTGAACCCATAAGTTCATAAATAGAACGGATGTTTTGTTCGCATTGTTCAATTTCATTTTCAACAATGTTTTTCTCATCGCGTATCTGTTGAATTAAAGCATCGTTTTCATTTGCAGACATGCTTGACAACTTTTGGGTTGTACGGCTTAGCAATTGTCGATTCTTTTTATAATCATCTGCGAGATGTTCAAATTCTATCTTATAGGTAGATGTAAGATTGTTGTATACTGCTATAAAATCCTGATAAACTGACTTAGAGATACTCATCAAAGGATTATGAGCCACCTCTTCCTCTTTGTAATTATCCACAACCGACCTCATCATCTTTTGCACAGAAGCCTTACCATCTACTCCCTTAAGAGTGGTTAAATTTGCTATAAGTTCGCCATATACAGCTTCCAAAAGATTATTCTGTGCCGCAATATTTTGAGTCAGTTTTGCAGAATCGTAATCCTTTGTTACTTGGTCTTTTGCTTGTGTAAATAAATCACCTACAATAGCAAAAGGTGCTAGTTCGATAAAATTCTTAAGAGTTGCCTTAAAACTTGCATCTTTTTCCTTGGCAGACTGAAGAATAAGTTTAGATTTCTTAAACTCATCCATTGAGATACCTTGTCCCTCACGCAGTAACTTCTCTTGAAGAGCGTCGTTTTGTACACGAAGGTTTTGTATCTTGGTATTCAGTTCGGTTTGGCGTTGCTCTGAATCTTCTATCTGAACTTGTATAAGTTTTTGCTTCTCAATTAAACTTAAGAGTTTGTTTCTGCTCGCAATATCAGATGTTCGTTTGCGGAATCTAAGACGAATACTTTCTAAATTGTGTTTTAAGTCTTCGTATTTTTTTACTCCAAGAACCTCATTGTACGCAGAAGCTAACTTGCGCTTCTCTTCTATTGTATTTGTTTCTGCAAGAGCAACAATCCTCTCTGAATCAAAGAAGAAGAAACGAGCAATATCTTTACTTAAAATAAAATCATTAACAAAAACATCATTGCCGATAGAGCGTGCCAACTCATTTTCTTTTCCATCTATAAGAACCTCCAATTTCTCCTCTGCTTTGATAAAATCATACGACCTAATGACTGTGAATGTTTTACATGGAATAGATGGAATAGCCACGTCGCCAAAATGAATAGAAACGGAATAAATAGCATTTTCTTTCAACTTTTTTTCAGAAGGAGCATAACCATTTCTCTTTATTCTTTGCACATCCTCTTTCTTAATTTCTTCTACTTGTTGACGCGCAGTTATATTAAGATTCTTAATCAAGAACGCATTATAGCCACCACTATTAGCAATTTCTTTTTTGAGTGTTTCATCAATGTCCGCAATTAGTTTGCCATAAAGACACCACAAAAGAGATTGCAAGAAAGTGGTCTTCCCAAATCCATTTTGACCAGATACCAAGTATATATTTTTACCTGTTTCATCTGCTGCAAACTCAATTTTATTTTTGCCTTTATACAGACGATAATTGGATAATATGATGTTTTCTATTCTCATTTCGAAGCTGATTTAACAAAATCATTAATACGCTCTTCTAAATCGTTTTGAAGACCTTGTTTTTTCATCAATAAAACCTTATTCTTTTGAAGTGCCAACAACTCCTGAATCAATCGGTAATGATTTGAATTAGAGCATGCTTTTTCTAACAAAATACGCTCTTGGAGAGTGATGCTATCATTTGGCATGTCATAACCATACACTTCATTATATACATCGTTTACAGTAGTCGTAAAGTTTCCATCTCTATACCAGATTACTTGAATTGCAACCAATTCTTGACTGGTAATAAGATCAATACTTGAACGATATTGTTGTGTATCTTTTTGTATTTGGAGCAACTCACGTAAGATTTGAATACGATATTCCATAGTGTAGTTACCCATGTTGTGACCATTCTCATCTACAGCCAACTGACCGTTGCGACGAGTAGAACATCTATTTTCAGATTTGTTACGATTTTCTGCTAAACGATTGCGAAAATCCAAAAGTGGTTGCATCCATGAAATTCCGTTTTTGATTAACTGATTCATGGATTTATCATCCTTAACCACAGTACATATCCAACAACCAAAACGACTCTGACCACATGATTTATGTGAATCATCTGTTACTACGGTAGGACATTCATAATCATCAGCAGATGCATCCTTATAAATGTTGAAAAGAATCTTATTGTCAAAACCCCATGGCGAAGGAATTGCATTAATAATCCACCACACTTCTTCTGTCATTAGGGACTTTATTGGTGCATAGGTAAAGGTATTTGCATTTAGCGGGTGTTTTGATAATCTGTGACCTTTAATTTCATGTCTTTTGATAGATAAAGAACGGCGTTGACTCTCGTCATATCGAGTACCAACGAGCACAATTGCTTCCCCATCAGCTGCAACTTGAGTTGTGATAAAAGTAGAAGTTGGCTTAATCTTCATCTTTTCCGTACAAAAGCGGAAAGTGTTGTTAGGAACAGGATATCCTTTACCTATCACACATGACCAAAATGTATCCTCAAGTTGTGGGGTGGTCATTTTGACAGTAATCGGTAGTTCTTGTTGTTTAGCTGCTTGTTGAATGGTTTTCAATACGCCTGTCACATATTCTTCTATGACTGGATTCTCAACCAAAGTATCATTGTTAACCACATATACATGACGAGTAAGCGTGTGACCTTCTGCCTGAAGCTGCTTCATCGCTAACCACGTCAAAGTTAACAGAACAGTAGAATCCTTACCGCCACTAAAACCAATTATCCAAGGACGATTATATCTATCGTTCTCCAAGTATTGATCAGCCAGTTCGTTGATAATATCTTGTATGTTTGATGGTATTTTCATGATGTTTCACAATCTTTATTCGCATTAAATACACACAAAAAAAGCGGGACTGCACTGTTGCTGTTCCGCTTAACGAGGCTCTAGCATTGCCTTTATACCCGAACAGCAACACCGAAGCCCACGCCGATATGTACGCACACATACACACCATCGAGGTGCGTATGGAGATAGATATACATATCCCGAGGACATCAAAATGCTGCAATGCGTTGGGTATCGATGAAATTTGCTAGATTCCGTTAAGCCAAGCACATAGCGCGTTATGACGCCTTATTATGTCTGCAACTGCCCACCCGAAAGACATAATCCCAAGGCGTGGGCTAATTACGGGTGCAAAGATACGAAAAAATTTCGGACTGAGCAAGGGAAAAGAGTAAAAACTACGTTTTTTACACTTTTAGGGAGGATTTTAAGTTAAAGTGTAGGGTGTAGAGTGTAAAGGTAGGGGAATACTCGACTAAGTCGAGGCAATGGAAGAATATTTACTCGCGGACGGAACCGCGAGAGCTAAACCGACTGCGGGAGAGAGTGTGGGGTGTAAAGGCTGGAAATTGCAAAATAAGGGAATTTATGGTGTGGAAATATGCAAAATAAGGGAATTTATAATGCAATATTTTGCAAAATAAGGGAATTTATTTGGTTGTTTCGAAAAAAAACACTACCTTTGCAGCAAATTTATTTTACTATGAATGAGAAGATTATACTGCAAGTACTAGCTGAACAGCAAGAGTACAAAGAGCGTTACAAAAAAAACACATGGATTTCTCGTAAAGAAGAAGATCTATTTGAGTTTGGCAGTAATATGGCGCAAGTAGTTATCGGAGTGCGACGCAGCGGTAAATCAACCTTATGCCACAAAGTTCTGATAGAACAGCAAATTCGTTATGCATACGTGGATTTTGACGATGACCGCCTATATGGCATGCAGTCAGCCGATCTAAACACGGTGCTAAATTGTGTGTATCAACTATATGGTACGGATATAGAATATATATTCTTGGATGAAGTACAAGATGTGAATGGATGGCATCTGTTTGTCAATCGCCTCTTGCGCCAAGGAATACATGTGTTTCTGACGGGTAGCAATGCCAAGCTATTAAGTAGCGAACTGGCAACACACCTTACGGGAAGATACAATGAGATACGTCTGTTCCCATTTAGTTATTTGGAGTTTTGTCAAGCAGAGAACATATCATTAGATGGTATAACTACACAGGCAGATGCAGCGCGTAAAAGTGCTTTAACCCGATACCTTAATGATGGTGGTATGCCTGAGTTGCACTATATCAAACGCCCACAAAATCGTCGCACCTACATAGATGGACTAATAGAAACAATCGTTGCAAAAGATATTGTAGGACGTTTTAAAATACACAACACAGAAGGACTTAGGCGTATAGCTCATCATTTGATAAACAACTCATGTCAAACAATCAATTACGATTCGCTCTTAGATATAGCTAGTTTGAGTGCAGGTAAGACTGCTCAAAAATATGTATCGTATTTGTCGCAAGCCTTTTTGATACACAAGTTGCAGCAATTCTCTTTCAAAAGCAGACAACGAATCACCAATGAAAAAGCCTATGTGATTGATACAGGCTTTATTGCTAACCGAGATAATGCATTATTAGGAGAGAATATCGGTTGGCGTTTAGAAAACGTAGTACTGATAGAACTGTTGCGTAGGTATCACTCCGCAGCTGATGATATTTATTATTATAAACCATCTGCTCGTCAAAAAGAGATAGATTTTGTGGTTTGTCGTCAAGGTGTGGTGATCGAACTCATTCAAGTAGCATACACCATAGCAGATAGCAAAACCTTTAAACGCGAAACAGATGCCTTGTTGAATGCCGCTAAAAAATTAAATTGCACCAACCTTACTTTGATAACTACTGATGAGAGCCAAGATATGCAGATTGACGATATAACTATTCATCATCGTTCGGCTGTTGATTGGTTGCTCAGTACACATTGATGCGTGAATGTGTGAAATGGTGAATGCAAGAATGCGCCGTGAGGCGCATTCAGTTTAGAGGACGGCAGCGAGCTGCCTACAGTTTAGAGGTTAGAGGCAGGGAAATAGAAGAGACGAGCGATGGCTCGTCTCTTTCTGGTGTAGGCGGCATATATTCCGCCGGCAGAACAAACTGACTTTTATAGTTTTCTCCAAGTAGATTCATTAATCTTTTCGATGCGGCCGTTACCACGCCAACGATTCAAAACCATACTAATGGCTGGACCTTTGACTGATTGACCTTTGCGAGCACGCAACTTAATCAGATCTGCCACAGTGAACTCCTGAGGCAAAAGTGCCAACAAAGAAGACGCTGCACCACGCTCGCCGGACATCAGTTCTAATGCACCACTCAACTCCAATTCCATCTGTTCGCCCCATAACTCCATCTGGTTGCGAAAGACATACTCTGCTACCCACTCGGTAAACTCACCAACTACCTTGGTAAATTTGCGGTTCTCCAACAAGAAACACAACATGCCTGCACGAAAACCTATCACAGCAGCACGGCGGCGGAGTGTGTCCATAGCATGCGAATCGGCATCAATAGCCTGTTGGCGTTTGCGTTCCAGCCAATCGGCAATCACCGAGCCAACCTTGGGACAAGAGATAGTTCCTGATTCGGCATCTAAAAGGCGTGCCCAACGGATAATCTCGGCTTTATCTGTCTCGGAATACGGAGCGAAAACAGGAATCTCGGTGAAGGATGTGTCAGGCAATTGAGCGAAGCAGACACGAGTAGCTAGACCATTCTCCAGATCCTTGAAAAAGCGCTTCATGGAGTTAGGCGTGCCCGTGAGCAATAGGTTGTAATAGACACGGATATGGGCATTGAAGCTGGTGTCGCTCATATAGGCCTGACCGTACTCCGCATTGTCGAAAGCGAGGCGATAGATATCGGATTTTTGGCTCCATACGCCTGCTCGTTCGGACTTGACGAGTGTGTCCATCTCTTCGCCGATACCGATGAGGTGTTTGCCTTCGGCATAGGTGAGGAGTTGGAGGAGTTTGGCAATGGAGATCGCCACACCATTATTGCGGGGACAAGCATGCGGGTCTTCCGGTTGGTTCTTAGAGTTCTTGGAAGCACGCAGTTTCTCTTTGTAGGCCTGCTCTTTCTCTCGTTCGATGGCATCTTGTTCGTTGATAGGTGTGAGCAAGAGGTCGAGCGGTTTGCGGATAAAAGATTTACCAGAAGCCGCTGGTGCTGTGATACAGGAGAAGAACGATAAGGACTGCTCTTGTCGGTCGAGGTACTCGAAGCGGATGCGCGTGGCAAGTGTTCCGAGGATAGGCAGCGAAGCAATGACCATAGCAGGTTGATAGTCAGCAGGTAGTCGACGGCAGATGAGTTTTAAGAGTCGTGGCAGTTCGGGCAACGGTAAGTCGGTGGATTTCTCAACCTTGGCAGTTGTACCGATGGAGTGCTCTTTCTCGCAGATGGCAATAGCCGATTGTAGCGTGACGGGAATATGCGACTTTCGTGGACGAGAGATAGCGGAACTGATGACTTGACGGCGTTCTTGGACGGATAGACCGAAATCGGGCAGGACACGGAAGAGGAGATCGGGATTGAAGTCGCAGATATAGCGCATATAGGATGCGAGCGTGAAATAGACGGTGTTGCGTTCGCCTACTTCGGCTCCTCCGCAGTTGCCGATGGCGATGAGGAGTTGGGAGACGATATCCGAGTAGTTCAGACCTCGGTAGTTGGATATATCTCCTTGCCCCTCTGGGGCAGAAATCTTATTAATCTCATTCTGCTCGCTACTCTCGCTCTGCGTACTCCGTAATGAATTGCCACCGCTCCTCGTATCGGACTCCCGATACTCGTGCGCTGAATCTTCAGTAAATGCGGCGGAAGGCAATGTAAAAAGAGCATCGGTGTTGATGTAGAGGATATAATCGCTGGGTACAACGTAAGAAGCACGGGCGAGATCCTTAGTAACAGCATCATACTCGGTGATGCTGAGCGTTGTGGCAATACGGAGCTGTGCGGCTTCGATGGACTCGCCAGGTAAACGCTCGCCGATGATGCGGAGGCCGTGACCAGAGGCGGTAACTGCGACAAGGCAGATGGTTAAATCAACAACATCAACAACTTGATTCAACAACATTCCGCTCGAATCAACTCCCTCGAGCGGCAAGGGATTACCAGCGGGGAGATCCGCTGGCACTTGACAGGTGGCGGTAGGATTGATCGCAGGAAGGATATGCTCTGCAAAGAACTGATGTGGGTTATCGATGTGGTCGAGGTCAAGCATGGCGAGACCTGATGGCACAGCATTAGCAGACTTGCGTTTACCATCGCCTTCGAAACGACATGCGTGCGGGATAATAATAGGTAAGCGTTTTTTTAGCGCTTGCTTGCGGTCGTTGAAGTTCTCGGCGCTGGGATCAAGCGCAGCAATGGCTGCACAAATATTCTTGACTGCGGGACGATGGATAAGTTCGTTCCAAATATCTTGGGTGAGAGGTTGTGGTTCACCTTTAGTGATGTTCTCTTGATAACAAATACGGGTCATATGTGTTTAGAGTTTAGTGTTTAGTGATTAGTGATTGAGGACTTGCTAGCATTCCATTGGTCGTAGTGCGGGCTGTGGCGGTCGTGGCGCCATGAGTAGCCAACATGATGGATCTCGGCGTGGTCTTTCGGATATGGTTTGCGTACCTTCTTGGCACGGCGGCTGATGGATTGTTGCATCTTCTGCCATTGCTCATCAGATACTTCGAGACGCTGGATATTGTGCGGATTCCATACTTCGCAATCCACAATGACCGTTTCCATCGTGGCTCGGCAATGCGTTTTGAGTGGTCCGTTGATACCGCGCACGACTCCTTCTTCGGAGTAGAAGGGGCAGTCCTTGCTGCAAGGACTACCACCTTTTTGCAATGCGATGATTAGCATGATGTCTCCTTTCTGAGTGCACGGATTGCTTGCACAACTGCTGCCATGTCCGTCTCGCATAGGTTCTCGCCCATCTGCTCTACTTGAGTAGCCAAAATATCTGCTAGTTCACGACCAGAACTATAATTATCATGCGGGATGTATAGTTCGAGTTTGATGTGATTAGCATTAGCAGAGACTTTGCCGTTCTTCGTGCGGTCGAGTAGGTGCCAGTGGAGTTCTGGATGCACGGTGTGCGCATTCGCTCCTTTTTCGATAAAGGTAAAACGATCTTCGTCACCACGAAAGAGTGTACCTTTACGAGAGTTCATCACTTGCAAGTCGCCTTGCTTAGTCAGCGTTTCTAAATCAACGCATAAATAAAGTTGTTTTTTCATTTTTAGTAAAAGGGTTTCAAAGTTTCATGCGGCAGAGCCGCGTTTCAAATTTTCAAAAGGTTCAAGGTTGGCGCCTAACTTGAAATCCAGTGCAAAGGTAGTAAATATATGTTAGTCAGTAGAATAAACGCAATAATAGCGCAGAAATAGAAGAAAACTGCGTAGCAAACGCAAAAATCTTTGCAACCTGCTACGCAAAAAAAAAGACTGCCGAGATGGGCAGTCTTAAGACAATTATTTTTTAGGAACAAAAATACGGCACTTTGTGCCTACAAATTTAGTTTAGAGAACGCTTCGCTACAGTTTAGAGGCAAGAATTAATAATATCGTTGAAAGTCATCGTGTGTGATGTTTTTGCACTTATCACCCGTGTAGCCATAAGCAGAAAGAACGGCATTGGTGAAAGTGGCTTTCTCTTGATTGGTAGTTGTAGGTTTGAATCGGAATAACTGGGTCAGCGTAATTATCTCACGAATCTTAGCAATGAAAGCAGCTTTGGTTTTGGCAACATTTGCCTCGTTAACTATCAGTTTTCCGATAGCAGTGATGGGTGATTCGGTTTCAATGTACGAGGTGTAGTTAGGTCTTGCCTCTAGTGGCGGTTGGGTGGTTTGAGAGGGAGTAGTATTCTGCACATTGTCTATGTGCATCTTCATATCCTTATCGAAATGAACTACCTGATACTCAATGTGGTCTATGTGCTGCCCGATATTGCCGTAGAAATTTTGAATCTTGGTGACATGCACCTTTTTGTCGTTGTCAGTATTCATAGTTTTATTGCTTTATAGTTTGTTCTTTGATTGTCTCTGCTACTTGTCCGATGTCTCCGAGAAAGCAGTGGATGGTTATTGGCATATTTTGTATAACGATGGGTTGCGCCGCAGGAGGAATTTTGATAGCAGCCAGTTCTTTTGCTACTTGCTGGATGGCAGATTTGAGTTTGGACGGAATTGAGTTTATTTGGCTCAGGGGAATAGCGCTGTGGTCTAAACAGTCGGCAGCAGGCGAATGACCATTATCCGTGGAAATATAGGAGTAGTGCTTTTGCTCGGTTTGGAATTTATTGAGGAGTTTTCGTATGTTGTCTTTGGGTTGTTGCCAGTATGGAACCCAAGAATTTCCGTGTTCGTAACCTGCTATAGGTCTGCGTTTTAGATACCATATGTCGAGTTTATCTGCGAGGCAATGCGTGAGCGCTTCTTTACAGTAAGGACAAGATTCTTCTTCGATTGTGCACACGACCTGATTAACCGAATCGGAGTGATTCAGTATGTCTTGAAACATCGCCTCAATGTCCTGCTGAGAGGGTATGTCGGGATAGTTTGCTGGGAATATTTGGCTCAGGTCTAACACGATTATGGTAATTAAGAATTAAGAATTAAGAATTATGAAATTCTGGGTACAAAGGTAGTAAAAAAATATGAGTTCGCAAAATGGAAAATAAGTTTTTTTGACATGTTTTTTTTAATGGCTTGATAGTCAGAATGGAATAAGGAGTAGTTTTTTTTATTTCTAAATTTTGTGGGGAAGTTGGGATTTCACGCTTTCACGCTTTCACACAAAAATGTGTGTTGGTGTTTTGGGCATTATATATAATATAAATATTATAATATAATGAGTTTTCTTGAACCCACAGAGATGCGTGAATCTGTGAATTGGTGAATGGCGCCAGCGGCGCCATTCGGGCTATAGGACGGTGCAAAAGCACCTATAGGACGCCCTACGGGCTATAGGTTATAGGCAGGAGAGAAAAAATGCACAAAAAATGCACAAAAAATTTGCAAAAGGGAAAATGTTTAACGTAAATTTGCAGCGTCTTTCGCGTTCGGCAATTGAGGCGCACTAACCGATGACCACGTCATCGTTGAAGCGCCCAATGCCTCCGCTCTTCCCACTCGCTCACGAAGCTCGTGGGAGCCCAGATAAAAGGACACAAACCCTATACCAAAGGTATAGTAAGGGTATACAAAAAGCAGGCATGAGCCTGCTGCAGTTTAGAGGACGCTGCGCTACAGTTTAAAGTTTAGAGGCGAGGAAAACTCGAATGATATTCGAGACAATAAACAAACAAGAAAGGCGAGAAGGCGATGAGGCGAGGAGAATGAACAAACAAAAGAAAAGATTGGCGCGCAATCTATATAATAAACCACAATCATTAAACCAAAATTTTAACTATCTATGGCAAGATTTAAACCTATGGAACTTATGAGTGAGGTTCACGGTAAGTTCAGCGGCGACAGCGAGTACTACGCAGCAGAAAAATATGGTACTCAGTACACTGGCAAAATCGGTGAAATCAAAGTACCTCCAACCCAAAATCAATTGGATGCACAACAAAGATTCGCAACTGCACGCCAAAACGTAGCAGCATTGAGCGAAAGCGAGAAGTCGGCATACGCTACTGCATTCAAGAAAAATCCAGGCAAATACAAGAGTTTGCAAGGGTATATGATTGCGAAGGAGTACGCGAAAATCGGCGGCTAAGCCGATTTTCAGACCGCGCTAAAGCGCTGTTAGAACGCTTCGCTGTTGGACCACTAAGTTGTTAGACCGCCCTCTGGGCTGTTGGATTATTAGGGTCGAGCAGCAAAGCAATTAAGGGCACTTCTATAAATTGCCCGTTTTTACAAATTAACTATTAAATACTCAAATCGGCACTTTTATGCTATTTTGATTTTCTGCTTGTATCTTTTTGATTGTCAGTCGGTCATAATGCCCGCATTATTCCCTTCTTTCGCTCAATAATCTACTACGCACAAATCTCAAAATATCTATAAAGCAATTCATAGAAGTGCCCTTAACCATTAAACCTAAAACTTAACTAATTATGGCTAAAGTAACTTACATCGACCCGATCAAAACTATTTCGGGCAAGCTTACCAAGTCGCACGGCACTGTCTTGAATGTGCGCAAAGCTCGTACCAGCAACCAAGACATGATTGACAATCCGTGTTACACCTCGTACCGTGACCCAAATAAGAAGGTGCGAATGACTGCTGGTCAGAGGGCTTGGAATCAAACCTTCAAGGATATCTGTGCTGCTACTCGTGATCGCATGATGGATCCAAACTTTCTTCCAACTGACCAAGTCGGTTTCATCCGTCAAACCAAGTACAAGACTTTCTATCAGTACGTTTGGAACGTGGTTCGTCAAGAGATTGAGAATGGCAAGTAACAAGCTCGCACAGCGAGCAGACCGCCTGCGGCTGTTAGAAGTTAGACCGCTCGCTCTGCTCGTTGTTAGATGTTAGACAAGATGAAAAAGCATTTTCAATTGATGACTGCTGTGGTAATGTGCTCTTTTGGGAGCGCATTACTGATAGCGGGGTTTGTGATACCGCCAATGGGAGAGATTCATCACAGCGTACTCATCGCCTTTGGCGAGATACTAACTTTCTCTGGTTCCCTCATCGGAATCGACTATCATTACAAATATCAAAATAAAGAGTAACGAATTATGTATATACAATTAATACGAAATGAGGCAAAGGGAAATGCCATTACTGGGCGGCTGGTGATAGACGGTAAGTGGCTATGCGACACGCTGGAGCGCAAAGGGTATGAGATACTGGCGCTGTGCTATCGTGTGCAAGTGACCATGTCGCCGAAGTTTAAGCGGCTGTTGCCGCTGGTCTGCGGAGTGCCGCAGACCGAGGCGAAAAGGCGAGAGGCGAAAGGCGAAAGGCAAGGGATAAGATTCCATGTCGGCACGAAGCCAGAACACTCAACTGGTTGCATATTGGTGCCTGATCGAGCAACGGAAGACAAACTGACACAAATCATATTAAAAGCGCAAAAGAAACATGAAGAAATTATATTGGAAGTGTGCGATTTTCGTGCGGGAAGTGAGTATGGTTATAATACTCCTTGCCCTTCGTCGGAATGTGCTTAACACATTGACTGCCGCCCAGCGGCATTGGTTGTACGCCATTCCTCCTCTATCCTCGAAGCCACGAGCTTCTCGGATGGTTTTCAAAGGGATTGTGTGCTTCGCACTTATTGTTTTCTTTGTTAGTTGCAAGAGCGTTGAGAGTGTCCCACAGATTACACGGATGGAAACGGATAAGCACGAAAGTCATGTGCTACAGCGGGTGGATACCATCTATTTGCACGATAGTGTGTTCGTGCGGGAAGTGATGCGAGGGGACACGGTTTATCTGACTCGGACGGAGTGGCGGGATAGATGGCGGACACGGGTGGTGCACGATACAGTGCGGCATACGGAGTATGTGGATAGAGTAGTGGAAAAGCCGCCAGAGCGGTATGTGCCAGCTTTTTATAAGCGATGTACCATCGCCCTGTGGGCGATTGTCGCGATTGCGACAATCGTGGTTATTGGACGCTTCGCTATTGGACGCCGCAAGCGGCTATAGGAAATAGGCGGGGAAATACTCGGCGGAATATCGCCGAGCACAGGACAGACTATGGGATGCATCTGTTATCAGATGTTGCGACCAGAGGGCGCAGATAGTTTTGGCAGACGAAACATGCTAAATAATGCGAACGAAGTGAGCGAAACTCTAGGATTTCTCCCCCACGCGATAGCGGCCCTTGAATTTCTCCCCCACGCGAACAGAGTGAGCGGACATTGGAAATAGAAAGCACACAATAAAAATAACACGCGCGTGTGCGCGTGTTATTTTTATATCGTCTCTCAGTTGCCAAGCAATCCTATTGCGTAAGCCTTGAAAACCCAACAACCGAAGGAGATTTATGTTTTGGTGGATTTATCCGCCAAAATTATCAAACATAATCATGTCGTCCTCAACGCCCAAAGAGTGGAGCAAGTCAAGCACAGTCTTGGACATCATAGGAGGGCCTCGTCGGAAGTGGCTTGCAAGATGAAACTCGCACGCGAGTTTGGCTTGCCGCACTTCCTCCTCTCCCCAAAAATTAAAAATTTTCGGGGGCCCCGCTTATTATGGGTACCTCTGCGGCTCATCTCCCATGAAAAAGACAGTGTTTGACCTGCTTCACTCGAATGAAAGTAAAAGAAACATCATGTACGATGATTTCGGGAATCAATATGGTAAATAAAGATAGAGGACTCATTTTGTGAGTCCTCTATCTTTATTTAAATCCTTCGGATTAACCTCCAAAGTTATCAAACATAATCATGTCGTCCTCAACACCCAAAGAGTGGAGCAAGTCAAGCACAGTCTTTGACATCATTGGAGGGCCGCAGAGGTAATACTCGATGTCCTCTGGAGCGTCGTGTTGCTTGAGGTAGGTGTCGCCCATCACTGGAGCAATGAAGCCAGGAGTGTACTTTACACCCAGTGCGTCCGCCTTTGGATCTGGACGGTCCAATGCCAAGTGGAAATGGAAGTTAGGATACTCCTTCTCCAATGCCAAGAAGTCCTCCAAGAAGAATACCTCGTCAATAGCACGAGCACCATAGAAATAGTGCATCTCGCAGTATTGGGGCGTAAAGGTCTGAAGCATGTACATCATAAGAGCACATGTGAGCTCTTATATGCGATTGCTGAAGGCTTTACGACCCTATTTCTATGTGCCGTGTTATGTATGAAACTTTGATTAGATAAACAATTCAAAGAGCCTCTATTTTTCGTGTTATTGAATGTCCTGAATGGACATTCAATGGAGCGTAGTTGTTTATTAGAGGCTCTGCCGCATAAAGAAACGAATCAAAGTTTCGTGATTATTGAACGAATTTAATAAAGTCGTTCAATAGGTTCTATTTGGTTGCTCCTGTGTATCCTAACTTCCATTATTCCTAGTAAGGACCGTCCAGATTCAAAGGCGGATGCACTCTTATGTAAATGTACACTCCTGGCTTCATTGCTCCAGTGATGGGCGACACCTACCTCAAGCAACACGACGCTCCAGAGGACATCGAGTACTACCTCTGCGGTCCTCCTATGATGTCCAAGACTGTGCTTGATTTGCTGCACTCATTGGGTGTAGAGGATGACATGATTATGTTTTGATGATATTGGCAGTTGCTGCCAATAACGCCTTCGGCTATCAGGGGAAACGATATGCAATTGGATGCCTTGATAGCTGCAAGAGAATCTTAGTAGTATGTGCGCGTGCGCATATATGTATGTTGTGTCTGGAATCCATTTTCTGGCTTCGACGACATCATCCTTTTATATGTTCCTTTAAAAATGGGGGAGAAATTCCTTGAAATGAATATTAGTTCGTTAGAATTATCATCTGAGTATCCAATAACGAAGTACGCCATACCCGATTAACAAAATACCGATGGCAAAGAGTAGTCCTGTACACCATTTATAGAATTTCGGGACATAGCGTTCAGGTGGGAGTTGAACCAGTTCCTTTTCTACACGGATGTCCACAATTGTGTCGCGTTCGACTCGTGTGCGCCAACGATCACGGTATTCGGTGCGAGTGAGATAGACGGTGTCACCTTTGAGCATTTCACGGATAAAAATGCTATCATGTTGGTAGATTGTGTCGATTGTTTGGTGGTGTTTAGTGTTGTGTTGTATCGAATCGTGCAGGATGGTTGGTTCAATGCTTTTGCAACTATGAAGGAGTAGATGCATTATCAGCAGCAGGAGCAAAGTCGGTAATCTTGAGAGTGACGGTTTCATGGTTGTTTTGAGTTTTTAGAATGAGATTAGTTAATTCAGTTTCTTTGTTAACTG
>JAZLDS010000022.1:0-2682 GCA_045614865.1 Paludibacteraceae bacterium | reverse complement strand
TGCCTACTTTAAGGATAGTCATTATGCCCGAAAGATTGACCCAATACACAAATACTCCTTCAAATTCCTTTCGGATGACATACCCAACGTGCGGGCTCTGTTCTATATCAATGGTAAGCAGTTCATCTGCGAGAAGATTACTGCCACATTCAACGAACATGGAATGAGCCAACTCCTCAAGGGCGATTTCTATGAGGTCGTGGGATGAAAGAAATAGCAGCTTTGCGGCTGCTATTCTGTTTTTAAATATCCGAAATTTTGCAAATTATTCGGATGAATGTTTTGTTTATTCCTAAAATATGTGCAAAGTTTTAGGAAATTATTGAATTTTTCGGAATCTTTCTTGTAATTCTGCAATACGCTCCATAAGGTTATCAAAAGTTGGTGCTGCTTTGAAGATGAAAGTTCGAATCATGTTTGCGTAGTCAGCACGGAATGCCTCTATCAATTCTTCAGGCGGGTAGAAGCATATATTGTTAGGTTGGTTCTTTTCATAATCGACATAGTGCAGATTATAGAAATGTTTACGATGCTCAATGATATTGTTGTATAACTTGTAATTATCTAATGCATTTTTGCCGAAATCAGTATCCATTAGTTTTTCTAAATCATAATAGTGTCGGCTCATGCGTCTGGTACGGGGTTTTGCCTTTTGAAACTCCTCATTTAGTAAGAATGCCTTTTCTAAAAAAGTGCGTTCAGGAGATACGGTATTTACTATGCAGCATGTCTCTTCGTCCAGATTAGCAAAAGTCTCATGAAATAACGAATAGATTGGGCGTGGCTCAAATGGTTCCTTGAGCGATAAGCAACTAACCTCAATTTTGACAATCGGCAAAATATAGTCAGGTTGGAAGCCTTCAATCGTAGTATTATATTTCACATGCAATACGGTTGGATCCTTGTCGCTGTCGATGGGAACAATCTCACCATCTCTCATTTGGGTCGTTACAGGTACAACTTCAAATGAAGTGATTCCCAGTGCCACTAATTGTTCTCGCAATTCATCTGCTAAAATCGTATGTACCACTTCGCGTGATAGCTTGCGCAATCGCTCGCGTTGAGATTTATTTGCTCCAGCAGCAAATGCATAACCTTGTTTCTCGAACCATTCACGCCCCAATGATATATCTATGTCTTCACTAAAACGGTTAATCAAGCGCCAACCTTTGCTGAGTGATGTACCACCTTTGAAGAGCAGATAGGGGGCAAATGAGGTTTGGAATAGTGCACTCAATACTGCTGTAACCCACCAATCTTTTTCTACGGATGGTGTATCTATATCTAGTTGCTTAGCAACGGTATTTAGAGCAGCATCTCGCTCTTCTGCTGATAAATCAAGCCATTTCATGTTCAATCTTATTTTGTACTTGTAATAATAATTTTTTGATACCTTGTGGCATACGCATGATATCTTCTTTTGCCTCCGTGTTGCCTTTGTAATGACGCATCACATCATGCACTACGCTCATTTGTTCTTCTGTTAGGTTAGCAACTCCAATACTGCGCAATGCTTGACAGAACGCAGCCAAGTTTTTATCTTTATAGGCAAAGTGTCTTGGCACACCGCGTTTGAACTCTATCGTTCTACCTCCTACATTGATAGGGCGAGCAGAACCACTAGTCAAGAACACGGCTTTCATGGGAACTTGCTCGCTTAATCCGAACATGTTTTCCGCAGTTTCTCCAACTGGCAGAATCTGCACATGGTCACGTTCAGCTATGGCTTCTGCTATCTGTACCATGCTGGGCATTGCTATGCCGTATTGTGTGCGAGCCGCTTTCATGTAGATGCCATTTACTAGGCGCACAATCCTGCCGTCATCAGCTGCTGCTGATAACAGTTTGGAGATATAGGTGGGGTCATATTGTGGGAAATCCGAAATCATCAGCAGAGTTTTCGGAGCTGCCTCATCTATCGCTTTGTTTACGATATTGCCAATAAAGTCTGTCTTCATTTTTCCTAAAATTTGTGCAAAATTATAGGAATTTTTTGGTATATGCAAATTTTTGGACATAAATTTGATTTTTTTTAATTGTTTTACTTGTTTTGCCGCTTGATTAACCTAATATTTGGTATAATTTAGCGATAATACCCTATGATATATATGTGTGCGCGCGGGCGCGTTAGGCTTTCTTCTCATCCCCAATAATCATGGATGGTGCAGCATTGTTGAGTTTCTTGATGAGGTTAGGGTTCTTGTGATTGCCATAGCGCGTGGTCATGCTCAGGTCGCTATGACCTGCAGCTTGCATCACATCCAAGGCAGGAATACCTTCCTCCAGCATGCTATTGATACCACTATCACGCAGCGAATACAATTGGTATTCCCTTGGCAGTTTCATCTCATCACGCATGTCAATCCATGTGTTGGTAAAGGAGTGTTGCGACATAGGCTGCTTACCACATTTCCAACTCTTATCGGCAAACAAGTAGTCCGTTGGCTTGGCATGCTTCGTGTGTTCCAATAGCATTTGCTCTAGTAGTGTGTCCATACGGCTATCACGCGATTTGCCGTTCTTGGTCTTATTGCCAGGCAAGTGGATGCAATGATTGACAAAGTCAATGTCCTCCACCTGTATGCGCGTGATCTCGATAGGTCGAATGAGCGATGTGAACACCATCTGCATGATGATACACATAGCTGGGTTATTCTCCTTGAAATAGTTGAAGATGCGTGT
>JAZLDS010000021.1:0-37815 GCA_045614865.1 Paludibacteraceae bacterium | reverse complement strand
GCCTGTAGGGCTTACAGCTGCGATTCTAGCATCCTCGAAAGATGCACCTGGCAGTTCTTGCACCGATTGTACGCTGAAAATCTGTGCGCTTGCGAGCATGCAAACAAGGCACGCTGCTACAAGTAGAAATGTTTTTTTCATACGAAATGATATTAAGTTGTTAAATTAAGTTTTGTGTCTCTATATAACACACCAAAAATGTCAAATCCGATAGCATAAATCTATATTTACACCACGATTTCGACATATTTGGCATGCAAAGGTAGTATTTTTTTTTAAATGTACAAACGTTTGCAAACAGAAAAAAGACGAAATATGTTGTAGAACATAAAAAAAGACAAAAAACCGCTCCCTATTTCTAGGAAGCGGTTCTATCTAGACTCTAAACACTAAACTATAGCGTTAGCGTCTTGTAAACTTAACGTAGCAAGTATTTGTTGCCGTTTTGGATGATAATACCACGGTAAGTAGCATCTACGCGGCGACCCATGATGTCGTACATAGGAGCATTGATATCCAATGCAGGACGTACGTTCTCAATATCAGTAGCAGCTGTCATAGATTTCCAGATAGCATATACTGTACCGTCATAGCCAACAGGCAATACGGTGAGTGCAGTACCTATACCATTGTTGTTGTCATACCAACCTACGAAGGTGTCGTTATCCTTCACAGGAGTAGGGATAGTGTAAGCTGCAGTAATCTTACTTGGCAACTCTACATCCACATACTCAACCTTAGTTTCGGTTTGGGTACCACCGTGAGCCTTTTGGTATTCGCCACCCCATGCCTCTGGTTTACCAGCGGTAGAGAAGTCAGCTGACTTAGGCCATGAATCGTGCATTGTGCAGTTGAGCAATGCCCACAAGTGCCAACGCCAGAGAGCCTCTGAGTCAACAGTAAAGCCTTGATCTGTAGCCACCTTCAAGATGTAGTCACCCAACCATTTGTACTCAGAGTCAGAAGCTGTCAATATCTTAGCATCTGCATCTGCGCCAGTTGGCCAGAAAGTAGTTACCAAATCAATAGTTTGGTCAGCGCGAGTTACGTTATAATATTTTTGATAGTAAGCCTTGAATGCCGTCCAGAGAGAATCGTTGGTAGGAACCTCTACATCCTTACCTGGGATAGTAGTTGTAACCTCTTTCACCACCTTACCTCCATTCAGTACCCATGTTACTTTTGCCTCACGCCAGATAGCATAGAGAGTACCCTTGTGACCAGCGTTCAGTTTGGTAATGGCTGTACCTGTACCTGCTTCGTTGTCATACCATCCTACGAATACGTATCCGTCTTTGGTTGGAACTGGAATAGTGAAGGTAGCAGTAATAGAATTAGGCAATGTTATATCTACTTTACCACCGTTCAATACCCATGTTACATCGCCGAGCATGTCGCTCCATACTGCATATACAGTACCGTCGTAACCTACAGGAAGAGTGGTCAGCTTGTTACCAGTATCATTGTTGGTATCATACCAACCAACGAAGGTAGAACCAGTCTTGCTTGGAGTAGGGATGGTGTAAGCAGAAGTGATCTTGGTTGGGAGAGTAGTACCCTTACCATATTTAGCTTGATAGTTAGGACCCCATGCAGTATTCTTACCAGCAGAAGTATAGTCTGCTGTTATAGGCCATGAATCGTGCTTGTTGCAGTTGAAGAAGCTATGTACAGTCCAGCGCCACAAAGCCTCTACGCCTTCGCCCGTTGGATCGATAGAGAGATGTACGCCTTGGTCGATAGACACTTTGTAAATATAGTCACCGAGCCACTTGTACTCAGACTCACCCTTGGTCATAATCTCGCACATCTTTGCATTAGCGAAGGTTGATACTTCTGTGATAGGTTGATCGGCACGAGTAACACCGTAGTACTCTTGATAATAAACCTTGAATGCATTCCAAAGAGAGTCGTTGGTTGGCACCTCAGCAGCCTTAGGCAACTCGCCACCGTTCAACTCCCATGTTACCTTAGCCTCGCGCCAGATAGCATAAACAGATCCTTTATAACCAACTGGGAGTGAGGTAAGTTTATTGCCAGTACCATTTGCGTTGTCATACCAACCTAGGAATACGTAACCAGACTTGGTAGGAGTTGGGAGAGTGTAAGCGTTGTTCTCAATATAGTTAGGCAATGTTGTGCCAGATACAGCACCACCATTCAACACCCAGATTACATCACCCTTTGGAACCTCTTGCCAGAGAGCATAGAGAGTACCCTTGAAACCTGCGGTCAATTGGATATATTTGGTACCAGAAGTACTATTTTGGTTGTACCAACCGAGGAAGTTATAACCTGTTTTTACAGGAGTAGGGATGGTGTAGGTACTTGTGATAGTGTATGGAAGATCCGCAGAGATATTCTTAGCTACACGATAAGCGTCGCCCCACTTCTCTGGTTTACCTGCGGTAGAGAAGTCAGCAGCAGCAGGCCAGCTTGTACGTTTAGCACTGCAGTTCAAGAAGCCTTGCACTGCGTAACGCCATGCAGCTTCCATACCTTCAGCAGCAGGATCGTTGGTCAATGTGATACCTTGCTCTGCAGAAATAGCCATGATATAATCACCCATCCATTTATACTCAGACTTAGCATTGGTCATAATCTCACACATCTTAGCAGGAGCGAAAGATGCTACGTTCTCAATAGTTTGATCAGCACGAGAAAGGCCATAATAAGTGTTGTAGTAAGGCTTAAATGCCTCCCAAAGCTCAGCATTAGTAGGCACCTTACCGCCAGGAACGATACCGCCGTTCAACACCCATTTTACGTCTGGGTCAAGTGTAGGAGCAGTGTTAGGCTCTGTACCTGTACCAGCAGTAACGAAGAGTTGAAGATAAGTAGTCTTGTCTGCAGTTATAGTAAATTCATGTACGAGATCCTTGTAACCCTTGCAGTGTACATAAACTTTGTATTTACCAGGAGCGAGGTCGTCATATACGAACACACCATTGTAGTAGTTATCGGTAGTATAAATAGCTTGGCTCACGAAGTCACGAGCTACATATTTGTATGGGTCAGTCTTGATGAGCGCACCACTTGCGTTACGGAGAACTACGCGCGCGCCATTCATAGGATAGTAGATATCGTTCGCTGAACGACCGGAGTAGTGAGTTTGGTTGATTTGTTTATCCTTGGTACGGATATAACCCATAACATAACCCTTGGTATCTTTAGCAGTACCGTACATCTCGGTGAAACCACGCCAGTAGCGGAGACCCTCTTGACGGCACCAGTCAGGTTGCATAGCACGGTGACGAGCTGGTTGGTAAGTGTGGAAGTAACCCTCAACCAATGTACCAGGATATGAGTGACGGAGCACACCATAGTCCCAACCGTTCATACTAAGACCACCTTGGATATTCTTGTTGTTATTGTTGTAGTTAGGGTAGCTATTGTTCTCTTGACCTTGGAGGAAGATCTCATAGTGGTGAGTCCAGAGGATACGCTCACCCCAGATACTACCAGAGCAAGTCTCTGAACCAGTATATCCACGGTGGATAAAGAGTGGATAGTTGGTCACAGCACCATCTTGGTGAGCATTAGAGTGAACAGAGATAAAGTAGTTAGGTCCCCATGAGTTAGCCTCAGCAGCGATTACGTGGAGGGCTTTATCATATGGACTGCTCTCAAGCTGACCGGTACCACCGCTATAACGGCGTGACATCTTCACAGTGTGACCTGATTCTTTCAATTTTTTCTCCAAATAGAGACCTTTCCAAAGGTTGGTATTTGACTCCCAGAAACCGAGGGTGTCATTATAACTTGGGTAGTTGATGAGCAACATGTTACGGCACTCACTTGTCCAAGAGCCGTGACCTGGGTTGACATAAATTTTAGCTGCACTAGCAGACATTACTACTGCGCAAAGTGCAAATATGGATAATAAAAGCTTTTTCATATATTCTTGCCTTTAAACTTTAAACTATAAACATTAGACCACGTTGTTGTTAGATATTAGACCTTGGAATCTAACAGCCGCTGAGCGGCGATCTAACAGGTGTAGCCGGTCCGACTTCTAACAGCGACGAAGTCGCGGTCTTTCATTATTTCACAGTCATCATATAGGCGGTACCTTTTTGCAAATCGGTGAAGACAATCTTGCCGTTGATTGCATAAGGGTAAGAAGCCATGATTGATTTGTCGGTCAAAGTTTGGCGTTTGCCATCAAGGGTATAAGCCTCGAGCACAGAAGAGGTAAAGTTATGACCATTATCCTCTGCATACATACTAACGAGGGTATTGTTGTCATACCATTGTGCAGCGGTGCAGCGACGACTGATAAATTGGTTGTTCTCGCCCTTAAGGTCGCATACGAAGCATCCGCGCTCACCTACATAGTAGCAAATCTTTGTTTGATCTGGTGAAAGAGACGCCCAGATGTAGATGTAGTCAGTACCAATAGGAGCAACAAGAATCTTTTTGCCGTTCTTGGTAAGGTAGAGCATACCTTCCTCGTTGGTCAAAACTGGAGTAGCAGAAGTAGTTGTAACGTAAGCTTTGTCAACTTTGCTCAATCCCTTAGCTACAGTAGCAGTTTGTTTTGAATCCATGTTCATTTTTACCATGTTGCTACGAACATTCTTGTTCTCATCCAAGTACAACTCTTGGTAAGCAATCTCTTTGCCATCTTGGCTGATTTGCAGATTCACAGCAGCACCTGGTGCTTCAGTAATCTTGCTCAATTGGCCAGTAGCCATGTCGTAACGTTGGAGACCGATACCACCTTGCATAGTCATCAAGATGTAGTCGCCAGCAGGACTAACAGCTGCCACTTGTCCCATCTCAATAGATGCACCTGGCAGTTCTTTCACAGATTGTACTTCGAAAACCTGTGCGCTTGCTATTGCGCTTATTGCGCAAGCTGCAAGAAGAAAAAATGTTTTTCTCATAATGTTAATGATTAATAATTAAGTTAATTGTTTGTTGTTTGTATTTATTTATGTTTATTGAATGATTTGTCCCTCAATGGTGTATATGATGCCGTTGCGGAGGATGTAGAGATGGTTGTTGTAGAGAACCTTACGTGTGTTGTTGATGATATTATTCAACCACTCATTAGGTTGGCTAGTAGCAGTGTTGTCTTCTACATGGATAACTGCATAATCGTAGCTATAACCTGTAGTAGGAACTGCGATATATCCATCTACACCACCGATTGTGGTGTAAGTCTCAATCTTGCTTAATCTGCCATCGCCTTCTATAGCTAGAGCACTGTACTCATCGGTAGATACAATGTAATGTGTAGGTGCCAATAGTCCAACCAATGCAATATCTTCACCCAATACGGTTTCTGCTTTTGGCTCGATATACATCTGGTCGAAAATAAGCTTTGTGGTAATGTCTGTCTTAGGCTGGATGAGGAATAGTGTGTTAGCAGGGATCTCCTCTTCTTCCTTCAATAGGTGGAAGTTGATTTGCAATACACTTTCTGCTTCGCTGTTAACCACGGTAGTAGCAGTACCATCATATACGTAGATATCAGGTGTTTGTCCTGCTGTTTCTGGGTTGAATGGCATATTGCCTTCTGGGTCGTAAGCGTTAGCAATAGTCTCACGACTAACAGCGAATGGTACGCATACAGCATTATACTCGTTAGCTGTGAGAGGACGCTCGATGGCGAGGTTGACAGTCTTGTTGTTGATCAATATGAGCAAGTCTTCGTTCGCATTGAGGTTACCGCCACCATACTCTTTGAGATCGATGGCACTAGTATCACCAGACTCCAAGTATGGCTCGAATCCATCGTATAGACATGTCTCAATCCAGCGAGCCCAGATGTGTGCACTATCGGCTTTATTCACTTCGATAGCGGCTGCAGCTTTGCTTTCTTCGCTGAAATAGTAGTAGCCGTCGCTATTTCCATAGCGCCAGTCTTCGAGAGACCATCCATAGCGTTTAACGGAAGGTATTTGCTCGCCACCGAATACTTGAGCAGGGCATAGCGCGTTGTACCATGTTTGGTACCAACCAGCAGTAGCATCCTCCTGAGGTTGTGCTTGTCCCTTGGTGGTGTAGAGTCCAGTTGCTTGGAAGAAGTCGCAGAGTGCTTGCGCATATCCAGCTTCATCCATGAGTGTGTTATCTACTGCAAGGAGGTAGTTGCCAAGCCATTTCCATGTGGAAGTCACGTCAGTAAGAAGTGACATTACTTGTGGAGTCGCAGCTGGAGAAATAAACTCTAGTGCGCTAGTAAGAGGCATGTAATGGTAGTCGGTAATTGCATACCATGCGTTGTAGTCCTCTACGAATTGCTCCCATAGATCCTTGTTGCTAGGGATATAGCCTAGAGGATATGGATGATAGGTGATATCAGCTACAGGACGGATGGTCACTGTGTCGTATGGTGCTACAGTTGCTGCTACGGTAAAGTATCCGTTGACACCAGGGAAGGAAGTCTTCTCGGTGAATTGTTGTATCTCGCCACCCTCTTCCATGATGCGAATCAGTTTGCTGTTCTCCGCTGGAGTTACAGATCCTGGTGAGTTGATACCGATAAATTGTACTTCACCCTCTGCTGGAGTATAAGCATTGTTTTGGGTGATGGTCACATTGTGGAATATGATCTTTCCGCTAATAGCATCTTGTGGCTTGATGATGAATGGGGTAGTAGGTTGTAGTACCTCATCTTTGCCCCAAGCACGTACTTGGATTTGGAGTTCCGTGGTAGTGTCTTGTGTCAGAATCTTAGCCGCCTTATAGAGATAGAGCTCAGGCTCTTTGCCGCCTTGTTCTGGGTCAAAGATATGGTTGCCTGCCTCGTCGGTTACTTGCTTGATAGTCTCGCGTGTGAGGACAAATGGCAGAGCCATCGCATTGTATGCGTTGCCAGACAGGGTGCGCTTAACGGGCATATCAATAGTCTTACCATTGGTGAGTACGAGCATATCCTCGTTGGTGTTGAGTGCCCATGCGCGAAGATCAATTGCACTGGTGTCTTCAGAATGAATATATGTCTCATAGCCTTCGTACAGACAAACTTCTACCCAGCGAGCCCAGATATGTGCGCTATCCGCTTTTGCCGCATCAAAGGCGTTGTTCTTCACTTTGCTATCTTCGCTGAAGTAGTAGTAGCCGCCGGTGTTACCATAGCGCCAGTCCTCGAGCTCCCAACCGTGGCGTTTAACCTTAGGCATAGGGTCGCCGTTCTCCAAGACGTTCTTGAAGGTAGCATCCCACCATTTTTGTTGCCATTGTGCAGGTTGTCCTGCGGTAGCGTATGCACCCTGAGCAGCGAAGAAATCGTTGATAGCTTGTGCCCATGTACCGTTGGTAGCTACGTTGGCATCTACTGTGAGGATGTAATCACCGAGCCATTTCCAAGCAGATGAAGCATTGGTGAGTAGGGTAGCCAAGTTTTGTCCTACGGTGTCCTCTACGAATTGATCCATCAAGTCCAAGTTGGTTGCTGTGTAGCCCTTAGGATAAGGATGCCATGTCATTGAGTAACCAGGTAGTTTGAAGCTATATTCGTTGCGTACAGTAGTAGTCTTTTCTCCGCAGTATGGCATAGCGTATGCACGTACGATACCGCCTGAACTACTTACGATATAGAGGTTCTCAGCATAGTCCACAGCCATATCGTTGAGGTTACGTCCCATACCAGAAGCGGTGATCTTTTGCCAGTTAGGGCGACCGCTATTACCATCCATGCGTGTCACACCGGCGCCACCACCAGCGGAAGAGCTGACGATAAACACGTCAAACAAACCATCACTACCAGCGCTATTATCCTTACCTGTCACTAGCCATGTATGGTTTTCTGCGTTGCATGCAGCATTGTTGTAGGATGATTTATAGATCACCATACCAGCACCGCCGTAGAACTCAGAATTGTAGTTGGTATAGTCAGCTGTTGTACCGTCTAGTTTTACGTGACCGAGGTTTGGCTCTTTGGTTTTACCATTGCCCTCTACGCCGTCGCTACCATCCGCACGGCTACCACCAAACCAGTAACTGCCATCTAGACCATAGCGCAATGAAACATACTCAAACACAAGTCCATAGCCGCCATTGTTGAATGCTGGAACTGGTTTCAGAGCACCGCTCTTAACATTGTATTCATATGCACGGAAACCATTCATATCGAGCCATACACCCGCTTGGTTGACGGTGTAGAGTAGGAGGGTGAGGTTGTCGCCCGTTCCTTTTACGTCCATACCGCATATAGGGCCAATGAATTGCTCTACGCCATTGACGTCTTTATAAGAGAATGTATAGTTGGTGCCTGTTTGACCAGAGGTGAAACGACGATAACCTTTGAGTACAGGGGTCCAGTTGTTAAAGTTGTTGCGATCAACTTCCCATACCGCTACACCATCACGCTCGCCATTGGCATTCTGAGTAGTTTGGCGTTGGTGCATATCGTTGGAGCAAACGAAGATACGTCCCTCGTCGGAAACACGCACACACCATGGTTGGTATCCCTTTCGTGCAAGACTGCTGTAAGTGTTATCAATCACCCACCATGAGAAATCATAGCCACCCGTATAGCGAGTTGAACTGCGTTGCGCAAAGTCCGCGTCCAATACATACATACCAGCAAGTCCCTTGGTGAAATATTCGGTAAGTTCACCACCTTGCGCATATTGATATGCCTCGTTCACAAATATCTTACCAAAGTTCTTTGAGTCTGGATTCTTATCAACTGCAATACCATTAGGATATTTAATACGATGTGAGAGACTGTACTCGCGTGGAGCCGTATTGCTGCGGTCGCCTTGTACGGTGACAGAAGCATAAAGTGTTCTACCGTGAGGGATCACGTTGCCATTCTTGTCTTTGCCAGATGAAAGGTCAATGGTGAAGGACTTGTTTTGTCCTTGTTTGCACTCTGCCTTGCTCAGGCCATAGACATAGTATTTCTTAGGATTTGCTTTGTCGTCAGTGAGGTAGATTTGTACACCATCTGCATAGCCACCTGCGCCATCCACATATGCATCTGCGTTGAGGGAGAACTTCACAGTGAGTTTTTGGGTGCTCTCGTCCCAAGATGAACTCAGGTCGTATGCGTATGGGTTCAGACCAGAGGTCCCCTGAATCTCGTTTACGTCAGGCTCAGTACCTGAACCAGCAGTCATAAAGACTTGAGTATAAGTTGTTTCGTGTGCTGTGACGGTTAAGGTTTGCTTCACATCTGCATAACCTGCACAGTGTACAGAGATGGTGTAAGTACCTGGTGTTAGATCGTCAAATACAAACACACCGTTGTAATAGTTGTCGGTGGTATAATAGCTCTTGTTTTGGTTGACAGCATCGCGAACTACATACTTGTAGTTGTCGGTCTTGATGATTTGTCCACTTGCATTGCGGAGAACGATTTTAGCACCATTAAGTGGATAGTAAATATCATTGCCAGCACGACCAGTATAGTTGGTTTGGTTGATTTGCTTATCCTTGGTACGAACATAACCCATGATATAACCCTTGGTGTCCTTAGCTGTACCATACATTTGTGTGAAACCGCGGAAGTAGCGCAAACCCTCTTGGCGGCACCAGTCGGTGTTCATAGCACGGTGACGAGCTGGTTGATAAGTATGGAAGTAACCCTCAACCAATGTACCTGGACGATCTTGAGTACGGAGCACACCGTAGTCCCAACCATTCATAGACAAACCTCCACGGATACATTTATTGGTTGCAGAATAGTAACTGTAAGGTTCCATTCCTGAAGAGAAAATTTTAAAATGGTGATCCCATAGAATTTGCTCTCCCCATATACTTCCCGAATTGGTATCTGACCCATCATATCCTTTGTGAATAAACACGGGATAGTTGGTTGTATATCCATCAATATGGGCATTGGAGTGGATGGAGATAAAGTAGTCAGAACCATAGGCTTGCGACTCAGCACCAATCACATGCAAAGCTTTGTCGTATGGACTACTTTCCAGCTCGTTGGTGCCACCTGAGTAGCGACGAGACATTTTTACTTGGTAACCTTTTTCAAGAAGTTTCTTCTCGAGGAAAAGACCTTTCCAGAGGTTGGTGTTAGACTCAAAGAAGCCCAAGGTATCGTTGCCTGAGTAGTAACCATTAGCATCACTGGAGCCAACTGGTACATTGATTAAGCCCATGTGACGGCAGTTCGCGCTCCACGAACCATGTCCTGGGTTGATGTAAATTTTTGTTGCACTGGCAGTGAATACAACTGCCATGAGTGCAAGGAATGAGATTAAAAGTTTTTTCATGTGTATGTTATTTTTATATTAATTATTTCTATTTAGCTACCCTTAAGCTACCTTTAAGCAATCCTTGTGTAATGCTTTATTATATATGACCGGGGTATGATGAGCTAAGTTTTGCTGTTATATATATAATTAATGTACGCGCGCGCCCGTGAGATCATATACTTGGTCATCTATTCGAATATATACGCGTCCTTCACGGAGGTATTTATCTACATTGACTTTCTTTCCATCCACTACGATAGTGGTATTGGTTGGAGTAGGGCGTCGAGTAGAGATACGTGTCTGTGTACCTGTTGGTAGTGGCTTTTCTAATTGGAAGTACGCACGGAAACCGAGCATGTTACTTGAGCTTGTAAGAGCAGCCAATCGATTGTTAGCAACAAGAAGAAGAGTTAATGGAGTATTGGTACCGTCTGTAGAATAAGTAGCCTCCAACGAAGTGAATGGTATAACGCCTTGGAAAGTGATATCATTATTCAGATCATTATCATAATCTTTCCCTACAGAACCGCCATTAGTGGATGTTAGTTGAACTGGATAATCAAAACGCACAGAACCCACTATATCCGCAACAGGTTGTAGCAGGTAAGGAGTATTAGCACACATAACCTTTTGTTCGCCTGTAGTAATATCCGAGAACACTAGCGAAAGGACTTTCTCTCCGCCTACATCTTCTAAAGTCGCCCCAGTAAAGGCTCTTACTTCAGCATCTTTAAATGGGTGTTCATTAGGGAGATTAGCAAAATCCAACGCAAATGGCAAGCAGATGGTGTTGAACATACCACCTTGAAGTGGACGATAGAGGTCAATAGCACAGCCTGTAGGGTGATCTTTTTGATGTTCCTTAATTATATCATCCAAATTATCCTTGTCCATACCCATTTGCGCAATACGTTCAGGAATCATACGGCAGCTGTTTGGTGCCTGAATCTCACGTGCATTGACACGGTCATATGGCATGGTGTAAACAACGATATCTTGAGAACTCATACCATCCTTGAAATACGTCTGACCTGCAGTCGTGATCAAGTTACCCGCATAATCGAAGCACATTGAAGTAATTGTTCCGGTTGGTCTAGTTGTCTCTGTGTTAGTACCATGGCCAATAACCGTCTTATTTCCCACAGACGGATATGTACGAACATGATAAACAGACGGTGTAGTACCATTCCAGCTTCTTATTTCGAACTGCGCAATATCACCTGAATGTTGCACAATATACAGATACTCCTTATTGTTTACTTTTCTATACGCCAAACCCGCGCCAGGACACGACTGCAATGGCGCGTCCTCAGTTTGTGAGTTTGCACTTTTATTACCTGCATTCGATCCAGTTCCTGTAGTTGTACAAGAACGCCATGTTCGTCCTCCCCAGTTATTACTTGAACTTGTATTGCCGTAAGGGATAAATGATAACACATAATTTTCTGGATTATCAGGAAGTGCTTGAGAGTTATCTTCAGAGTACTTTACATCGCCCTCACGGTGTTGAGCCATCCAAATACCTTTATCCATTGCCACGATATTAGTATTACCATTGCCATCACCCATTCCCAGAGAATATTGTTGGGTGGTAGATGCTGTTTCTTGCAATAAAATATTCTCTATCGTTCCAAGATTATACTCCTTAAAGCCATTCCAACCATAAATAGAAGTGTTTGCTTGGTTCGCCTCTGTATATTTATGATTATTCCAATGATTGCTTGTGTGATTAGCAAACTCTCCATAGGTATTGGTCGCATACAATTTCATCTGACCACTGTGGTTATATATTGTCACTGCAGTAGATGTCTCTGTTTTATCGAACGTGAATTGCGAAATTTGGATCTCATTCCCTGTTTGCGTGTTTGGATTCCAGACAAACACGCCACCTCCAGTAAACATCCATGGACGTTCAGCGTCTGACTTAAATGTAAGAGAAGATCCGCAGTCTGCAATATAGACTTTTCCGTCTGGTGCGACATCTAGGCGACGCTGGTTGGTGAACTTAGGTTTATTGCCTGATGGATTAAGATAGTTCTTAACCAATTTGTAACGATAAGAATTTAAAATAGTATTTTGATTTTGCTCATCATTGCTATTTCCATTAGGGTTAAAGCCATAAACCATCAAACCGTTTCTGGTATCACCACCAGTATGATAGTTTACTGCATACAAATGTCCAAACTGATCGGTTTCAGGATAATTATTTACCGTAGCATGCAAACGATAATGAGCATCTTCTCCTGTCGTACTTTGCTTATAAATGGCACCAAACGCGTTACTTTTGCGTGTTTTGACATACACACTCCAGTAGAGTTCACCAGCAGGAATACGGCTATTCGTTATCTCGCCATTAGCATCTACTGTTCCGCCTACTCCACCCAGTGTTACTTCAACTCTTCCTTGCTTAAGTCTATCGCTAGGTATCCTATAGAAACATACAGGTTTGTTAGCATTTGTTCCATTGTAGTTGTCAGCATTAACTGCGTTGAGGCTATTTTTCATTGCATCATAACTACTATAGAAACGAATTTCAGCTTCTTCTGGTTTGGTGTTAGTATTAAACGAGAAAGTATATTCATTCGCATTGTTAACATTAAGACGCAAATCAGTTGCAAGGATATTAGGGACAGGGTCGGAAACTGTAAAGGTTGAATTTGCGCGAGTTGTTCTTTGTCCACTATAAGGCATAGCTATACAGAGGATATTGGCATTAAAGCATTTGTCATTAGCAGTAGAACCTGCATAATCATCGCTTTTTTCTGTAAGTGCGTATAAGTTGCCCGCATAGTCTCTAGCAAAAGCTGTAACCCAATAACCGATACGTTCTTTTCTTTCCTCATCATCCCCCTCAGTTACGTTCGATACTTCCCACTGTCCAGAAAACATTTTTGAGGGTTTTGTGGTTGCATTATCTGCTATTTCTATCTTATGACCTTTTATTTTTCCTAGGGAAAAACCTGCTATCAACGAACTACTTCCCTTGTTAGATGATCCGTAGTAGTAATCATCATATATCAATGCATTACCGCCAAAATAGTCATCGTATACGCCGCTTACGCTTGTATTATTACCCAAGACTTCAGTGATTTTTGCCACAGAATTTCCATTAGGGCGGAACAAGATGATACGTCCAGGGTGGGTAGCATAAGATCCATAATCAATCTTCATCCAAATATCATCATTCTTACCATAAGCAACATCTACAAATCCACGCAAACAACTATTCCAACCATTCGTAAAACCTTGATATAACAAACCTCCAGGTTTATCAGAAGCAGTCTGCCAATCGTTTTCTTCGCCAATATATTTTACATAAGAACTTGAGGTGTTAGTGCCAATCACTTGTGGGAGAGGCATCACTACACCATCTTTCTCTGCCTGACCAAAAGCATATTCATACACCATAATTTTAGCACCAGGTTTTGAGTATTCAGTAGTCCAACCATTTGCATCAATCCATGCAACTACAATCTTTAAATCTGCGCCTTCGCCTTTGACATCCATACCTATAACGCGGCGCGAATGCTCTGAGTTAACAGCATCAGAGCCTTGATTTTTTTCTTTATCAAATGCAATCACATTCTTAAAGGTATTATTGCCAAGATACTCTAATACTGCACCATCTGCAGTTGGGTGATAGCATGTTACAAACACACGACCATCTGCGGTTGTTTTAACACGGTGAGGTTCATAATTTAATGCATCTGAAAAATAAGTATTCGGTTCAACTTTAGTTTCTGAAGATGATATAATATGCGTCGCTTTTCTATGACGTCCTACATATCGTAATTGTGGATCAAATTCGAGGAGAGAGTTTTTTTGATCTACACTAGATGGATATCCTTCTGAAACAAATATTTGTCCGAAATTTTGATGGGTAGGATCTGTGTTAATACCGATTCCGTGAGCATTGATAGGATTTTTGGAAGCGGAACCTATAATAAGAGGACTAGTTCTATTTTTATTACCAAAAACCTCTATTTCCCATGTGATTGGTTTATCCTTGTATGCTGCTGGAATTTCGGATATCGGAATCTCTACAGTACGCCTTCCTCTTTGAACGCAAGTACTACTAGAACTTGTTATATGCCTAATAGTATAAGAATTTTGCTGTTCATCAATCAAGTTTATCTTAATACCATGAGTTGTATTATACGTGTTACTCGTTACAGCATCGGCATTGAGGCTATAAATGAGCGCTAGCGTATTTCCATTGTTTCTCAATTCATAACTAAGGTCATAAGCAAAAGGGTTAGAGTGTTTCCAACTATTTGCTCCATAAGTTATTACACTTACCAGAATTGCGGAAAGAATGAATAAAAGTTTTTTCATATCTTGGTATTTTTTTTGTTCGCTTTGCTCACGTTTTCTGCTCGCGCAGCGAGCGTTGTATGCGCTATTGGCGCGTTGTGTGTCAGCGGGCTGACGTTGTGTGCAGGAAGCGTTATTTGTTGGTTGTTTTATCGATTTTACTTACGTTATTTATTACTTGATTTGCAAAATTATTATTAATGATTTTGTTGATATCTGCTAACATGCGCTTGAATAATTTCCTTCATTTCCTCCCATGTGTCTTCTACAAACATTTGTGGCATGATCTGATCGTTTGCATCATCAAAATATGTCAAACTCCTCAACGCACGAAAAATTGAATAGTCAGGATATTTTTGCTGATAAAATGTCAAAATTTCTTCTAGACTATAATGTTGCAAAAGCAAATACATATCAATAAAGTCTTTTTTTGTTCCCCGCCCTTCTATTGCATTTATTTTCAATGCAGCGATATCTTTAGGCGAAGCCAATCTGATGCTATCTTCCTCAACGGGAGCATCGATCCAAGAATAAGGATAATTGACAATATCTACTTTGATACCATTCACAAAATATTGATGAATATTTTTTGTTTCATTAATCACCCTTACCTCTCCTAAACCCTGAAGCAGACTAAGTAATTCAAACTTATCAATTGTCACTTCTCCAAACAAATCCAAATCCACAGAAACACGATGACCATATTGCAATGCCAAAGCCGTTCCACCCACAAGGCGCAACGAAGATAACTCTGGAGCAGACATTAATGCTTTTAAGAGTTCCAGAGTGTCTGGTGTGACTGTGCGAAGTGATAACATCTATAATCTTCTTTTCGTGTATTAGTTATGCAACAAATATAGCTTAGCGATTCAGGTGACATAGTGCGGAGCGTTTTGCAAATAGCTGCAAGTTGCTCCAAACCAAAATAGTCCCTTATCAAGCACCAATCACTCCACTCACCTCTCTCAAGTACACGCTCAACAATCTGCGCAGGACATTGCTCCACGTCAAAAGCCAATGGAGAAATATCCCAAAAGAGATTCTTTGTGAATTGTTCTATTGAAAGTTGCTTATTCATTTTTTTGTTTGCTTTGCTCACGTTCTCTGCTCGCGCAGCGAGCGTTGTGTGCGCTATGGGGGCGTATCTTATTCTATTTTTTCGCCATTAATATTATATAAGGTGTCTCCCATGCGGATATAGACGCGACCGTCGCGGAGGAATTTCTGGATATCGATCTCCTTTTCTTGGGCATCGATCAAAGTAGTTGGTGTGTTCTTTCGCTCTGCTAATCGAACTACAGTTCCTTCGGATATCACACTTTTTTGAAAATAGAAGAGACCGCGAAATCCATAGATGGTACTGTTAGAGGATAATTGTGCTAAGCGGTTGTCGTTAACAAGAACTAGAACAATTTCATTAGGATCATTAAGATCAAGGGGCACTTGTCCCATTACTCCCAAATAGTTGATATTATTTATATTCACTAGGTATTGAGCATCACCAAAATTACCAACTGGTTGAAGTGTTATATTTTCGAAAAGTACGTCTACGTCACTTGGGATATCATTTTGTGGTCGGATGAGATAAGGTGTGCTGTGATTTATGACACCATCAGTAGATACAAAATTCAGTTCTAGTACACTCTCGTCGTTTATGGTCGAAATTGTCGCCCCTTCAAAAGCGAGAACGGTCGCATTGTAATATGGGTGATTCGTTGCCAAATTATTAACATTCAAATCAAATGGTAGGCAGATGGTATTATACATTCCTCCTTGTAGTGGACGGACTAGGTTTACATCAATATCACATCCACAATCATAAGGGTGGTTTTTATTAAGTTGTTTCAGTTCGTCTGTGCTTAACTCCTGGTTTAATTCTACAACAGCAGGCAATTGAAAATACTCCTTATCATCCGTATTTGAAGTTGGACAATAGGTTGTTACCGTTCCGCTATATGGCATAGGGACCGCCAAAAGGGTACCAGTGCCAGAAGAGTATGGCGAGGTTTGATCCGCAAAACTTACAGCATACAAATTATAAGCACAATCTATTGCAATATCGTTTATAATACATTTTGTGTTCGTTGTAATAGGATCATCATACACTTTAGTCGATGGAACATTTGATGCATTCAAAGAATAAATTTGAATGCATCCATCACTTTCGGTATTATTGGCGTTCATAGTACGTCCATTGGCAATACGCTCATTGCCATTATGATCCAAATAGGTAACTAAACCAGCACCGCCCCACATTTCTCCCTCAACACGTCCATCGCAATTATGGTAGTTATACTTAAAGTTGTCATCAAAATAAATCAAAGATGTTCGGTTCCCTGGGGTACCACTTATATCGATAAAAAAGTCAAGTCCCATATAAACAGTAGTAGGTTTTTTTGCTCCATACGCGACGTCAAACAAACCATCCGTATAATGGTAATAGTTGTTTGTACAACAATTCACCAACGTGCTTTGGTACGATGTTCCTGGTATATACGTGCATTTTGGATTTCCATTATTTTCAACAGTCGCAGTTGTTCCTTTAATAGTATATTCATACACATAATACCCGTATGTACTCGACATACGCAAATAACACACAAGCATTTTTATATCATTCCCAGAACCTTTTTTTACATCTATTGCCACTACGCGATGTCCAAAAGATAAATTGGACGTTATAATAGAAGTGTATGTCTTATTTTGAGGATTAAATTCCCAAACGACAGGGTTACCATTTTTATCTTGTTTGTTATTTGATGAGACAAAAATTCGTCCATCATCCGAAATGACAACTCTATGAGGCTCAAGAAGATTTCCGCCGCTGCTGGTATAGCCATTCCACGTTAGATTCCTTTCTGAAAAATTGGAACTTTTTCGATAGTAAGTTGTGTATTCCAAGCGCGGATTGTACGCCAACAAAGATTGTCCCTTACCGTTCAACCATCCCCATGTGTTCCCCGAAACGCCATTGGTACACTCTGTTACATACACAGCACCAAAATCTTGGGAGTCTTGACAGTTGTTTACTGCCACGCCGTGAGGAGAATATGGACGATTTCCTGTATAAACAACATTGCCAGGCACTGTCTTGTTTTTACTATTTACTCCTTGTACGCGCACAGCGAACGTAAGGTTTTTACCTTTAGGAAGACATTCGTAAGGAGAGTCTAACGAGCGTCCATCAATATGAATATCAACGGAATAATCCAAATCGTCTGAATTTATTTTCTTTCTAATCTCAGCTGCAGGTATGCCGTGGATATAATACATTTTATTGTCATTATCACGATCCACTGCAAATATCTGAATACCCGTACCATTGTCGTTTGCTGTTACATCTAAGTTAGGATGTGCATTGAGTTTAAAATCAACTGTAAGGGTTTGGGTCGTCGGATTCCAATTAGAAGAGAGACCATAGGCATATGGATTTAATTGCGCCATAGCAGCCAAACTGATGATAGTAGCAAATAAAAGGGTGGATATTTTTTTCATATCGGGTATTATTTTAAAGTTTCACGTTGTATTCTTTGTTGCGACTAATTTGGGATTGGAACCAATTGGGCGCAGTTGTAGTACTAATAAGCGCGCAAAGATACTGCTTTTTTTTGAATTGAACAAACGTTTGCGAGGAAAAATGATTTTTTTGAAGAAAAAAGGTGTTTTTTGTGAATAAAATGCGATAAATATTGAAAATTGAGAGTTGAGAGTCGAAAGTTGAAGGTTTGGGGCGCTACCATAATTTGCTTGTAACGGCGAGTAGAGCGAATGCTTGGACTGTATTTGATGACAATTGGTCAATTTTTTTTATTCAACAATGATGACAATAAGATATCAACAATGACTACATTGGGCCTTCGACACCTCCGCTCTACCTCCAAACCCACGAGGTTTGTCGGTGAACCATGCGGCTGAGATTCAGTAAAGGTAGCGGAATAACTAAGTAATAACTAAGTAATCACTAAGAGTTAATAGTAGAATTGGAATTATAAAATGGTCTTCTTTCTGGTGTTTTTTATATTTTTTTGATAGAAAAATGATGTAGCGTTTGCGAGTTTGCAATTTTTGTTGTATCTTTGCAAAAAATTATGTATTATGGCAAAGATTTTGGTAATCGATGATGAGCGCGCCATTCGTAACACGCTCAAGGAAATATTGGAGTTTGAAGGGTATAGCGTGGAAGTAGCAGAAAACGGCAAAGTGGGTTTGGAGAAAGCTGTTGCTGGTAAATATGACCTGATTTATACTGACATCAAAATGCCAGAGATGGACGGTATGGAGTTGCTGGATTCCTATCGCAATATGGTGCATGAACAAGGTCTAGAGGAAGCTCCTGTGGTGATGATTTCCGGTCACGGCACGGTGGAGACTGCTGTGGATGCCCTGAAGAAAGGTGCGTATGATTTTATCGTTAAGCCATTGGATTTGAATCGATTACTTGTTACAACACAACGTGCGTTGGATCACAAGACTTTGGTTCAAGAAACGAAAGTGCTGCGCAAGAAAATAGCCGTTCGCAATAAGATGGTGGGCGAGAGTTCAGCCATTGAGCGTGTACGTGAGATTGTGGAGAAAGTGGCTCAGACAGAAGCTCGTGTGATGATCACAGGAGCCAACGGAACGGGCAAGGAGGTTGTGGCTCACATGATCCATGAAAATAGTAGCCGTGCGAAGAAGCCTATGGTGGAAGTGAACTGTGCTGCTATTCCAAGCGAACTGATTGAAAGTGAGCTGTTTGGACATACCAAAGGCAGTTTTACGAGCGCGATCAAAGACCGTGCAGGTAAGTTTGAGCAAGCCGACGGCGGAACGCTGTTTTTGGACGAGATTGGCGATATGAGTTTGTCGGCACAAGCCAAGGTGCTGCGTGCGTTGCAAGAGAATGAGATAACGCGTGTTGGCAGCGACAAACCGATCAAAGTGAATGTGCGTGTGTTGGCCGCGACGAATAAGGATTTGAAGCGCGAGATAGCTGAAGGTCGTTTCCGTGAGGACTTGTATCATCGCTTGAATGTGATACCGATTCATGTGCCTTCGCTGGATGATCGAAAAGATGATATCCCTCTGTTAGTCAGCCATTTTGCGGAATTGATTTGCAAGGAACAAGGTTGGAAAGTGAAGGAGTTTGATGCGACCGCTATTGCTGCATTGCAAGAGCGCAGTTGGCCAGGCAATATCCGTGAGTTGCGCAACGTGGTGGAACGATTGATCATTCTGGGTGGTGATACCATTGGCGGTAATGATGTGGTTGTTTTTGGGTGATTTGAGAAATGCTGAAAGAGATACACATACTCAACTACAAGAATATTCGAGACGCGCGGTTGCAGTTTTCGGATAAGTTGAATTGCTTTGTCGGATTGAACGGACAAGGCAAGACGAACGTGTTGGATGCAGTGTACTACTTGAGTTTCACCAAATCGGCGTACAATGCGATTGATAGCCAAAATATTCATCACGATGAGGAAATGGCAATGGTGCAAGGTCATTATATGTTAGGCGGTGAGAATGAGGTGATTAGCTGTGGAATCAAGCGAGGCGTGAAGAAGCAATTTCGCCGTGGGAAGAAGGATTATAAGCGTTTGCTGGACCATATTGGATTGATTCCGCTGGTGATGGTTTCTCCCCAAGATAGCGATTTGGTGCAAGATGGCAGCGATGAGCGTAGAAGGTTTGTAGATGGGGTTATTTCGCAATATAGCAAGTCCTATTTGGAGCATCTGACTCAGTATAATGCACTGGTCAAACAGCGCAATCTGCTGCTGAAACAATATGCGGATTTGCCTGCGGAAAGCGTACCGGAAACGCTGTTTGAAGTGATTGAACTTCAGATGGTTAGCCATGCGATGCCGATATACCGAGAACGTGTTCAGTTTATAGAGCGCTTTGTGCCATATTTCCAGGAAGTGTATGATAGTATTTCGGGTGGACATGAACGTGTGTCGCTGGAATATCATTCACAGTTGCATGACCGCGATTTGACGAGTGCTCTGGCTAAGACTCGTCAACGTGATTTGCTTCTGGGATGGACGTCACAGGGTGTGCATAAGGATGAGTTGGAGATGAAATTGGGCGATTATCCGCTCAAGAGAGTAGGCAGCCAAGGACAGCAAAAGTCGTATTTGTTGGCTATGAAACTGGGACAAGCCCTGTATTTGAGTGAGAATCATATACTTAGTCAGAAGCCTATCTTATTGCTAGATGATATATTTGACAAGCTTGATAGTCAGCGTGTGGAGCGAATTGTGCAATTGGTGGTAGGTTCTCGTTTTGGTCAGATTTTTATCACCGATACCGATCGACAACATATGACTGCAATCTTGCAAGATCATGCGAAGAATGCCACGTTGTTTTATGTGGAAAATGGAGAGATAAGAGCTCTATAACTGGTGAAAAAATAAAAAAGTGCAAAAAAATGCACTTTTTTTTGTTTTTTGCCTTGCTTATGACAAGTTTTGTCAGTTTGTAGCAGTACCTTTGCAGCGTCAAATCAAAAAATCGATGTCTATGCAACTGGAATTTAACTTTCAACAAAGTGATGTACGTGCTACTGCTGCAGAGTTTTTTAATACTATGTACAGCGTGCTGATATGCATGCAAATCCTCTCTTATAAATAGTAGTGAGGTTACTCGCAATACATTTGATAGGCCTTTCGTGCTTCTTCGCGGAAGATGTGTACGAGTGTCTCAGGTTCTCGTACTCGGATGTCAGTTCCGTGGGTTCGTAGTTCTTGTATGAAATCGAAAGTAGGTGCGATAAAATACTCAAAAAATGTATTCCCGTGGAACTGGCGAAGTTCTTTTTGCGATTCGTGTAGCGGTAGTAGTCGCAAGAATTGTGCGGAGTTAGGTGTGGCTTCTATGATGATTTTCGTAGGTTCTTCGTTGCGGAATACGCCATAGTAAGGTGCAAAAAACTCCTTCGCGTTGAAGTTGGTAGGGTATATAAATGTACTGTCTGTAGGTCGCATTTCTTTGACACGATCTAGTGCGTAAATGCGTATTTCGTCGGGGTGTGTGGATGGGCATCCAGCTACGTACCAGCGTTGTTTGAAGACCTTTAGGCAGTATGGTGCGAGCATGAGTTGGTATTGCTGCTGTCGGTTGAAATTGTGGTATGTGAAGCTGAGTTGGTGTCGCTGTTTGATGGCATCTACAATCAGACTCAGGAACTGTGTTCCTTCGGGTATGTCTTCGTAGAGAATACAGTCGTTCATGTCCTCTGCTTGATCCATCATGGAGTGTACTGCCATGGCATTGAGTAACCATTTGCGGGTAAATCCTCCTGATATATCGTTCTGATTTTCAATATAATAGAAATTGTGAGCTCTGTTGCAGCGAATCTCTACGTCAAAGATCTGCTGTATCTCATCTTTGTATCGATGAAACTTTCGTTCAGGGAAAACATCCTCGTGGTTGTCGTTGTATCTGCAGTGTGCCCAGCGGCGGTTGATATCCTCGCGCGTGAGTCTGCCAGATGCGATAGTATCTAGCAGCCAAAAATAGACGTTTACTTGATGTGCAGCCATGGTGTGGTGTAGTGTTGGTTAGTGTTATGTGTTGTTGGGTAGAGAGATTTTCATTTCGCAGCGTTTGCAGTCGAACTCAATGGCGAGAATAGTGCCATTTTGCAATCGTAGATAACGTGGTTCGTTGGCCATAGGATTGATCTTCCTACAGTGCCCTAACTCGTTAAGTATGCAGTACTTACAAGTCATTAAAGGTTCATTAATTCTCGTCTCCATTGGTTGAGTTGGCTGATAGGAATGAAATATGGGAATGAGTCGGAACATTGCTTGCCGTGGTCTAGTAGCAGTACCGTATTTGCCACTAAATCGGTGTCTCCGAGTTTACTTAATTGCTGAATAATAGTCTGCATCGCACGTTCAGGATTGCTAGCCACTTGATGTTCGGATGTGAAGGTGGAAGTCTGTTGGCCAATCGTTAGGCGGAAACCACTTTCTACAGCTTCGAAACAGATATCTACCGGCATACGGCGCGTGGCTTGCAAGGAACGAATAAAAGCAGTATCTAGGTTGCGATAGAGCGTGGTACCTACTTTAGGCAATGAGGTGATGAGGCGATTAGGCGATGAGGTGATGAGGCTATTAGGCGATGAGGTTATTGGGCGATGAGGTGATGAGGCAAGAGGGATATTTGGGTATATCCAGTCACCCTCAATGCGGTTGATAGCAAATCCTTTATCTTCGTAACATAGTCCGTCGCCATTGTGCAGGGTGATGCCAGGTTGCAGTTGCAGACAAATAGCATCTCGGCGGAGAGCGATCACCTTACCAATCTTTTCCCCCGTGGATTTAGGAGTATCCCAGTTGGCCATCTTGGGTGTACGGCTGTGTAGAAAATAGTCGGTTTGGCCACGATGGAAGGTTTTTTCGGGATTGGGTGTGAAATTATATTGATAGGTAGAACGAGTAGAAGCGTGTTGTAAGTTGGATTGGCTATCTATCAGTTGGTCAAGCAGTTGTCGGTAATATGCTACGATGTTTGTCACGTAGTCTCGGTCTTTGAGTCGTCCCTCTATTTTGAAGGTCGTAACGCCTGCTTTGATCAATTCAGCAAGGTGCAGACTACGATCCATATCTTGTAATGAGAGTAGGTATCTCTGGTGGATAGGTTTGCCATATAGGTCCAGAATCTCATTGCCGTCTTTATCTAGCAGGTCGTATCGCTGGCGGCAGAGTTGTGCACAGCAGCCTCTGTTTGCGCTGCGGTTCATAAGTACCTCGGAGAGGTAGCATCTTCCGCTGTAGCTTACGCAGAGGGCTCCGTGTATGAAAGCTTCTAATTCAATTTTGAATTCTGAATTTTGGATTACGACCGCGTGATTGATTTCTTTTATTTGTTCGATGGACAACTCGCGGGCGAGGACTACGCGGCGGAATCCTAGATCTTGCAAACGGAGTACCTGTTCGGCTGTACGATTGTCGCATTGTGTAGAAGCGTGCAAGCGTATAGGTGGAAGGTCATAGTCGAGTAGGTGTAGGTCCTGTATGATGAGTGCATCTACTCCAACCTTGTATAGTTCGTGCGCTAGCGCGCATGCGCGTGGGTACTCGTCGTCGTGGAGTAGGGTGTTGAGAGTTACAAGTACTTGTACGTTAAATCGGTGTGCATATGCAACGAGTTCAGCAATATCCTGAACCGTGTTGCCAGCGGCTTGTCGAGCACCAAACTCAGGTGCACCGATATATATAGCGTCAGCCCCTGCTTGAATGGCAGCCTTTCCTACCTCAAGATCGCGGGCAGGAGCCAGAAGTGATATGTTGTGCTTTGTAACATTCATCGTTAAATACTAAAGTAGCCCATGTGGCGTTTTATCTCAGCATATTGCTCAGTTCGTACATGACAATGCCAGCAGTGACGCTGACATTGAGCGAATGCTTTGTTCCGTATTGTGGAATCTCAATACATCCGTCTGCAGCATTTACCACCTCCTGTTGCACGCCAAAGACCTCATGTCCCATAACGATTGCAGTCTTCTGGTTTTGAGGTAGTTGCATGTCTTGCAGCAATGTAGCTCCATGCGCTTGTTCGATGGCATATACGGTGTAGCCGTCTGTTTGGAGTTGTCGAACTGCGTCCAGCGTCTGTTCAAAATAGCGCCACTCTACTGTGAGTTCCGCACCGAGTGCTGTTTTGTGTATCTCGTTGTTCGGTGGGCAGCAGCAAATACCGCAGAGCCATACGCCTTCTAAGCAGAATGCGTCTGCTGTGCGAAAAACAGCTCCGATATTGTGTTGGCTGCGCACGTTGTCGAGCACAACAATGAGTGGTACTTTTTTTGCATCATGAAAGGCCTCGGGTGTGAGGCGATTCATCTCTTGTATTGTCGTCTTTTGCATATAGAAGTTCTACTAATTGGTATCGTTATAGTGCGTCTATTGTGTGTGAATAGTGCGTCTATTGTGCGTTAAAGATAAAGGGTAGGCAGATAGTCAGCCGTTTCTTAGTGGGTTCGATGTTAATGATAAAATCCTCGTGGAGTGGGATTAGTTGGTCGTTGTCAAGGGTGACGAGGGTGTTGATAGTCGTTTCATCCACATGTATGATTGTTCCGAGTTCTCCTTGGTCGGTATCTAGGACTTGGTATCCCAAGAGGCTTTGCCATGTAGGCAGTATCTCGTCCTGGTCGCTAATGTCGCTAGCTAACATATATGCTTGACATCCAACGAGTTGCTGTGCTGCTTGTTCGTCAGTGAATCGATCAAGTTGAAAGATAAGCGAATCGCTACCTTTCCCTCTCCAGTCAAGAACGCGGAAAGGTACAAGGATATTGTTGATACTGAGAATGAGGAATGTCGCTTCTGCGTTATCCCAATATTCGTTGGATGTGAGGCACTGAATCTCTCCACGTTTTCCGTGTGTTCTGGTGATTCTTCCAATAGGTATGACTTGTTCTGATGTGATCATATGTGTTGTGTAGTATGGTGTAGTGTTGTGTAGTATGGTGTAGTATGGTGTAGTATTGTGTAGTATTGTATAGTATGGTGTAGTGTTGTGTAGTATGGTGTAGTATTGTGTAGTATGGTGTAGTATTGTGTAGTATGGTGTAGTATGGTGTAGTGTTGTGTAGTATGGTGTAGTATGGTTAGTGAATAGTGTGTATAGTGTCGAGTGCAACATAGATGATATAGCCCTCTGTGGTGTATCCCATTTGGTTGAGAAGTGTCATATAGTTGCGCACTTGTTCGAGATGCGATTTGGGCTGTTCATGTCCGAACTTGTAGTCGAGCACAATAGCATGTTTCTCTTTTATCATGATGCGATCAGGTCGTTGTATGTTTCCTGTTGCAGTAATGATGTCTTGTTCGGATAGAATCTCGTACTGATTAGAAAACCATTCCGTATGCTGTTCACGTTGGATAAGTCGTTGTAGTTTATCCAGTTGCAGTCGCATTTCATCGGCTTGTATGTGTGTGACCTGTCCCGTTCTTATAAGTCGTTTGAGTGCGGGTTCTGCGTCTTTCCATGTGTTGATATTGGCGAGCCATAGGTGCATGAGGATACCGAGGTCAATGATGGCGAGTGGTGTATCTGGAGCAAAGTCATCTTCATCTCGGCTGCGTAGTTTGAGTCGACCATTGATGGGTGTCGAAAGGTATTGTGCGGGGGAGGCAAGTGCCGTTTCATCTGCTGTTTTGGGCAATGGCGCAGGTACTCCCTCTGCAGGTACGCGGTAGGTGAGTTGCTCATCGAGCCGTGATTTGTAGAGCTCATAGACTCTCTCGCTTACACTGCCCGTTGTTTTGCGGTTCAACTGTCCATAGATGTATAGTCGATACTTTGGACGTGTGATGGCTACGTATGTAAGGTTGAGATTATCAATGGCTTGTGCTACTTGCTCTTGTATATATTCTTGTTTGAAATGCGATTGTAGTAAGCTCTTGGACGCGTGTACGGCCACCAGTGGTAGTTGGTCGAAAGGTGGACGATTGGGTTCACACCAGAGTATGTCGGTTGGTCGCGTTTTGGTGATCTCCCATGTGAAGAAAGGAATAAAGACAATGTCGAATTCCAGTCCCTTGCTACTATGTATGGTCATGATGCGAATAGATCCTGTGGTTTGGGGTGCAGGGATGGTTTTGTTTTTTCCTTTTCTTTCCCAATACTCAAGAAATGCTTTTCGATCGGCCACTCGGCTTTTTGTGAATTGGTATATCAGATCTTGGAATGCTATTAGGTATGGTGTTACCCCTTCTTGCTGATCGAGCATGAGTGTACCGATAAGGTGCTGCACGTGCTCATATAGTGGTAGTTGCTGAGCATATCGTATCTGCTGGTGTTGTTCCTGTGTGAAGGCGCCAAAGTGCTGTTGTATAAATGCTTCATGTATTGGTTCACTCGTATCTCCTTTTTGCTCCAGCAGATAGATGAGGATTTGTATCGCAGGATGTGCGCCTAGTTTTAGTCCCTCAGATGATTGCACTTGGTATCCCTGTTCGATGAGGAAACTGGCTAGTAGTGCTGCGTGATGCGCATTTCTGACGAGCAATGTCACTCGTTTGAGGTCTATTCCCTGATGTAGTAGTTCTTGTAATTGTTGGTGTAGGGCCTCTAGGGTGATTTCTTCTGCATCTTTCCCCTCAAAAAATTGTAGATGGAAATAGCCTGCTGTATTTTGAGCAGGCTTCTGGTGCATATTTTCTGGGTCAAAGATATATCGGATGTCTTTTCCCAGATCGGGTTGCTCGAATTGCGTTTCTAATTGCTCGGCAACTAGCGTACTAAAATCGTGCATGAGTTTCTCGTTCTCTTGTACGATGATGGGTGCCGTTCGCCAATTATTGGGCATTGTATGCGTTTGGCGCTGCGAAAATTGTTCTGGTACATTCTTGAGCAAGCTCCAATCAGAGTTGCGGAAACGATAAATACTTTGTTTGACATCTCCTACAATCAGGTTATCTGCCTGATAACTTTCGCTCTCATGAATCAGCGGATAGAAATTTTCCCACTGAAGTGCGCTAGTGTCCTGAAATTCATCAATCATGTAGTGACGAAAATACTGACCATATCGTTCGTAGATGAATGGTGTATCCTGTCCGTCAATGATCTGGTGTACAAGTTGGTTGGTTTCCGATATAGGCAGTCGCCCGATATTGCGATTGGTAGTTTGGATTTGCTTATCAACGTCTTGTAGGATTCCTAATGTGTAGAGCTGTGGGAGTATTTCTTTGGCTGTGATATAGTCTTGAGCATCGATACCAGTACAGATATCATATAACTCAGTGAATATTGGCGCTAATTGTGTCTCGTAGATATGTAGCATCTCCTCTTGCTCAGACTTTGTGTTGTACTTTTTGGTAAGCACTTTGCTAGGTGATTCAATGACAGAAGCGAAGGTTGTTCCGATCGTACCTCTGAGCCACTCTTCCGGTGATTTTTGGAACGCTTTTAGGAGATTCTTGCTCCATCTCTCAGACCTATCAATCGTCTGAAAAATCGTATTTGCTTGTGCTAGAAGCAGTTGTACCTGATGCTCTTTGTTGTTGCATATTTGGAGCAACTCAGTCCTGTATTTTCGCATGAAATTTTTATCAGCGAATATAGTCTGCAATTGTGCCATTCGACGTTGGAGCTTTTCCTGAAGCAACTGTTTAGCGAATGTTTTGATGGTCTCGTTAGGATTCCATGTATGATCATCATCGATGTTTTTTTTGATGAATTCTATCATCCATTTGATGAGCTCTTGGTCTGAAGATTGATTTTCTCTGATTCGCTTGAATATTTCGTCTACAGCATCTTGTATCATCTCCTCTCCGTCTAGTGAGAGGTCGTATGTGGCAGATAGATTGAGCTCTAGTGCAAAGGTTCGGATTACTTGCTGAAAGAATCCATCAATCGTGGATATAGAGAATCTGGAGTAGTCTTGTAGAATACCGATGAGTAGCCTTTGTGCGCGTTGTTGTAGCTCTGCTGCGGTGATTCTTATGTTTTGCAGTAGGAACTGGCTATGTGCAGATTGTTCAATATTTGTCGCTAAGAGATATAGTTCGTATAATATACGTTCTTTCATCTCCGCAGTAGCTTTCTTCGTGAATGTAACAGCTAGTATTCGGCTATGCGGGAGTCTTTTGTCTCCCATGGGTTGCACATCTTGTAACAATATGCGCAAGTATTCCCGTGCGAGTGTGAAGGTCTTTCCACTTCCAGCTGAAGCATTGTATATAGATAGCATGGTCTATGATGACTAATTGATGATTCTCAGGGAGATACCCGTGGCTTGTTGGTTGATGATGGCTTGGTAGCTTCGTAGGGGCTCTTTGGCGTATCCTTTGGTAGGGAAGGCGTATCCAAAACTCAAGTCAAACTGTTCGTTGCATGTAGGACATACGGCAAATATACCATCTGCAGCAACGGGCTTTTTGATGTTAAGGCATTTGGGACAGCACAAGTCGGCTGCATGATACCGTCCATCCATAGCTATCCAGATTAATAGCCCAGCTACTCCGATATATTCCCGTTCAAACTTGGATTGGGTGATTTCCATTGTTTGGAATCCATTGTCAACCACAAAATGGGGGTGTTCTTGTGTGATGTTCAGGGTGAAATTCACGGGTACACTGGGTACCGATGAACGATAGTTGGTGTTCTCACATGCACACAAAACGAAAGATATCAGTATGGCAATATACCAATGCTTCATCAGTTGACAGCCTTCAGTTCTACGTAGAAAATAAGTGTAGAGTAGGGTGGGATATGACTGCTGGTTCCTTCCGAACCTGTTCCTTCTACGCCATATCCCAGTTTGTATGGAATATAGAACTCGTAGATGCCAAATTCGCGCATCTTTTTGAGTCCTTCGCTGAATCCCGCTACAAAACTGCTCACATATCCAGTATATGATTCGTTGGCATCAAACTCATATCCGTTGATGAGTTTTCCACTATATCTTATAGTGACCATTTTTGCATTATCAGGACGTGCCGATTTATCATGTCCCTCATAGATACATTTGTACTGTAGCCCGGTAGGCGTGGTGATGACACCCTCTTGTTTGGCATTTTGAGCAAGCCATAATTCGTTTTGCGTCTTCCAGTCGAGCCAATTGTTTTGTTTACAACTGCATGCTAATAGTACGATTAGTAGCAGGCTAATTATCTTGTTTGTTTTCATATCGTAGTTTGATCTTATTGCGCTAGCCATAGGCTAGGGTTGAGTATGGAGCGATCCTTATATATTTGGAAGTATAATTCGGTTTTGTTGTCGTCGTTCGCATCGGTGAAGATGGTGCCAATGGCTTGTTTGGCAGTGACTTTGTCCCCTTGTTTGACATGGATGGATTTGAGTGGTGAATAGACACTTCTATAATTACCATGTTGTATGATCACGGCGTAGTTGCCATTCATCTGCGCACACCATGTGACTTCTCCTTCATAGATAGCACGTGCGCTTGCTCCTTGGACGGTCTGCAAATAAATGCCTTTGTTATCAATGGTCACGTGCTCGTGTACTGGGTGCTTGTGTTTACCAAAATGGCCACTGATATATCCCTTCTCTACAGGCCATGGCATGCGTCCTTGGTTGGCTTCAAATCCTCCTGCTATGAGTTGCTGCTCTTTTGTTAGGGTAGTGGTCGTGCGCACTTGTTTGGCAATCATTTCTTCGATCTTCTTGTTGAGTGCGTCCACCTTTTTTTGTTGCTCTTTTTGTTTAGCAAGTAGGTCTTTCTCCTTTTTCTTGAGCGATTGTAACATATTTTTCTGTTTGCGTTCGTCGCTCGTCAATTTGTCCTGTTCTCTTTTTTGGTTTTTCAGCGCAACCGATCGGTCGCTTTTGCGGCTTTCTAGCAGATTATTTTGGATGTCAATCTCCGTTTGCAGTTGCTGAATTTGTTGCACTTGCTCTTTTCGAAATGCCGCAAATTGTTGCATGTAGCGAATACGTCTGGTAAGTTGCTGAAAACTATTGGATGAGAATAGAAAAAGCAGGGGTGATTGTTGCATATCTGCATAGTGAGTTTCGCGGATGAGCTTTGCGTAGTCCTCTTTGCAAGCTTCTAATTGCTGCTGCAGACTTTGGCGCTTTTGTCTCAATTGCCCCATCTCATTATTCAATCCTGAAATTTCAGATTGAATGTTACGAATGAGTTTCTTGCGTGTTTGGATGTCGTTGTTGAGCAGATTGAGCTTGTTGATTGTAGCCGTCTCGTTTTGCTTGGTTTGCTTAAGCATCTTGCCTGTTTGCTCCAGTTGCTGCTGGAGTTCACGTTGTTGCTTTTGCAATTCCTTCACGCTTTGAGCCGGCACTGCCAATGTTACCAATAGGATGATATGTAGAAGAAATAGTTTTTTCATAGAGGTAGTACTTCACGTAGAGATACGCGCTTGTATTTTTTGGTGTCTAGTCGTTTTGCTTCTTTCAGTGTGTTGTATTCTCGTTGGGAGACAGTGCAACCTATTTGGATATTATGCTTCCCAAAGGAAAAAGACAATGTAGATTGGTCCTGTTTTTTAGTTTGTGGTGTGCCGATGAAGTCTTGAATCATTTTGTATGAGGGCGCCGGTGTGATCTTATTGGTGTAGTCGTTATATGCCAAGACTGTGTAGCGATGATTCATTTTGTCAAACAGCCATACGCTATCAGGTGTGGCTTCTATGCGAACCATTTCGATTCCCAGCATGGGTTGCAAAGATAGTATGATCAACTCATTACGCCATGTTTTGGTGGTACATCCCATCTTATATTGATGTTGATCCATCTGCAAGGTGGTGCTCAGTTTTTGAGTCATAGTTTGATATCTGCGTGGTGCAGATGATCGTTGTATTCCGCAAGAGCTGAGTATGAGACAACAGATAATTACAGGTACAATTCGTTTCATAGTTTTAGTTTCTTTAGAATGGCGTTATAGTGCTCTGTAATTTCTGCTTTAGTATCTTTCGTTGCATGTTCTAGTGCTCGTTGGATGTAGAAGAATGCTGTCTGATAATCTCCTTTGTGGTACATGATCCACGCATATGTATCTAGATATGTAGGATTACTAGGAGCTGACATGATAGTTGAACGCGATAATTCTTCTGCTTTATCCAGATCTATTTTAGATAGACATAAATGCCATGCTAGGTTGTTCATCAACATGACGTTGTGTGGTTCAAAGCGCAATAGGGCTGTGTAGGCTACCACCATTTTTTCTGATGGCTGTTGTGTCTCTTCGTAGAGTTGCGCACGAAACATTTGGAACTGCATATTATCTGGGTCTTCATCCAAATATCGTTCCACCTCACGTATGGCTTGGTTATTATTTTTGAGCATGGCATTTAATCGGTAGCGCTGCATAGCGCTCATGGCATTGTAGCCTGTAATAGAATCTATGCGATCCTGTAGTGCCAATGCGCGTTTATAGTCACCGACGTGGACGTATGCTTTTTGTAGCATGTTATGTACGGACTCGTCTTTGGGTATTGCTTTTGCCACGCGCTCCAGGTTTCGTATAGCAAGTTTCTCTTGTTTTTTGTCTTTACTCCGTAGCAGATAGAGGGCGTATTGGTACCAGTATTCAGTAGGCTGCAATTCGTATGCACGACGGAAGTAGGTCTGGGCTTCCTCTTGACGATTCTGTGCGTCTAAGAAAACGCCCATATAATTATTGACGGTAGCGTCATTAGGCTTAAGGGTGTAGCAAAACTGCATGAGTTCCCATGCTGGCTCTATTTCTTCTTTTAGAATCAGGCGTTGTGCTTCATAGAAGTAGTAGAGAAACTGCTGTTGTTCCTCAACGCTGAGCTCGCTCTTCGTCGTTGTTTTCGCCAGTAGCGTTCCCCAGCTACTGCTGATAGCCAAGATGAATAGCAATATGTATGCACCTCTTTTCATTAAATAAATGGGTATAGTCCGTCTGGTTTATCTCGTCTTGTCAATATCATTTTACGCCGCTGTGCCCGAAACCACCAGCTCCACGCTCTGTTTCTCCTAGTACGGTCACCTCTTCTAATGCAGGTTGTTCATGCTTGGCAATCACCATTTGGCAGATACGTTCGCCAGGCTCGATGGTTTGTAGTTCTTGACTGAGGTTGATAAGTATTACTCCTATCTCTCCTCGATAGTCAGCATCGATGGTTCCTGGGGTGTTGAGTACGGTGAGTCCGCGCTTGAGTGCTAAGCCGCTTCGTGGGCGGATTTGTGCTTCATAGCCTACGGGCAACTCAATGTATAAACCTGTAGGTAGCAATTTGCGCTCCAGGGGCTGCAAGGTGACAGATTCTGCCAAATGACAACGGATATCCATACCAGCTGCTTGCTCGCTCTCATAACGAGGTAGCGGATTATTACTCTTGTTGATGATTTTGATAGTCATATTAGAAACGTTTTTTTACAAGTACTCTTAGTCCATCTTCTACAATCTTGATGTGCAACTTATTTGGCAATGTGGCAGGCGTGCCATCGATATGCACAGGGCCATCAGTATCGCGCGTCAAGGTTAATTCTTTGGCGCGGATGGTGTTGATATAGTGATTCTCGTCAATGTTCTTGGTGAATAACCTCAGCGCCAATTCTGCTGCGGCTGTGATAGGGAACTCCGTCACAATGGCTACATCCAACCATCCATCTTGCACACTGGCTTTAGGTGCAATATAAGCATCGTAGCCCCATTGACTAGCGTTGGCAATATTGATGAGGAAAGCAGTAGTGGTGAGGTCTATCCCATCTCCTTCTAGGTGATAGGTCTCAGGTTTGTATTGGAATAGATCTTTGAAAATGGTTTGTACGTATCCCTTCAACCCGCGGTTGGTTTCTGCAAAATCTTGCGCTACAACAGCGTCAAAACCCACCCCAAAAGTAGAGAAGAAAGGTCTATCATTCACCATTGCATAATCAACCTGGATAACTTCGCTGCTATTGAGCATTTCTATTGCGCGGTTCATGCGGGTAGAAATATCCAAATGACGTGCAAAACCGTTGCCGCTACCATTAGGAATGATGCCTAGTGCTGTGCGAGAACCTGCTAACCCAGAAGCTACTTCGTTGACAGTACCATCCCCGCCTACAGCAATCACGGCGTAGTAACCTTCTAGTGCAAATTGTTGGGCGAGTTGTGTGGCATGTCCTGCGTACTCAGTAGCAACCACGGTTGGAGAAAATTGTTCCAAATCCAATAATTCACGAATCAACTTGATAACTCGATTCTTTGTCTTTGTTCCCGAAATAGGATTGACGATAAAGGCGATATTTTTCATATTTTTTTATTATGCCTAAATTACCGCGCAAAGGTATAAAAAAAAATGCAAATATGCAAGTAATAGGTGCATTATTTTCTGAAAAGATAGATTTATCTATCTAGTTTCGCACAACACAACAACGCAACACACTCTAAAATAGCATGCAGATAATCCCAAAAGACGTAAAATGAGTAGATTTTATTTTTTCGCTATCTCAATGCAATCATTGATGACCATACTAGCGAGAGTCATACCAAAGATGCCAACGATAGGAGCAATTGTACCTTGCTCGCCACTAATCTCATCGGAATATACACAGTGAATCTTGCTGGTAGGTATTAGTCCGTTTTTTTTCATTTTTGTGCGCAATGCACGAGCTAGTGGACATCCTTGTACCTTCCAAAATTCGGTGGTGTGAATTTTCTGAGGATTTACTTTTCTACCAGCACCCATGCTAGAATATACTTTGCAGCCTGCAAGTGTGGCACGATAGAGTAGTAGCGCCTTGCATTCAACCATGTCGATTGCATCCACCACAATGTCGTAATGCGTGAGATTAAACTGATCTGCGGTGTCTGCATTGTATTGACACTCAATGGCTTGTATGTCAGCTTCTGGAGCAATAGATAGAAGCCTTTGCTGCATTTGTATGACTTTGCTTTGGCTGATATTATTATGGGTCGCCACTACTTGACGATTTAGATTTGTGATATCTACTTTGTCAAAATCTACAATAGTCAAATGTCCAATTCCTGTGCGAAGCAAGGCTTCAGCGCACCATCCTCCTACGCCTCCTACTCCGAACAATATAACGCGCATCTTTTTCAATGCACAAAAATGCTCTTCTCCTAATAACTGTATGGTTCGTGTAAACATATATCGTCGAATCGTATTCAGATGAATGCTTTTCTTAGTAAGTCAAAAGTGCTCGTATAGCTTGACGAATCGTTTCCACAGGAAGTGATTGGGTAATAGCATCCATTTTCGCTTTGACTTGTGCATTGCAGAGATTTCCTATTGACCCTTCGTGGGTGTAATGAGCTAGAGTCTGTTCTACAGTTGCTTCGTGGCGAAAACTACCCTGGGTAATCTCATCGGCCACTTGTCGATACGCGTCGCGGAAAGCTACGCCTTGTTCTACTCGGCGGTTAACCTCCTCTACAGAGAATGCTGGCGCATACAACGGATTGGACATGATATCTTCCTTGACAGACATATTTTCAATAGCATAGGTAGTAATCTCCAAGAGGTCGTTCAGCTCCTCAAACAATGGGAAATACACCTCTTTCAGCAGTTGCAAGTCGCGGAAGTAACCTACTGGCAAATTGGTTGTTATATGGCGAATGGTATCTGGAATAGCGCAGATGCGATTGGCATGTGAACGAATGAGTTCGAACACATCAGGATTCTTCTTATGCGGCATGATGCTCGAGCCTGTAGTCATCGTATCTGGCAACTTGATAAAGCCGAAGTTCTGGGAATTGAACATACAGCAGTCCATCGCCAAACGACCCAATGTCTCGGCTACAGACGAATAAGCAAATGCCACAGTGCGCTCCATTCGACCACGGTTCATTTGGGCATAGATAGCGTTGTAGTCCAAATCTGCGAAACCAAGCAACTGCGTAGTCATGGTGCGATTGAGTGGCGCAGATGAGCCATAGCCAGCAGCTGACCCCAGCGGATTAAGGTTAGCTTGCTCAAAAGCCGCAACCAACAGACGCATATCGTCGGTCAATGCCTCAGCATAAGCGCCTAACCAAAGACCAAAAGACGACGGCATAGCCACTTGCAAGTGAGTGTAACCCGGCATAAGAATATTCTTGGTTGCATCGCTACGTTTTTGAAGCACCTCAAAAAGGCGCTCTACAAGTTTCATCGTCTTCTCAATCTCAGCTCGGGTAAAGAGTTTGAGATCCACCAACACTTGGTCATTGCGTGAGCGACCTGTATGCACTTTTTTGCCAACTTCGCCCAATTGGCGAGTTAGCATCAACTCTACTTGTGAATGTACATCTTCGATACCATCTTCAATGACGAAGTTGCCAGACTCTGCTTGCTTATACAATTCGCGCAAAGCAGGTAGGAGAACATCCAAATCCTCTTTGGATAGCAAACCCACATGCTCCAACATGGTCACATGTGCCATGGTACCTAATATATCATGCGTAGCTAATAGCAAGTCCAATTCTTTGTCTTTGCCTACGGTAAAACGCTCTATTGCGTCATCAATCTTATAACCTTTATCCCAGAGTTTCATTGTTTTTCCTATCCCAAAATTATAATTTATTATAGAAAATTTTTCAAAATTATTTTTTCATCGCAACATGAGTGACAATGAAATTTTTGATAATTTTGGATTAATTTTGTACAATTTTTGTTTTTATTATTCAAGCAGTACTTTCAGTAACTTGATTGCTTGTTCTATTTCGTGTATATGGATATACTCATCGGCGGTGTGGGAGCGGGCGGAGTCGCCTGGGCCGAACTTAACCTTCGGACAACTCAACAATGCCATATTGCTTAGCGTAGGCGAACCGAAGAGTTCGATGCCCAATTCCTGTGCGCGCTTGACGATAGGCGTTTCGATACCTGTAGCAGTAGCGTTTAAGCGTGTAGAACGTGGTGTGAGTGTCGATTGCACCATGGGTTGTAAAATAGTGAGTATTTCCTCGTTGGCATACAAACCATTGGAACGAATATCCACTACGAACTTGCATGTATCTGGCACTACATTGTGTTGCGTACCCGCCTGAATCATCGTGGTAGTCATCTTGACCTTGCCCAAGAATGGTGACACCTGATGAAAAGCATATTGGCGCAAAGTCTGTATGTCATCCAAAGCGATATAAAGGGCATTCACACCCTCCTCACGTGCTGCATGTCCTGCTTTGCCGTGAGCTTCGGCATCCAATACCATTAGTCCGCGTTCGGCTACTGCCATCTTTAGCGAAGTAGGTTCTCCTACGATGGCATAGTCGATAGGCCCGATATGTGGTAGAAGAAGCTCAATACCATTACGTCCGCTATTCTCTTCTTCGGCTGTAAGAGAAAGGACGATGCGTTTGCCGGGTATAGGTGTTTGCTGCAACTCCATAAAAACGGCCAGCATGGCTATCACGCTACCGCCATCGTCGTTGGCGCCTAATCCGTAGATAGTCTTGCCATCACACTCACCGCCAAATGGGTCGCGGGTGTATGAAGCCGCAGGTTTGACGGTGTCAATATGCGCATTGAGCAAGATCGTTTCAGGCCCCTCTCCGCACGCAGCCCAGAGATTATTGCCTACACGATGGGGAGCACACCCCTCGGCAGTCATCCATTCCGCTAGCATGGTGCATACAGCATCCTCCTGCCCCGAGGTAGACGGGGTCTGGATCATGCGTTGCAATAGTGTGATGTATTTGTTGTCCATATTCTAGTAGAGCGCCTTACTAGTTAATCTAGATAATCTAGATAGTCTAGATGGCGCTTTAAACTTCTTCAATTATTGTCCCGCCTTGCAAGTTATTGGCGTGTGTAATGCGTACGCTTTTTACGCCTCTTTCCAAAGCCGCAAAAGCGTTATCTATCTTTGGTATCATACCACCAGAGACAATACCATCAGCCAACAATTGCTTGTACGACTCGCGGGTGATGCGTGGAATGAGTGACGACTCGTCATCGGCATCGCGTAGCACGCCTGCCTTCTCGAAACAGAATGTTAGTTGTACCTTTGGAGCAAGTGAGATAGCAGTCTCTGAGGCCACAGTATCGGCATTGGTATTGAGCAACCATCCTTCTTCGCTATATGTGATAGGAGCAATGACAGGGGTTAGTCCGTTGTTAAGGAGCATACGTAGATGCTCGCCATTGACCTCCTTCACATCGCCCACAAATCCATAATCAATACCATTCTTGATAGGGCGCTTGATAGAGCGCATCCATCCACCGTCAGCACCTGTCAACCCAATAGCATTCACGCCCATGGTATGCAAAAGAGTAACAACTTGTTTGTTGACCAATCCGCCATAGACCATAGTCACGATATCAAGGGTCTCTTTGTCGGTCACACGGCGACCGTCTATCATCTGTGTCTTTACGCCTAAACGCTCTGCCATGGTTGTGGCTAATCGTCCACCACCATGCACAAGCACCTTTGGTCCTTCTACGGTAGCAAACTGACGAAGAAACATCTCACGAGATGCCTCGTTCTCCAGTACGCCACCACCTATTTTGATTACTTGTATCATATTCATTTTTATCGGTTATTCCTTTGCCGGTTATTCCTTTATCGGTTATTCCTTTATCGGTTATTCCTTTATCGGTTATTCCTTTATCGGTTAGGACTTTGTCGGTTATTCCTTTATCGGTTATGCCTTTATCGGTCCGTTTAACCGTCTAACCGTATCACCGCTTAACCGCCTAACCGTATCACCGCCTTAAAGCGTGTAACTTATTTAACATATTTGCTATACGATGAACATATACATTTGCAGCATCATATTCTTCTTTAGAAATATAGCCTAATTCTGTCGAAATATCTAGATGACATTGTACCTCCATCAATGAGCCATAAGATATCTCCAAAAAATGTTTCTGTTCTTTTATAGATGTCCTTCCCATTCCCTCAGCAATATTTGCAGGAACAGAGATTACCGCACGGCGAATTTGATCACATA
>JAZLDS010000020.1:0-23444 GCA_045614865.1 Paludibacteraceae bacterium | reverse complement strand
GGTAACATGGGTACTCAATGGCGGTAAGGTAGTCAAGGAGATAACAGGTGCTGATGCGGTGAAAGTTCCTACTCAAGAAGAACTATGGGCTAGCTACAAAGAAGCTGCAGGCATCACATCTCTCGGCACCTTGGAAGAGATTGCTTCTAAGGGTGCAGGTCAACCACACAACAGCTCAGAAACTCCTTGCGGTTGCCGTGTAATTTGCGGTAAGTTAACTGCTGTAGGTGTACAAGCTGCGTTTAGTAAAGCAGAATGGACATGGCTCAAAGCGTATATCATGAGCGTACAAACTAGTTTAACAGACGATTTGACTACAGCTGCTTGGCGTTATGCAATCGCTGCTTTCTTCTTGCAATCTATTCACGACTCATGGCCAACATCTGAAGACTTTACCGAGGCGGGAAAACCTGAGGCGTGGGGTCCAGCATACCAAAAGGCCAACGCAAATTCTTCTACAGGCACCACAATCGTTGATGTAGAGTTACCTACCAAGATAACAGGCGAAGCATACACCATTCCTACTCCTACCAAGGAGAATGATGAGTTTATCGGTTGGTACGACAATTCTATAGGTATAGGTGAAGCCCTCACTGTATTGCCAGTAGGCTACGACGGTACAGTATATGCTATCTGGAAATCAGCCTCAACTAATATTGAGGAAGTACGTGAAGCATTGAATATTAATGCTCCGATGTATGATGTATTAGGTAGAAGAGTAGATACGACATACCGTGGCATCATTATCCAAAATGGTAATAAATATTTGCTCCGTTAAATTGAAAGAGCACTACTATTTAGTGTTTCTGGTTTAGATAAAACCGCTCCCTAAAGATAGGGAGCGGTTTTTACTTAAATAGATCCATTATCAAGAGGCACTGCAGTCAACACCATCCGGGTGGTAACGGAATGATAACGGTTTTCGTAGTTGGGAAGTAGAGGTAATCATCAAGAGAGAGTTAAGCCATATAAAATCATACAGTTCCAATATATGTTTTTATATCACAATAATATGCATATTTATATACATATACGTTCATACCTCATATATGAAATCTGCTTTATAAAGGCTTATGATAATGGTAATCGCGATACGATTTAGCATTATCATCGCGTTTAATTCGTGGATGTTTTTTGGGGAAAAATTTTTGCCACTTATCCTTGATCCACTGTTTCAAACTACCATCATTCCAAGGTGTAGAATCAAAACCATCATATCCGCGATGACGCCACCAGAGGATAAGTAACCATCCAAAAATCATACCACCCAAATGTACAAAGTGCGCTACATTATCACCCGCAGAAGGAGCTATTCCACTGAATAATTCTATTAAAGCATATATAATTACAAGCGTACGCGCACGTATGGGGATAGGGATGAACATGATGAACATGCGTACATCAGGGAAGAGCCATCCAAACGCCAATAAGATGCCAAACACTGCGCCACTGGCTCCAATAGTAACTAAACGATTTGCTAGTGCAGCAGCCATCGTTGGATTGACAGTATTCAAAATCAGCTGTATTTGAAGTGCCCAAACAGCCTCTTGTACCAATGCAGCACCTATTCCCGTGATAAGATAGTAGATCAGGAATCGCTTTCCTCCCCACCGCTCTTCCAGAGCAGGAGCAAACATCATAACTGCAAACATATTAAAAAATATATGTCCAAAACCAGCATGCATGAACATATATGTCAATGGCTGCCAGAATTGGAAATCTGAAGCTGCAAAATAATGCAAACCAAAAATATGGCTAAAGCTGATACCATAACGCTGAAAAACCACATCTGCAAAGTAGCAGATGATATTGATTAGCAAAAGATTCTTTGTAACTGTAGGTAAGTTTCTAAACATGTATTTGATATTATAAATTCGTTTGCAAAAGTAGTAAAAAACTACCAAAGTAAAAACAAAAATCATGCAAAAAGGACAGAAACATGCTAAAATGGCAGAAAAAATTAAAGAAAACTGTTTTTTTTATCAAAATTATTTGATATTTCCAAAAATTATTGTAACTTTGCCAAAAAATTTTCGGAAGAGCCGATAAAGTAATTAAAAGTTTAATATTTTAATCGAAAAACGTTATGAACAAATCAGAACTCGTAGCTGCAGTTGCAGCTGAAGCTGGCTTGACTAAAGTACAAGCTCAAAAGGCTGTTGAGGCTACTGTAAACGCAGTGGCAGGTGCATTGAAGAAAGGTGAGAAGGTACAACTCGTTGGTTTTGGTACATTCTCTGTAGTAGAGAAAGCTGCTCATGAAGGTGTAAATCCAGCAACTGGTGCTAAGATTCAAATCCCAGCAAAGAAAGTTGCTAAATTCAAAGCAGGTGCAGGTTTAGCACTCTAATTGAGTATTCACACATACAACGAGTTGCTCTTTGGGGCAACTCGTTTTGTGTCCAAAAAAAATCTTATAATTTACGTTTATGTTGAACATTATACTTTGTGGTGCCCCTGGTAGTGGTAAAGGCACACAATCTGACCTTATCGTAGAAAAATACGGGTTGCAACACCTCTCAACTGGCGACGCACTCCGCGCTGAAATTAAATCAGGTAGCGAACTTGGCAAAGAGATTGGCGAGTTGATTGCAGGTGGTAATCTTGTTCCTGATCACAAGATGATTCACCTTATTGAGCGCTATCTAGACAATCTACCAGAAGATTGCAAGGGTGTAATATTTGATGGCTTCCCACGTACTGTAGCACAAGCTGAGGCATTAGAACTCTTGCTTGATCGTCGTCACATGAAAGCAGTATTGCTAGATATGTTTGTAGAAGAAGATGAGGTTATTAAACGTCTTCTCAATCGTGGTAAAACTAGTGGTCGCGCAGACGACAATTATGAAACCATTAAAAAGCGATTGCAAGTATATCAGGCAGAAACTAAACCAGTGTGTACATATTACCTCCACCGTCACAACTACTTTGCTATCAATGGCAATAATTCAATGGAAGATACCTTCTGTCAAATTGATAACATTTTGAAATTGATTCAAAAGTAAATCATAATTTTGTAATTATATCTAGATATGGCTTCATCCTCGTTTATCGATTATGTAAAAATCTACTGCCGCTCTGGAAAGGGTGGCCCAGGTAGCATGCACTTCCATCGCGCGAAATACGTTCCAAAAGGAGGTCCTGATGGCGGTGATGGTGGACGAGGGGGACATATCATCCTCCGCGGCAATCGTAATCTATGGACATTGCTTCATTTAAAGTACCAGAAGCATGTTTTTGCTACCGATGGTGGCAAAGGTGGTCCATCACGTTCCTTCGGAAAAGATGGTGAAGACAAGATTATTGAAGTACCATGTGGTACAGTAGTTTATAATGGAGATACCGGTGAATGGATGTGCGAGATTAAGGAACACCAAGAGGAGATTATCCTATTCCGCGGTGGTAAAGGAGGACTTGGGAACTGGCACTTCCGTACAGCCACTAACCAAGCTCCACGCTATGCGCAGCCCGGTGAACCATGTATGGAAGCGAATGTTATTTTGCAACTAAAAGTTCTAGCAGATGTAGGTTTAGTAGGTTTCCCAAATGCAGGAAAATCCACTCTACTCTCCGTGGTTAGTGCAGCCAAACCTGAAATTGCAGATTATCCGTTTACGACATTGACTCCACAATTGGGTATTGTATCTTACCGTGACAACCAATCGTTCTGTATGGCCGATATCCCCGGAATCATTGAGGGTGCAGCAGAAGGTCGTGGGCTAGGTCTTAGATTCCTACGTCACATTGAGCGCAATGCTGTTCTGCTATTCATGGTGCCCGTCATCACAGAGGATATCAAAAAAGAGTACGACATTTTGCTCGCCGAGCTGGAGAAATATAATCCGCAATTGCTAACCAAAGCTCGTATTTTAGCTATTTCCAAATGCGACATAGCAGATGAAGATATTGACCTAGAAAAATTAACCCATGAACTCTCTAGAGAGTTAGGAATATCCGTCATCTGCTTCTCATCTGCAAGTGGAATGGGACTTACCGAGTTAAAAGATATGCTGTGGGAAGAACTCAATAAGGAGCAAAACCAAGTCATTGAAATTTCTCACTCTCCTATTGAGGTTAGAGTCATCGAACATGATGAAGAGCCTAGCGATGAAGATGAAGAACCACACACCATCTATCTTAATGAGGTGGAAGAGGAATGGGATCTCGACAAATATCGCGGTATTGGTTGGGACACACAAGAAGAATAGTTTGTGCTTAGGGATAAGACTACATACGACCGATTTATAGCGTGGCGCGAGCAGCACATTCCACAAAAGAACCTCGTTCTTATACTAAGTTTCTTCGTGGGTGCGTTAGCTTCATGCGCTGCACAATTGCTCAAGATGCTTATTCATGGACTGCAACATCTTGTGCAACATCATCTTATTGAGCAACATCATTGGTGGTATCTAATTACTCCTATGATTGGTATCACATTGGCAGGACTATTCGTAAAATACATAGTTAAAGATGATATCTCGCATGGTATCACCAAAATTCTCTATGCGATCTCTCAACGTAAATCTATCATCAAACTCCACAACACATGGACTTCTGTAGTGGGTTCTGCAATTACTATTGGTTTTGGAGGTTCGGTGGGAGCCGAGGCACCAATCGTGATGACTGGTGCTGCTATAGGCAGTAATCTAGCGAAACTATTCCGTCTTGACCAAAAAACCATGATGCTCATGATTGGCTGTGGTGCAGCAGGAGCAGTGGGAGGTATTTTCCAAGCTCCTATCGCGGGTTTAGTTTTTACGTTAGAGGTACTAATGATGGACTTAACCATGACACGTATGGCTCCGTTGCTCATCTCATCTGTAACGGCAACTGCGATCTCATTCATGGTCAATGGTCAGGAGGCGATGTTCCCATTGACAAATAGCGAACCATTCTTCGTGGAACGCCTGCCATGGTACATCATATTAGGTATAGCATGCGGACTTGTATCACTCTATTTCACCCGTGGAATGAACGCACTGGAACAACTCTTCAAACACAAGATTCAGAACACATGGGCTAAGTTTTTGGTAGGAGGAGTTACATTAGGTATCTTGCTATTCCTATTTCCTCCTCTTTATGGAGAAGGATACGATGTGATTAAACAACTTATTAATGGTGATTCAATATCAGCTATTGCTAACAGCCCATTCGAGGTACTCGGAACAAGCAGCTGGGTACTAGTTGGTTACTTCATCGCCATTCTTTTCTTCAAGATATTTGCTTCTGTAGCGACCAACGGTGGTGGTGGCGTAGGTGGTATCTTTGCACCTTCGCTCTTTATGGGAGCAATTGTAGGATTTGTTTGTGCAAGACTGATGAATATAATTGGTCTAGGTGTCCCTGAAGCAAACTTTGCGTTAGCTGGAATGTCGGGACTCATGGCCGGCGTCATGCACGCACCGCTAACAGGTATATTCCTTATTGCAGAGCTTACTGGTGGCTATCATCTTTTTATGCCACTTATGGCAGTAGCTGTTGTATCATTCCTAACCATCAAGATATTCGAGCCACATAGTCTTTATGCTATGCGTCTAGCACAGAAAGGCGAACTTCTTACCCATAATAAAGACCGATCTGTACTGACCCTTCTAAAGATGGATAATGTACTTGAAACCGACCTTATGACTCTCAATCCTGGAATGACTTTAGGAGAATTGGTAAAAGTCATTGCTCAGAGCCGTCGCAACATTTTTCCTGTCGTTGATGAAAAAGGTAAACTTCTGGGAATTTTATTGCTAGACGAAGTGCGTAACATCATGTTTCAACCTCGTCTATATAATCGCTTTACCGTAAAGCAACTCATGAATTCACCACAGGCTATTATTACTAATACCATGCCGATGGGCAAGGTAATGGAAGTCTTTGAAGATACCGGTGCATGGAATTTACCCGTTGTAGATGAACAAAAAAAATACCTTGGTTTTGTATCTAAATCCAAGATATTTAATTCATATCGCCACGTTCTTGTTCACTTCTCTGAAGAATAAACCCTCACACATAGGAGTACACAAGATTTTCTTTCTCTCTTTACACTTATTCCGAACCTATACCGAGAGGATACCAAAGCAATTGCAACAATCTTTGTTTGTTAGTCGTTAAACTCTAGACAACCTCTGATTCGGAAATACTTACCACCTCATCCATCTTCTTCTCCCAATCAGTCAATTGTCGTTGGCAGAAGTTCAGTAGTTCCCTAGCCTCTTTGGCTTTCGCTTGATACACTTCCATACTCAGAGCCTCAGATTGCTCTAATTCTGCGACAATATGCTCAACGCGTTTTATTGCTTCATCGTATGAATATGCCATGTTATGCTAATATTAGGATTCAATCTTATTTTCCTCGCCCGTTGAGAATTACACCTATCGTATAGAACATAATTTCTACATCTAATGCAATTGACATGTTCTCAAGATAAACAATATCATAGTTCAAACGGCGTACCATTTTGTCCAAAGTATCAGTGTACCCGACTTTGATTGGCCCCCAACTAGTCAAACCTGGACGTACTTTATAGATCAGACAGTAATATGGTGCTTTTTCTTCTATTTGATTAATAAAATAACGTCTTTCAGGACGTGGTCCTACTATAGACATATCGCCTATAAGAATATTCCAGAATTGTGGTAACTCGTCCAAACGATACTTGCGCAAGAATTTTCCGACTTTTGTTATACGCGGATCATTATCTGCACTCAGTTGAGGGGTTCCACCTTCTGAATGCACTCGCATAGTGCGAAATTTTAGGATATTAAACGGTTTTCCATGCAATCCTACGCGTTCTTGACGATACAATATAGGCCCCTCTGATGTAGACCAAACTAATATAGATATAACAACAAAGACAGGCATTAGCAGCAAAAGCATTGTAGCCGAAACTACTATATCAAAAGCACGCTTAATACATAATTCCATATCACTCATTTTATGTTCAGTAATTCGCACTAACGGTTGACCTGAAATATCTGCAATTTCTGCGGCACCTGTAAGCATATCATAAAGGCTTGGAACAATAGATATCTCCACATTAGTAGGATATAATCTATTAATTAGTGCATAAATCTCTCGCTCTTTCCCTCTTGATTTCAAATCTAGAATCACTTCATCATATGGTTTCAATTTATGCTTCTGCTCAAAATTAACGACCTCATCTACAGAATGAATTGTAAAGCATCTAGGATCATCATTATTCAACTTATGAGAAATATACGTAACCAATAAACGTGGGATATAAGCTCCAACAAATTGCAGAATAAAAAGCACTATTAAAGAATTGAAATAAGACTGATAATTACGTATAGGATCATCTATAATAATACAGAAAAAAGCACCTAAGACTATTATCAATGATGAGAACAAGGTACGTCTAAACTCACGTGAATAACGTTTTCTAAGTGGGCGAAGATAGTAACCCGACAAATAATACACAATTAAGCATCCTAATGGATAGATAATTAACGGTGTATAAAAACTGAACATCGGTATTAAAATTGTATCAACAGATAGTACTTTTCCTTCATATACTAACCAACGGAAAACAAGAAAACTGCTCCATACTAACAAGGAGGAAAGAATATCTACTAATAGATATATCAGTTGTTGCTTTTTACGTCTATTCCAGTAGGTCATGGTTATTCCCTAATAATTGTGATACGTTCTTTTTCGTCAATCTTTATGATAGAAGAAGGACACGCAGGTGAATTATCATTACGACGAAACTGGCATACGTAATCCACCATGTCAATAAGTTCCTTTGAAATTTCCTGAAAAGTTTTTGCAGTCGATTCTCCACTAAAATTTGCTGATGTAGAAACAATAGGCCTTTTCAATTGTTCACAGATCGCTCTTGTAAAAGGCTCTGTTGTAATACGAATACCTACACTTCCATCTTTTGCTAATAGATTGGCCGCTAAGTTTTTAGCTTTCGGATAAATTATTGTCATTGGCCGTTGTCCTTCACTCGCTTCTAGCAACATCCAAGCAGTTTCTGGAACCTTATCCATATAACCTTGTAATTTCCCCGGTCCATCTAGCAATACCAACATTGCCTTGGAATCTACACGTTTCTTTATTGAGTACACGCGTGCCACAGCCTCTTCATTGGTAGCATCACAGCCTATCCCCCACACAGTATCAGTAGGATACAATATTACACCACCCTCGCGTAAGACACGAAGAGCAAATTGTAAATCTGTTTTATCGTAACGCATTTCCATTGCGACTGCAAAGATACGAAAAAAAATATATATACGCAAACAAAATCTCCATTTTGCGTATAATTATTGACATTTCAAAATCACTCTTCTTGTGGTTCAAAGAACTTCTGCATAATATCGAAGCGAGAAACAGCATCAGAACCATATTTCCACATATGTTGACGAATCTTAGACATGGGTTTATCCTGACCTAGTTTAGTCTTCGAATAGAATTTATCTGCATAGCAGATAAGGCGTTCTTCTAATGTACGAGGCGTATAGTCCTGCAATGGTATAGGCAATTGTTCACGAATAATTTGTTCATAAGTAATACCTGTACCTGTATGTCTTTCCGCTACTGCAGCATGTTTTAATAGTCCTTCATTACGAAGGATCTCTGCTCCTAAATATCCATGTTCAATATAAGCATGAGAGCCAAAACAATGAATTTTTGGAGCATCACAGCATACAACTCCTATATCATGCAACATAGCAGCTTCTTCTACAAATACAATATCAACTTCTCCTGAATCAATCCACTCAGGATGAGCTTTTAAGATCAAAAGAGCTCTATCTGCTACTTGACGTGAATGAGTCAAAAGTATATGCTGAAGTTCTTTATTACCAGCACAATATTTTTCTATTAACGCCTTATAATCAATCATTTTCCCCAATAAAGTTTCTCCTTCAGTGATTGCATGAATGTTTGTCCATTAATTCTAACAAGTTTGATTGTACGTTGCGAACGTTCAATATGTAATTGTATATCTTGGTTCAGCACCTGGCTTCTTCCATCCACACTCAATAAATAGCTGCCATTACGACTAGAGATTTTAACATCTATTTTACTATCATCCAATACTACCAATGGACGAATATTCAAACTATGTGTAGCGACTGGAGTGAGAATAATTGCGCTCACATGTGGATCAAGCAAAGGGCCACCAACACTAAGATTATAAGCCGTTGAACCTGTTGGAGTTGCAATGAGTAACCCATCTGCCTTATAATTATGTAAGAATTCGCCATTAAGTGTCACATCAACCGTAATCATACTGCTCAATCCAGACTTAAGAATAGCTACTTCATTGAGAGCATATGGAGAAGCTATTTTTCCTTCATATTGACAAGTAACTTCTAACATACGACGCTGTTCTATCGTATAGTTATTCGTAATCAGTTGATCAAGAACTGCATCTATATTATCTGTTTGCACCTCAGCTAAGTAACCCAAGTGCCCGCAATTAATTCCTAAAATTGGGATATCTAGATGTCCCACCAGAGATGCTGTAGTGAGGAAAGTGCCATCACCACCTACCGAAAGCGCAAAGTCAATCGTCTCACCTGTATGAGAGATATAATCTTCAACAGAAGGATACTCGCGGTTGAATGCGTCATGACGAAGTTCCTGTGAAAGAACAACATCAACGCCGCGTAATTGAAGGAATTCAACAATGTGTTTTACTTCGCGGATTGTTTCTGAGCGAAGAGTATTTCCGAATATAGCTATTGTCATATTATTCCGGCTTCAAATGTCAAGGTTATTTATTTTTTATTCCATTAAGTAAAGAAGGTGCATCCATACGTTTTTTTCCAGGAAGTTGCAATTCTAGAATATCTATGTATCCATCCGAACAAGGAATAATTATATGTCCTTTTTGTTCAGAATATGGGGTTGGCACCGCCTTATATACTTTAGCTCCAGTGAGAAGAGATGAAAGAGGATGTTGAGAAGGCATCTTATTGATCCACGCTGCAGGATATGGACTAAGACCACGTATATGGTTTCGAACTTGTTCAGTAGTACGAGAAAAATCTATCGCACAGGTATCTTTGAATATTTTAGGAGCAGGACGCAATTCAATAGACTCATCTTGCGCAGTTGCAGGAACTGGTGTTCCTTTATTCTCACTATCAATAATTAGGTCAACAGTACGTGTAACCAATCTTGCTCCCATTACCATAAGACGATCATGCACAGAGCCAACATTCTCATCTTCTTCTATAGAAATCTGTTCTTGAAGAATAATATTACCAGTATCAATCTCATGCTGAAGCATAAAAGTAGTCGCACCTGTCACAGAATCTCCATTCATAACAGCCCAATTGATAGGAGCTGCTCCACGATATTGTGGTAGCAATGATGCATGAAGATTAAATGTACCTAAACGAGGCATACCCCAAATGATTTCTGGTAGCATTCGAAATGCCACAACAATCTGTAAATCTGCATTAAACGATCGAAGTTCCTCTACAAATTCCTCTGCTTTTAAACGCTCTGGTTGAAGAATTGGCAAACCGATTGAAAGTGCATATTGCTTTACTGCCGAAAACTGCAACTGATGACCACGACCCGCAGGTTTATCGGGCATAGTAACTACTGCTACTACATTATAACCTCCCTCGATTAATGCACGTAAGCTCTCCACTGCAAAGTCTGGGGTTCCCATGTAAATAATTCGTAATGATTGTTTATCCATATGCCTACAAGTTATTCATTATCAATTACCTAAACGTATGAGAAAAACCAACGCTAATGAGTTCTTTGAATTGTAATTTTGATTTCTGCTCTGTAACTCCTTCTATCGTTCCATCATACCGAGGATGGAGCAAGAGTTTTGCCGATAAATACCTATTTATGATAAAATCAACATCGACCTCTAGTTCTGTTTCTATTTGCTTATAGTTCGTGAAGAAATAAAAACGTGTATCAATTTCTATTTCACGTAATGGCTTCCACTTCCACTCAACACGAATTGAACTACCTATTTCATGTTGACTATCCATTCCCTTCTCTATTCCGAGTCCAGTAATATCAATACGAGTAGAGTCTGTAATTAAAGCATAGATTATTTTATACGTAGCAGGTGATATATTAATCGATAGGCCTTCTACTGGCTTACAATCCACACCAAGACCTACATTATAACGTATTGGAGTTAAGAATGTAGTATTCAATCTATCCGAATTCTTTTGAAAATTTCGGAACAGCGACGTCTTAAAATCTGAAAATAAAGAGACATACCATTGTGGATGTAATTGATATCCTACTTTATTATATATTTGAAAAATATCATCCGTAGTACTCATTAATCGCAACGTGTCACCACTCACAGTACTCAATCCCAATCGCCACTCAGCAAAATTTTCCCACACAAGTTTTTCGCTTTTATAATTGGCGAAGGCCTTTGCAGCCCAAAGCATTGAAAAAGAATTCACAGCACCTTGATGCCAATTCTCTGTAGCATAGTTTTGAGTTATCTGTAAAGAGAGATTTGCCTCCTTAGTCCAAGGAGAATTAACATCTCGTAATGCTCGCTTAGCATCTAACTCATCCTCATAGAGATCTTTAACGATTGCTCTTTGTATTTTTGTTTTACCAATTTCAACCAATTTTAATCGATTCGTATCACTGACAGATGTGTATAGATCTGCATGATATATTGTAATATAGCGCAACGCATTACGACGGATAGCTGCAACGGAATATTTATCTTCTGGTGTAGTATCATTCAAAGAAGGGAATGCAGGAGGTGTATACATCAACGGCATACATAAAGGATGTGGATATTGCTTCCATACCGTATCGCACACAACAATTGCAGAATCACCCACATAAAGCGTATCACTCATGTGCAAATCATGACTCTGTTGGGCTACTAGTTCCAACAACAAGATGTCTTCATCTACCGTTTGCGCTTTGACATTGGAGATAAAGAACGCACACAAAAACATTATGATTAAATATCGCAATCTCAAGGCAATGCAGGACGCTTATATGCGCGTATGATAAGGTATATACCCCAAACAACGAAAGGAAGCGAAAGGATTTGTCCCATATTCAAAATATGCCCAGATTCAAATAGCTCTTGATCATTTTTGATGAACTCAAGCATGAATCGAGTAAAGAATATAATTTCAAGGAATACACCTAAAAGTAGTCCTTCTCGTTTGTACGCCTTTCCTTTCCAATACATAAACCATGTCACCACAAAACCTACTATACAATACAACATCTCATAGATTTGCGTAGGATGACAAGGGACAGTCTGTCCATCTCTTACAAAGATGAATCCCCAGGGCAAGTCAGTAGGGGTTCCATATATCTCAGAATTCATCAAATTGCCAAGACGAATCAAGGTCGCTGTAACACAAACTCCTACTACAAGACGATCCATAATCCAAAGGAGCGAAGTGTGAAACTTGGGTTCTTTGGAAAAAATTTTACGATTGAGCAACCATGCGGCAGTAAGAAGACCAAAAGCACCACCATGACTAGAGAGCCCTCCTTCCCAAATTTTGATAAGTTTCAAAGGATGCTCAATATATGGATTACGATAATTGATTGTCCAACCAAAGATTTGTACTGGCTCGGTAGATAACCCCATATATTGACAGTATGCTTGCATACCTGGCAAAGTAACATCATGCCATTCATAGAACCAACAGTGTCCCACTCTTGCGCCGATAATCAAACCAATAACCATCCACATGAAGAGTTTGTCCGTCCACTCAGATGGGCAGTTCTCATTTTTGTACAACTTAACCTGAATTAAATAGCACAAATAAATTCCTATCGCCCATAACAAGCCATACCAACGGATTCCTCCATCTCCAAAATGAATGAGAATAGGATCTACATCCCAGGTTATAGATAAAAGGATGTTATTAAGAAGTGACATTATGCTTCAGTTTTACCGTGACATTGCTTATACTTTTTACCTGATCCACAAGGACATGGGTCATTTGGACGAGGTTTCTTCTCTACGCGCAGAGGCTCTGGACGTTGTTGTTCACGTGTATCTCGATTAGCAGCTGCAGCTTGGCCACTAGCCGCAGCAGCACGAGCTACTGCATCTTTTTGAGTACGATAACGAGAGAAGTCTTGACGCTGTTGCGCATGTGCCTGACGTACCTCCTCTGGATCGCGCGTTGGTATTTGTCCGCGGAACAGAATAGATATAGTGCGACGGTTGAACGCATCTAACATCTGACGGAAGATATTGAATGATTCAAGCTTATAGATGAGCAATGGATCTTTTTGCTCATAACTTGCATTCTGTACAGATTGTTTGAGTTCATCCAATTGACGGAGATGATCTTTCCACTCATCATCAATGACATAAAGCACCATACGTTTTTCAAACTCACGAATAACCTCTTTGCACTCAGTCTCATATGCAGCTTTTAGGTTGACTGCCACATTATACGCTTTCTTACCATCTGTGATAGGAATCAATATATTCTCATACATTGCTCCACGCTCTTCATACACCTTCTTAATGACAGGATATGCTACCTTTTGCAAAGTTTCCATACGACGTTTGAAAGTCTCAAGAGCTGCTTCAGCCAATTGGTCCGCCAGAACGTTTTCACGGCTTGTACGGAAAGCATCTTCGCTGAAAGGTACTTCCATGGCAAATACTTGCATAACATCAAGTTGCAGTCCCTCGTAATCCATCACATCACGAGCATTCGCAATCAAAACATCTGCTGTATCATAGATCATATTGGTAATATCCACACCAATACGTTCTCCCATGAGAGCGTGATGGCGTTTTGCGTAGATGACATTCCGTTGTTGATTCATCACATCATCGTACTCAATAAGTCGCTTACGGATACCAAAGTTATTTTCCTCTACCTTCTTCTGCGCACGCTCAATAGAGGATGAAATCATGTTGTGTTCAATCATCTCTCCCTCTTGGAAGCCCATCTTATCCATCAAGCCTGCCAAGCGATCCGAGCCAAACATACGCATGAGGTCATCCTCCATACTTACATAAAAGACAGAGCTACCTGGATCCCCCTGACGACCTGCACGACCACGCAACTGGCGGTCCACACGACGGCTCTCATGACGCTCTGTACCGATAATAGCAAGACCGCCTGCATCTTTTACCTCTTTGGTGAGCTTAATATCAGTACCACGACCTGCCATGTTAGTTGCAATAGTAACAACTCCAGGTCGTCCTGCCTCTGCGACCACCATGGCTTCATGTTGGTGAAGTTTGGCGTTAAGGACATTATGTTTAATCTTACGAAGACTTAACATACGGCTAAGTAACTCACTGATTTCCACAGAAGTAGTACCTACCAAAACAGGTCTTCCAGCTTTAACAAGCTCAACGATCTCTTCAATCACAGCATTATACTTCTCTCGTTTGGTGCGGTAGATACGATCATTCATATCCTCTCGAGCAATTGGTCGGTTGGTTGGGATAACCACCACATCAAGTTTGTAGATGTTATAAAACTCACCTGCTTCTGTCTCAGCAGTACCCGTCATACCAGAGAGTTTGTGGTACATACGGAAGTAGTTCTGGAGCGTAATCGTAGCAAACGTTTGAGTTGCAGCCTCTACTTTTACGTTTTCCTTTGCTTCTACCGCTTGGTGTAAACCATCTGACCAACGACGACCATCCATCACACGACCCGTCTGCTCATCCACAATCTTAACTTGGTTATCATCAATAATATAGTCCACATCTTTCTCAAAGAGCGTATATGCTTTAAGGAGCTGATGTACGGTGTGTACACGTTCTGATTTGATACTATAGTTAGCAAGTACTTCATCTTTACGTTGGCGCTTTTCCTCATCAGAAAGACCTGCCTTTTCAATTTCAGCCACTTCGCTACCAACATCAGGAAGCACAAAGAATTGTGAATCCTCCATATTACCAGTTAACGTATCAATACCCTTATCAGTAAGCTCTATGGTCTTATGCTTCTCGTCAATAACGAAATATAGTTCGTCGGTGGCGATATGCATATTCTTCTCATTCTCTTGAAGATAGAATTCCTCTGTTTTTTGCAAACGTACTTTCACACCTGGTTCGCTGAGGTATTTGATAAGTGCTTTACTCTTAGGCATACCTTTGAAAGCACGGAAAAGTGCTAATTCGCCAGCTTCACGTTCCTTTTCATCTGCACTTCCCATTTTAGCCTTTGCTTCAGTAAGAAGTTTTGTTGTAAGGGTATTTTGCGTACGAACAAGCAGTTCCACACGATGTTTGTATTCATCATACATTTGATCCTCACCTTTTGGGACAGGTCCACTGATAATCAATGGCGTACGCGCATCGTCAATCAAAACAGAGTCCACCTCGTCAACAATTGCATAGTTGTGTCCACGTTGCACGAGATCCATTGGACTTGTAGCCATATTATCACGAAGGTAGTCAAAACCAAACTCATTATTGGTACCAAAAGTGATATCACAAGCATATGCACGACGACGCTCATCAGAGTTAGGTTTATGTTTGTCGATACAATCAACTGTCAATCCATGGAACATATAGAGAGGCCCCATCCACTCAGAGTCACGCTTAGCAAGATAGTCGTTAACAGTCACGACATGTACACCCTCATGCGTCAATGCATTTAGAAAGACAGGTAGAGTTGCTACGAGAGTTTTACCTTCACCCGTAGCCATCTCGGCAATAGATCCACGTTGCTCTTTATCATTCTTAACAGCTCCATGTAGAACAACACCACCGATAAGTTGTACATCATAGTGCACCATATCCCAAACAACCTCGTTACCACCTGCTGTCCAAGAATTGTGATAAATCGCTTTATCTCCTTCAATTTCCACAAAATCATAGCGAGTATCTGCAGCCAAGTCACGATCCATTTGGGTAGCAGTCACTGTGATTGTCTCGTTCTGCGCAAAACGGCGGGCAGTACTTTTGACAATAGCAAAAGCATCTGGAAGGATATCATTGAGTGTTTTGTCATAGATATCTAGTACCTCTTTTTCTAGGCTATCTATTTCGTTATACACTTTTTCACGTTTGTCAATATCAAGCGATTCGATCGTAGATTTGAGTTCAATGATACGACTCTTATCTGCAGCCACTGCGTCTTGTAGACGCGTCATCAATGCAGCACTACGTGCACGAAGTTCATCGTCACTCAGAGCGTCAATCTCTGTATATACTGCTTTGATTTTTTCTACATAAGGCATTACAGCACGCATATCCTTTTGCGATTTGTTGCCAAACAGTTTGGTAATTACTTCTATAAAACTCATATTTTTAGTAAATTATTAACAGTTAATATTTTCTGCATAAATTAGCCTGCAAAGTTACAAAAAAAAATGCATATATGCAAGAGATAGACGGAAAACTAAGAATCACAAGTATAAAACAGACGAAAATGTATCATAACGGTAGCTGTATTACTAACTAATCACTAATTAATCACTAACTAATCACTAACTAATCACTAATATTTAATAGAATAAATAGACAAGAAAACGGGAGAATATACAACGGAAGATGGTGCAAAGGATGAGATAAAGAGGAGATAAGGATAAAATAAAGATGGAAAAAGGAGGAGAGGAGGAGGGAAGAAAGATAAAAAAACAGAGGATGCTCCATGAGCACCCTCTGCAAGATTAGAAATTACCTCTAGAAATTTAATACTTTTCTATAGTTGAGATTACTTAATCAACTTACCCTCTGCGTTGTATTTAACGCCATTGAAGAGGATATGGAGATAGCCATTCTCAATAACTTTACGATTGCTATCTTGGTTCACAACAACGTCCTCAAGTGCTGTAGGTTCGTATTGCACACGGAGAGCGTCAAGACAGAACTCACCCTTAGCAGAAAGGAAGTTACTTTGACGTACAAGGCGCAATCCCATGAATTGATAGTCAACACCTTCTGGGAGTTCAGACATATTAGCTTCTTGGTACAACCAACCTGCGTAGTCAAGATCGCAAATCTTAGTGTACTTGATATCGCCTTCAACAGCCCACTTTGCATATAGAGTATTGAAAGAGTAGTCTGAGTTTACAAACATACCGAGAGTAGATTGAGTGTTACCTTTAATAGCAGTAACATCATCTACCACATAAACAGCCTCGCCATTATCTTCCGAGAATGAATAAGCAAATTTATTGGATGCATACCCCTCGTACTTGGAAGCAGTATTTCTAGCAGTTGACACAGATGTAACACCAACAGAAGTCTCCTTGTCACCTTCAAAGAAGAGTGTATCCAAATTATTAAACATAGGGATATCAGATGCAACACCATCACCAGTAGTGAAGGAAATAGTCTGCTTTTCATTCAGCATAACGCCATTTACATCCTCCACTTCTGCACCTAACACGAATGTATATTTAGAGTTAGGCGCAAGGGCGTCTGCCTTCAATTCGAAGCGAGCAGATCCATAAGGTTCTGGAGCAACTGAATTGAGTTTTACATTACGTGCAACAGGGCTAATATCTTTACCAGATTCATCATATACTTTGAAATATTTATTAGCTGAGTTAGCTAATTTTCCATCAAAGATAGCGATAAATGCTGGATTAACAGGAACATCTGTAGCACCATCAAGAGGGTAAGTTTGAACCAAGCCTAAAGAACCGCGCAATGAAGTACGGAACTTGAATGAGAATGGTTGTTTGAGATGATTATCAAAGTTCACATCAGGGTGGCAAGCACCAGTGCCCAATGTAACAGTATATTCTGTTCCTGGTTCAAAACGCTTAGATGGAGTAAAGCGCAAACGATGTGAGCCATCCTCATAGGTAATTGTACCATCTACCGCAGGAGTAATAGAGAAAGCGGCTGATGTGCTATCCTCTTGTACATCCCAGTTAAAGTCAATAGAAACAGTAACAGAAACTAGCTGGCTATCAGTCAATTCCACATGTGGGGTATAAGAAAGAACCTCGAGAGGTGTTTGACGTTTTGCCATCAAAGCAAAGTTAGCATAAGAGATTTTACCATTCTCGACAACGAGTGTATCCTCTTGTGCATAATAGCCATCAGGTGTTGCCTTAACCACATATGTACCTTCTTTCAAATTCCAGAAATAGTAGCAACCATTATACAAGGTATCAGTAGTATAAGAAGCCAACTTATTTCCATCTTGCCACAATTCAACTAGACCTTTGAGAATAGGACGATAAACGTCGCGAGTGTTCTTATTTGGTTTATAATCAGGGAAGATTTGCTTTTGATAGTCATCGTGTATTCTACCGCCAATAGCGCCATAAGGAAGATCTTTTTCGCAGAACCAAGTATAGAAAGTCTTAGCGAAATAGAAAGACTCTTGACGTTTATAGTCAATATTCATAAGACGATAGGTCTCAGGCAAGTAGTCGTGCATCATACCCTCTGAAAGGGTACCAGGAACTTTCAACCAACGTAGTACACCATAACCGTTGCTCCATCCCATGATGTTTTTCGCAAATGTTTTGTCACCTGCAATCATAGGAACGCGAGTCCAACAACTAACTTCATTCAAGTATTGGTTATCACCCATCAAAGTAGCAATTCTGCGGCTTGTTAACTCATTAGCAGGCATATCGCTATAAGAGCTATTATCACCTTCTGTACGACCAGAATAGAGCTGAAGAATATAGTTAGAAGGGTTACCAGCATTGGAGTGGATAGAAAGCATAAAGTTAGCACCATAGGTATTAGCCTCCACTACGATGTCATACAAGTCTTTGTCATCAGCTGTAGTATTGGTGATACGAGACATCTTGGTTTGGAAGCCAAGATCACGAAGCATGGTATCGAGACGCATACCTTTGTCCAAGTTAGATTGACTCTCCCAGAAACTTTGCTCACGAGTATAAGGCTCTTGTACTACTTGATTGACAAAAATAGGATAGAGATACATCAAACGGTCATCAGAATCCCAACCACCGTGACCTGGGTTGATGTAAATTTTAACATTTGATGGACTAGTTGCTTCTTTCTTTGGTTGAATTCTTGCGAGCAAACCAGCGTCTGGCTTTTGCACCAATCGAGGTGTAGCCTTACGAATTGGTTGCTCAGTCAAGTTGAGTTGCAACATACGAATATCTCCATTTTCTGTACCATACACGATACGACCAGAAGTTGCATCTACATCTGGGAAAATACCCATATCAGCAGGATTAGTCAAATATTGCAATTCTTTAGACTCAACAGATGCAATTACAATGGCAGCAGAGGTATTGTAATAGCCATCATGCTCACTATCCATACCTACAACATACTCATCACCATACCACACAGGTGCATTGATCTCGCGACCAAGATTGACGATTTCATTACCCTCTAAGTCACAAATCGCAGTTCCTTTCTTAGTTCTAAAGAGGATGCGTGTTTGATCAGGAGATAGAGAAGCACAAATATAGTTCTCGTCACCATGAGGTTTCAAAACAATCTTCTCGCCATTGCGATAAAGGTTAAGATCCAAATTCTCATTATCTACGCGAAGTTCGGCATCTGATGTAACTTGAACATACTGTGCATTTTCAGCCGCAAGATATGTAACCGTTTCCGCATCTGCGAAGCGTGGGAAGTAACCTTCGCCCAACTTCACATCACTGAGTACGCGAATCTCAGCACTCGCCATCAACGCAGCGGAGATTCCTAACAGGAGTAAAAATGTTTTCTTCATATTGATTTAATTTAAATATTTGATTCATTCGCTAACTTGCACACCCAACACATCGTATGTTTTGTTGATTGTCTGAATGTATAAAGAGCCATTTTTAATATATTTCACAATAGAATTAGTAGTTGATGTCTGAACATTTTCAACATCCGTTCCTTCTTCAGAGAACACTTCTATAATGCCTGGCAATGTCACATAGCACTCTCCTTTTGGAGTATCTGAAGTTGGAACCATCTTCAAAGATAAGAAATGTAATGGATAAATAGCAGAATCATCTCCAAATCGCTCTTTCACGTTAATTTCAAGAATATCCTTCTCACCCACTTTTGGATTCAAGAAAGTAATTTGATCAGTCGTATTAGAGTTGTTAGCACGAATCATCACAATAACCTTCTCAAAGACAGCATTGGTTGTTATAGGTACAAGAATCTTTTCTGGAGTAGAATAAAGAAGAGAATCCTTAGACAATTGGATAAATGGATTACGTCCTGATCCGTAGGTAAATATTAAGTTTACTGCTGCTGCAGAATCCTCTGGAACATACAAGGATGGTTTGAAAGAAGATGGAGAACCTTTTACTTCCCAAGTACTTGCTTGACGGAAATCATCCCAGATTAATGGATCAGATTCTGGAAGCTCTACTTTTACAACAATTTGGTCTGTAAAATCACCTAACTGACCAGTAATCACTACAGTACCATTACTTACACCTACGACATTACCATTCTCATCTACTGTAGCAATTGAAGGATCAGCAGAAGTCCATGTCAACGCACTTGATAGGATTTCAACAGTATTATTACCAACAGTACCTTCCACTTCTACCTTGTATGATTGAGGACCGCACAGAACAGTATCTACACGTATTGCAATAGGTGCAGAATCAGAGATTCGAACATCCAATTCAGCTTTCACATCACCCCATGTAGCCACCAATTTGCCACCCATTTTACCTGTTGCCAAGAAACGACCATCTTCTAAGATTTCACCAACTTCTGGTGCACAAGATAACTTAACATCTGACATATTAGTCTCAACTAGTACACCATACTTATTATAACCTAAGAATTGTGGAGCAGCCACGCCATAACGAGGGAGATAGTAATTAGGCATGTATGGAGCGATTGAAACAATAGTATTATCCGTGTCAGGTACATTAGCCACAGCGAACATACCATTTCCACAGGCACGCTCCTGACCATCCGATCCATTATTCATTGGTCCGAATGGACGAACGAAAATACAAGAGCTACCTCCTCCGTCCCAGTTGACAGCGTTGTATGCTCCATAATGTTTCAAAATCTCTGCTAACACTTTGGTTGTACAACCAGCACTAATAGCACTGCGACCGTCAACAACAAGCATGAACACAGTATCACGAGTTTGTGAAACTCCGAAACCTGTACGAGGGTGTAATTCATCCCAATAACCTTTTTGAGCAATCTTACCATCCTCAAGAATCATCGCTGAATAGTGATCGCCACCAATCATTTGTGCGACGTTAACGATTTCGTTGTCAAGACGCATCTCAAAATCCAAGGTCACTTCGTCACCGACTTGGAGGCCTCCAAGTGCAGTTGCCATAGTACCATGTCCAGAAAGAACCGCATGATTTTTATCCAATGGCATAGAGCCCACACCATGTTCAACTTTGGTTACTTTAGCTTTCATCGTACCAGTTGTGTTCCATTGTATACCTGGCAACAGTTCTATCTGCAATTCAGTACCATACGCATTCGTAAACGTAGTAGCACCATTATGATGATTATATAGCACCAATTCATTTTCTAAGCGAGAATAGTTGGCATGACTGATATTCAGCACCGTATCTGCCAGAACAAGCTTCATTGAAAAACTATGGGTATAAGATGTCACACCTTTACCATCAGCATCGACGCCACCTGCACGACGACCACCACCAGCTCCCGCAGGAGTGAGAGCGTACTCGCCATTTACAATTGTAGTACCTGCAGGCATACCAACCTCATTATATTCAGGAGTAGCTCCAGTTTGATCATCTTTGGTCAAGAAGAAATCACCGTTTGAACCCGCAAAAAAGATCTTGTTTTCAGTCGTACTACGAGATGCCATTGCAGAAGGGCGCTCCGTACCACTGATTTTACCAGTACCTAGTACTTGTTCAACCGATACATAGGGATCACGAGTATCTACAGCAATCAACCAGCAGTCCAAACGACTTACAGCATTTATCCTTTGCATGCGAAGTTCGTAAAAAGTTGTACCAGGACCAACAGGATACATAGAGAGCGTATCAATCGTATATTCATTCCCATTGAGAACAACATTGGCATAGGATAAGCATACGATGACTGATGCAAAAATAGACAGTAAAATTCTTTTCATGGTTATATAAAATTTGAAGTTATACTACAATACAATAAATCACCCTGCAAAGTTACAACTTTTTTTTTACATACACAAACGATTGCGAAAAAAATGTCTTTTTTTTTGATTAAGTATAAACATTTCGTTACTACACAACAAAAAGGGGTGCGTCTGAGACGCGCCCCTCAATGTATGTTATACTAGAAGTGTATTACTTCACCTCTACACCAAGAAGGTTGAATTTCTTGTCACCCTTCATGATGAATACTTGACCATTCTTAATAACTTTCTTAGCCTCAACTTTGATAGCCTCAACATTCTCAACTGCATCAGCTACACCAGTCTTGAATGTATAAGCTGCATAACCATTGTTGGTAGCATAGAGATAAAGAGTAGCCTCAGTATCGCTAACTACGTCAACAGAAGGAACTGCGGTACGGCAACCAATAGTAGTAGTACCAAGACCATTGTGTGGGAAGTACCAGAGTGGCTCCATACCCGCGAACTGACGGTCTGCATCAGCAAACTTGAAGAGAGCATATGTAGTAGGTACGTTGTGAGTGTTATTAGCAGCTACCATCAAGAGGAAATACTCTTCGCCTACTTGGAACTCAATAAGACCGTTGAAGTTCGCATTCATAGCAATAGTATCACCTTCTTCATTCCATACATTCACACCAGTAGGAACATTGATAAAGTCGTCAACCAAAGTTGCACCTTCTTCTGGAGTTCCGTAGAACAACATTGGCAAGGTATTGAAACCATCTACATAGAACAAGGTACCCTCTTCATCTTGTGGGAAGATTTGAGGAGCAGTTCCGTAACCAGCAGCGTTAACAAAGAGTGATTGATCTGTAGCAGGATCGATAAGGACAGCTACTTGCTCACCTTCGCCAGCAACGCCGTCAGTGATCAACCAACGATATACGTTCCAAGAACCATTAGCATCAGCTGCCATAACTACACCATTCTTGGTTACGTCACCAGCAGCACCGAATGCGTCGAAACGGAATTGTACTTGATCCAAACCTGGGTTCTCCCAAAGAACATCCTCGATAAGTTTGGTGCAAACACCAGTCTCAAGATCTACTACGTAAATGTAGAAAGTTTGGCATTTGGTAGCACCTGTCAAACAAGCACCGATCAAGCAGTTACCAGCTTGGTCAAACTTGATATCATTGTAAGGGAGAGTTGAACCATCAGCCCAAGTGCCATCTTCTTGTTGTGTTTTGAAGAGAGTATCGGTACCTTGGAGTTCAATAGGCAACAGCATGTTACCAGTCTTACCATCTACGCGAACGATTTGTTGATTCTCGCGATCAATAAAGTACATGATACCATCCTTAGCAGCCATACCACGAACGTAGTCGTTAGAACCTGGCTTGTTAGCAGCATAGTTATCTTCAACGTTAGAAATTACCCAGTTGTTCTCCAAAGTATATTTCTCATAGCGTGTTGGATATGTATAATCCTCCTTAACACCTACAACA
>JAZLDS010000019.1:0-4592 GCA_045614865.1 Paludibacteraceae bacterium | reverse complement strand
AGGTGGTTGATAAGTTTGACTCTGTGATCTGCCAAACAACTATTATAGCATCAAAGCACCCCGATAACGAGTAGTGCGGTAATTGAGGGATAAAAACTCCGCTATTGTTATACGGATTTTTGCCAAATAAGCCTGAATTTTACCCTAAGCAAATATGCGGGTAGGCAAAAACCTACCCGCATATTTGTTGTGTGTAGGCTCGATGCCGTATAGGCGAGTTGGTGCATTCTCGGTGAGATAAATGGGTTATCGCTGTTTTTGCTGTTTTTTTTAAGACCGATATGATTTTTTTTACGACCGTTAGGACTTTAGGACCTTATCGCCTTTATCTACTACTTCAAGTCGGATAACTGCTGGCAGGCGGGCGATCAGGCGGGTGCTGAGCGCAATGGCCGTGCATCGTTACGCTTTGCCAAGTACTCAGTATGGTTCTTGATTATCACCATCTTGCTCGGCATAAGTATTCCATTCTGCCTCTTTAGTATCTTGTAGCCTATGCGCATCAATGCCAACTCGAAGATTAACCTTGGACTCTTCGTTACGCGCAAGCGCGAGGATGGCTACCACGGCCTCGAAACCGTAATGCTCCCCGTAAAGGGGCTTTACGACATAGTGGATGTTGAGCGCATCGATGGCGAGAACATCCGCACAATATTAAGGCGAAGTCTCTTGTAGTCAGTGAAAAATACACAAGCCAATGGCGACTGCATTTCTGGTGATATTTTAACATCAGTCATAACAAAACCTTTCGTTTTTGCATTTTATTGTAACAACGAAAGGTTTTTATTATTAACTTTGAAAAACTAAAACTACAATTACTATGGCTAAACCTCAAAAAGAATTCTACGGATACATAACTGAAAGCTCTACAAAAGGTAATTCCCTACTTGATTATACCGAATCTCCAGCTACTGCTTTCCTCAAGAGTGTTAATGAAGCTAAAAATGCATCAGTAGCATGCTTGCGTCAATTCAAGAAAAATAAGGAGGGAGAATATACTCAACCATCAATTAGGAGTATTCAATTGATTAATGCCGGCTTGTTAGCAACTATAATGGGAAATTTCGAAACTTTTCAAAAATACCTATTTGCAGGTGTCTTTGAATATTCGATATACTTAAGAAAATTTGAATTAAAATCATTTTTTACTAAAATAAATACTAGTAATGGATCTAGTGCCAGCATAGATTTAGAAAGATTTGCAGCTTTTAGGGATAACCAAACAGCTGTTGGACTTATATTAGCAGACAATCTTAAGAATTGGCAGTCGGCGCATTGTGTAAATTCTTATTTTAGAGCATTCGGATTACGTGATGCACATAACCATCAGATTGATATTATATCTGCTGATACAAGAGAATCGCTATCTGTTTTATGGCAAATGCGACATTCAATAGTTCACACTGCAAGCACTATTAGTATTCCCGATGCACAGAAGGTCCCTAAATTGCATGGTTTCGGAGATAAAGTAATTGCGCTTGAACCTCAATTCATATCAGAAGTAGCGAGAAAATTCCATCCGATTATCAAAGAAATAACTGATAATATTGGAGATTTGTTTAAAAATAATATGCGTATAGATCTTTCTGATGACATAAAACATAAAATTGATAAATTATTCTTAGTTGATTCTACATATAAAGCATGGCTTAAATAATTTTTACTATACATACAAGTTTTAACAATCATTATATTTGGATAATAGATTTTTACTATTGGTGATACTAGCATATGATTACCAAGTTTATATGAACTTAATTATAAGACGATATGAACGACAGAATATACACATTCCATTCGATTGAAAATCAAGATAATGCAGAGGTGGCAAAATATACCACTTTGTATGTAATGAAGTTGCCAGCATTGAATGATCTTGTACAATTTATATGGGACGGTTGTCATCGAAGACCTGCTGAAATTACAGAAGCTACGCTTGATGACGCTTTTGATTGCGTAATTTATCGAGACCAAGCTCGCATATACGCAAGTGGCTTATCCAAAGATGACAAGAAACACCAATCAGATTCGGTGGAGGCCGAATGGAAAGCTCTCAGAGATTGTTTTAAGTCTAGTCTAAAAGTTAAAGACGAGTAGAGTTCAATATCGAGCGATTCTTCTTTTACACACGGTTGAGGCGTTACTGCCTCAACCGTGTGCTTTTAATGCGAAAGTTTAAGTATACAACTTTGGGGATAACATCCCCACACCATCTACAACGATATAGTCGGCATTCTGTGTCTGATATTTATCATCAGGCCAAACTTTCGCATTCGCAGGATGTCGGGGATTGAGTATGGGCGGTAAGCACTGAGACTATGCAGAACAAAGCAGATGTCAAGGCCCTTAAATGCCTCCTACTCTAAAATAAAAACAATGAATTATGGAATACGTAGCAATTGAAAAGAGCGAGTACGAGCAGTTGCTCGGCTCCATCAAGAAGGCAGCAACGGAGATTCGTGCCATTGCAGAGGAGTGCAGCATCAATTCAGAGTGGGTGGAGAATAGTGAATTGGCGGAGATTCTTGGACTCTCCAAACGCCAGTTGCAGGGTTATCGTGAGCGAGGGGTTCTGGCTTTTCGACAATCGGGCGCAAGATTTACTATCGACGTGCCGAGGTGGAGAAACTTATTAAAATCAACACAATAAAATGTAAATAGTATGAACTTGGTATTTAACGAAAATTTACGAGAGGTGCTCGGTGACCTTGCAAAGGTCGATGCCGGCATTGAGCAGATTCGAGAGCTCTGCTGTCCTATACTCAATGGAGAACACTACCTATCGGGCGAAGAGGTATGCAAGGCTTTACGAATCACTAAACGCACATTGCAGCAGTATCGCGATGATGGGCTAATTTCGTTTGTTGCACTACCCGGCAAGATGCTCTACAAAGAGTCGGATATTTTGGCTATGCTACAACAAAATTATATTCCCGCTTTCGTACACGAAAATCGAGGGAATTTACTACCTTTATAGCAGTAGAAAACAGCCGATAAAGAGTAGTGAAAAATGGTGAATTATAGCCGTGTGCAATTCGTGAGCATTGGATTCGGCTAAACACTAATAACGCTAACACACAATAGGTTACACGCTTGAAAATGTTTCCTGGTGGCACCACGAAAGAACTAAAAAATATAAGGAGTCCCGAGAGGATAGCCCTTTTTCGGCGGTGAAATGTTATTCACCGCCGAAATTATTTATATTCAACACATTAGGCAGTTGTACTGTAAAACGATATAGCTAACAAAAACCGCTAAAACTCAAATCTTACTCTTCTTGTGTAGCCTCCTATGTAGTCTAAATTAAGGTCAATTGGTATTACTTGGTACGGCTTAAATAAAATTCAACATTCTGCTCTTTTTGTCTTTGAAATTCTAATCTGTCATATTTTGGCAGTTTGGTGGTGTAGTTTTGCCGAAAATTACATCCCACTTATTATGAAAAATAAAGAATATACCCACTTGCGGGAACAGGTACAAAAAGTAGAGGAGAAGATTCTTGCCATCACGGGCACAAATGTGGAGTTTAATATGGAGTGGACTCGTTCGCAGCGTAAATGTGAACAGATCGAAAAGATGATCTGGAAGCGTAAATACCTACTCGACGAGATGTTTGTTGCTACGCCCGAGGAGGTAAAGCGTATGGAGCAGGTGAACAGTCGTTTGTACGACCTCACACAGAAAATGCTTTCCCGAACTGAGGCTCTCTATCGCAAGGTGATGACTGTGGCTTATGATCCCGAATTTGATGACAATGTGGAGATTGTGGGCTCACTCAGGTTTTCGCTGAATGGGTACAGCTCAGTTTTGCCAATGGTGAATGACGACTACTACGGCTCGAATTTTTACGAGATACTTTGTGTAATTGATTGGCTATACACTTGTCGTCATTTGGGAACGGAAGAGATAGAATGTATTAATATTTCTATTGCCGATTATTCCACCGAAATGAGTAGTGAAGAGTTGGGATTTAATGATGATCTCAACAATGGTTCATCTTGGTATATGCCCAGCCAGCCCGCTGCCGACAAGTTAAGACACCTATGCACCTGCCACGCCATTCACGATTTGAGTTTCCACAAGCCCTATTCTATTCCCGACATTCTGCGAATGAACGACTTTTGTGTGGAGGTCAACATCAAGCATCAGCATTGGGAGTAGCAAGATGGCTGCGGTTGGGAATGGTGGAGGCGTTGCTCGTTCGAGGAGTTTAGTGATAAGTTTGTGAGAAAATAGGTTTTGCCCTGACTTATTTTGTCAGTCTGATGCCATACCTTTGCATAAAAATTTAATAGCAAAAAGTATGGAGCAGAAAAAATGCCAAAAGCAAAGCAAAGAGCAGTTGCCTTTTAGCGAGCAGTTGCGACAAAGCATTATAAATCAGCCGAATGACCTTGCAAGTTTATGGGGTCGTGCGGCTGATTCATTCCCGCAAAATAAGCGTAAACAACGCATTCACATTGCCATTGCGGTCATAGTCGGTGTGATTATCGGTGCATTGGTGATGCACTTTTTATCCTCTCCCGAGCGTTGGATTCGATTATAATTTGTAACTTTACCTAAAATTATAACCCATTATGAGTGCCGCAGGA
>JAZLDS010000018.1:0-7071 GCA_045614865.1 Paludibacteraceae bacterium | reverse complement strand
GTAACCTTGTAGGCTAACGGAGAACGTAACTAACTTTGCACCGGAAAGGATGTATCAACAAATCGCTAAGGCAGGGAACAATAGCAGATGTAACGGCAGCAAACAATCAATGCAGGCATAACGACAGCGAAGCATTTTCTTATTGAGGTAGGCAACATACAAGGGATGAAAACAATCAAGTGCAAAAAAAATGGTAGCACAGCCCCAGCCATGCTACCCAAAAAAAGAGAGAGAAAAGGAACTTGGTGTCTTCAAAAGATGAAAAAAAGCAGCACCGTGTGAGGGTGCTGCGGGGGGAAGTGTTTAAAGGGCAGTTTCATGGTTGCTTTCTTTTGGGTCTTCTGGTTTGATTGGGATATAACGAACGATGGTTGTTCGGTCATCTACCTTGATGAACTCTCGGCGGAGTTTACCTTCTGCGATGAGCCGCTCTTTCTCTTGGCGGTCACGTTCGGCTGATTGTTTGGCACTTTCGTGCATCGTAACTTGTTCTGCACGCGTCAGGACGCGCTTGGTTTTGCGAAATGGACGGATGGGCATAATTTTGAGGTTAGAGGTTAAAGGTTTGAGGTTAAAGACGGGAGTTATTTTTCTGGGGGAACGATTTTGTCGAGTTCCTCCATGCGAGATAGTGCATACTCTTCAGTTTGCTCGTACTGGCTGAGGTAGTGAAGATGGTCGTAAGCCAATTGGTAGCGTTGCTCACGAATAAGCACTTCGGTATGCATACGGTAGAGGAAGAGGTAGTACGCCTCTTTCTGGTTGTATTCCCATTGTTCGTTTTCATTAAGCGGTTCGTCGCGTATGGCCATTTCGTGGAGCTCTGCTTCGAGTTGGTCTTTGATAGTTTCGAGTTCGTATGGAAGTCGTACATCCTGCTTCTCAAAAAGGATCTTGAAATAGAGGTAGTGGGCATCCATTCTGCCGTGATGGTGCACGAGATGGATATAGTAGAATGCCTTCTCCAATTGTCCTAAGTGGTAGTAAGAGAGTGCAAGATAGTATGCACTGCGAGTAGCGTGCCAGAAGTGCAGGGTCCCATCTTCATCATACTGTTGGCTGGCACGTAGGTAGTATGGCTCCAAGAGCTGTATTGCCTGTAGGTATTGCTGATGTAATGCCATACGAACGCCCTCGGTGTAGTAATAATCATCCTTGCTTTGGTTGAGTTCGAGCAACTCTTTCTGCTCTTCGGTGAGTTCTTCGCCCGATCGCTCTGCTTGGCGAGCAGCGGTGATTTTTTCTCCGAAGTGCTCAAAGGTGTTCTCGCTGTTGGTTTCATAGCAAAGTAGGCATGAGACTGCTTGTGGGGTATAAACGAAGCTTGGCGTTTGCTCTTGCAGATGGTCATATGCTACCTTCATGGCAGTCAGGCGAAGGAAGATTCCGTCCACGGTTTGCTTGACCAGATGCAGGGTGAAAGTATAGTGGTGGAAAGTGGTATCAATGGTTATCACAGCAGGTGTGCTGCTTACAATAATCTGTCCGTCACTTTCCTGAATCATGGTTAAGAAAACATCCGTTCGGGCAATGGCATCGCGTTGTGATACTTGCTCCGTAGTTTGCTCTGTGACGATAGTCATGGAGAGTAGGTCCTCTACTTGCTCTTTGTCGTAAAGCGACTGTATGAGCTGACCAATAGAAAGACTACGCGCGTTGAAGTGCTTGTAGTTGGCCATGATCTGCATGGGTTCGTTGTATTGTTTTACGCGCAGCGAGAGTGCTTCGTCACGCGATTGGTCCATGCGCTCTTCTTCGCTGACTTGGTCACGATTGTCGTTCTCCATGAGTAATTCGCGTGCCACTTCGAAGATGCTCTGGAAATGGTATTTGAGTTCCTCTGTGGATGGGTTGATGGTTCCTACTTTGATAACAACATCCAGCATATCCCTCTCGCTATCGTAGCGATGAGTAATCTGAACATATTTGTTCTTGCTTGATAGTTGGTTACAGATGCGTTGTACCCAAAGGTAGTTCTCACGGCTATAGGGTACGCCCCAATGATAGTAGAGTAGAATCTCTTCGTTTAGGTCGTTGCTATAAGATTCGAAGTACGCTCCTTGACAAAGGAACACGCGGTATGTCCATTCCTCGCGAACTTCGCTATGTTCCACCATACAACCCATTTGGGCAAGAAAGTCTGTTAGAATCTCTGTACCTGTCCTATTAGTAGTGTCCTGCTTTGTGGCTTCGGATACAACCGCAGCAATTGGCTGACACTCTTCAGCGGGCTTGTTTTGTGCGGATTTTTTGGCTTTCTTGTCGGCGATGCGCTCCTGGATAAGTATGCCGAGGATGAGGATGACTACGGCAGTAGCCACATAGATGACCCATGTTTCCATACAAAAATAGTTAAGGATGGTTATATTATTTATTCTCTTCGTGTTTAGCTGCTAGTGCCTTGATGCCATTGATGATATCCCACCAATCGGCATCGAGGCGGTTGCGCATCTCAGCGATGATAGGTTCGGGGATTTCCTTGTAGAAAGCCTCCGCAATGCCGCCAGTGATGCAGGTGAGGGTATCGCTATCACCGCCTAGTGAAACGGCAAGGCGGATAGCCGACTCAAAGTCCCAACTATCCAAAAAGGCGATGATTGCTTCGGGTACAGTGCCTTGGCAAGAAACATCAAAGTAGTAGTCAGGACGAATATCATTGCAGTCACGATTGAGGTCATAGCCAAACTTATCCATGATATACTCCTTAATCTCCTCTTTGGTCGCATTGTGGCGTGCCATCCATATGGCAGCGGCAGTGGCTTGCGCACCTTTGATGCCTTCAGGATGATTGTGGGTGATCTCTGCAGAGCGTTTGGCTAAGTCCAATGCCTCGTTCAATGTCTCTGCGACCCAACCACAGGCAGAACAACGCATAGCAGAGCCATTGCCCCAGGAGTTGTAAGGATGGCGACCGGATGGTATATCATCGAAATTATTGTACTCATCACGATAACCACCCAAGAAATCGGGATTGAAGAGCCAGCGTGAGAAGGCACCACCATAACCAGCACGTGGATAACGATGTCCCCAGCGCACCATGCACTCTTCAAGTGTTTCTTGGGTGCGTTCGGGGTCAGAGAGTAGCCACTCGGCGACTGCCATGGTCATGACGGAGTCGTCGGTGGGCTCACTATGTGATGAAAACAATGGGAACTTGGTTGAATTGATGTTGCAAAACTCGTAGATGCTGCCTACGGTATCGCCAATAATTGCTCCGAGCATATTTTTTATTGTTTAAGGGTTAGAGGTTAAAGTTTAAAGGCAAGGTTAGGTTTTAATGGCAACGATCAGAATTCAAGGTTGAAGTTGCGTCGCTTCTTGAATTGGCTGTATGCGGTCATGTTGAAGCGATAGAGAGTGGCAGGGCGGTGTCCTTTGACCACTTCTTTCTCGCCTGTATCATCCAGAATCCCCACAGCGGTCATCTTCTTCATGAAGTTGCGGCGGTCGAAATGCACATTCAGGATGGCTTCGTAAAGGCGTTGGAGCTGCGGAATAGTGAAGGTCTCTGGCAACAACTCGAAGCCTACAGGACGGAAGTGCAAGTCCTCACGCAAGCGGTTGGTAGCTACACGCAAGATACGATCGTGATCAAATGCCAAAGCAGGTATTCGGTCAAGCGGGAACCACTTTGCCTCCGCAGCATCATCGCCTCCGTGCACATCACGCATAGGAGTGAGCGCATAGAAGGCGGTGGTAATCACACGGCCACGTGGATCACGATTAACCTCGGAAAATACACCAAACTGCTCCATGTAGATTTCTGGAAAACTGGTTTCCTCGGTAAGCTCGCGTTGTGCACATTGGTTGATGGTCTCATCCATACGGAGGAACCCCCCAGGCAATGCCCATTTGCCTTTGAAAGGAGCCACGCCACGCTTCACGAGGAGGACATTGAGTGCTTCGCCATCGAAACCGAAGATCACTGTGTCAGCCGTCATCGCAGCACGAGGATACTCATACGCAAACCATCCATTTTCGGTGAGTTGGTAGTCGGGATTTTCGTTTGTTTTCTTGCTCATAGTTGCAATCAAATTAGGTTGTTTGTGTAAATTTTCCGCAAAGGTACAACATTTTTTTGATACCACCAAATATTTTTGTGTATTTTTTACACATTATTTTGGATTATTACAAAGTAATAATAATTTTTGTGGTTGGATATTGTTGATTTAAAACCTATTCAAGGGGAATAACCTACTCCTTTTTCTTAGTTCTTAGTGTTGTGCGCAACACAACAATGGTGTTGATAATCCAAACGGCAATGAGAAAAATAATAGATAGTATGAACCCCATCTCGGGTATATCTTCTGTCAGAGTTCTACTAAGTTGATATATGACCTCTCTTGGTATATACACTTCGAGTAGTAATGCCAATACAATAGCTCCATTTATAATTAGTGGTGCAAGGATATTGATAGTACGATGCCAACGAGCTAAATCTTTTTCAAGTAGCATGGCAATCACGCTACTAATCCATAGCATATGAATAGAACCAAGTGCGGTTATAAAATAGCAATCCTCCCAATATGTATTTTCAAACCAACCAAATATTCCGCTGAAGATGGCTAAGACACTAAGGACAGCTATTACGCCTACACTCACTTTCGCTATGATTTGGTTAGCTCGTGAGTAAGCGCGCAATTTTTGAATTTTGTTATCAGTTAGCCTTTTTTCTTTGATGATGTTGTAATCACCTAATAACATGGTTCCGCCCAAAGAAATTAAGGCAATAGGTCTGAGCCAACTCAACCATGTAGTTGTTTGAAAACCAGCTACATGCCCCGTTACCAATACATGCACATAGGACACAAGCATAAAGGTCAACAATAGTGTCGCAGCCAGTGACACGATGATGCCAACAGCGCCTAATACAGGATTTGCATATGTATTCTCGCGTTTTGCTAAACCGAACTGCAGCAACCATGCCGCTACCCACAAGAGGACGACAATGTGTGGCCATGATTCCCAATAGCAGTATGCCATACCATTTATGCGAACGCTACCATCCAACAAGCAATTATATATGAGCATACATGTTGTAATGATCGTGATGCCTATTGCCTGCCAGCGAAGCGATTTGTTGAGTCGAGGTAATTGTTCTCGTTGTTGGTATAATCCTATGCCAAAGATAACCATACCGATGAGTACTGCCACATGAGGCAAATAGCCGATATGGGATTGCCAAATAGTCCAGCCATGAACAGCCGGGATTTGCCATATCAAAATTGACAGGGCGTACAGCGATGCGCAAGCCGCCATCGCAATAGATGAATGTTTGATAGATAGTTTCATAATGTGGTTAGTTTATTGGTTTAATATTTCAATTGCGCGTTGTGCATTGGATAGGGTTAGACCATAGAAGCCATTGGTTATAATAAGATGGTCGTATTGGTCGGTGTTGAATTGTTCGCGTGGCTGGTCATCAATGATGACATAGGAGCAAGTATCAAGGCATAGGTTGAGCCATGTAGCAATCTCATCGCCACGATGGCGGCTAGTGGTAGGCGTTACATCTATCACTTTGCCTGGTAATTTGCGCTTGTGCCACATCGCATGAATCTCATCCATTGTCATATAATCCTTCCACGAAGATGAGATGACAATATCAGCTCCTGTTTGTTCTACAATATGGGCAAGTGCCGCTATGCAATCTGGGTCGAATAGTACACCAAACTCGTCTTTTTCGGGTAGGTTATGCTTATTGAGATAGATGTCGTATTTGGCATTATCCATTACGCCATCCAAATCAAGGAAGATGATTTTCATAGTTTGCTTAATTCCTTATCAAAAAACTAAAGTTATTGGTATTCTCTAGCGCAAGGCAGGTGCCTTTGGCGACGGAGTGAAGCGGATCGTCCGCTACATGAAACTGTATTTGGAACTTGTTCGTCAGGCGTTTGGCTAAACCATGCAGCAATGCTCCGCCGCCTGTGAGGTAGATACCCCGCTCCACGATGTCTGCATAGAGCTCCGATGGCGTTTGTCCCAATCCTTGCTTTATAGCGGCTTCAATCTGCTGGATATTCTTGTCGAGGCAGAAGGCAATCTCTTGATAACTCACAGGTATATGCAGCGGTAGGTCTGTAGTGCGGTTAGGACCAACCACCATCATGTCTTCGGGTGCTTCATCCAGTTCGGGGAGAGCCGAACCCACTTTCATCTTGATTCGTTCGGCTGTAGGGGCGCTAATGCGCATGTTGTGGGCTTTGTCCATATGCTGGATGATGTCACGATTGAAAGCATCGCCACCCACTTTGATGGATTGGTTAACCACCAAACTGCCCAGCGCCATCACGGCAATCTCGGTCGTGCCACCACCTATATCCACCACCATGCAACCTTCGGGACCTTCGATATCCATGCCGATGCCGAGGGCGGCAGCCATCGGTTCGTAGATAAGGAATAAGTCGCGTGCACCAGCATGCATACAGCTGTCTTTGACAGTGCGTATCTCCGCATCGGTACTGCCCGAAGGGATGGCTACCACCATCTTGACGGCAGGGACGAACATCTTTTGCTTCTTGGGCATTAAGTCGATGAGCCCACGAATCATTTTCTCGCATGCTTTGTAGTCGGAGATGACGCCATCTTTCAGCGGACGAATAGTGCGGATACGTTCTTCGCCACGGTCAATCATAGCACTGGCTTTCTTGCCAACGGCTATGGCAGTATCGTCTGCTGTTCGGATAGCGACTACGGAAGGTTCGTCGATGATGACTTGATTATCCTGCATGATAATCGTGTTGGCGGTGCCAAGATCCATAGCAATGGACTGGGTAAAAAATGAAAGTTTAGGCATTGTGAATTTAGTATTTAGTGTTTAGCGTTTAGTGTTGGTATATGATTTTATTTAATTCAGGATGATAGTCATGGTATGTATCACAATGTCCGCGCACATATTCAGCAGCTGTGGTATTAGGATATTCGGTGACCACCGTATAGAGATTCTGATAATGCAATTGCGCCGCCGCTATGGCTTCGTCCTCAGTGAATAGTGACATCGCATTACGCACTAATTGCTCGTACTCGGCTTGTATTTGCACCTTTTTCTCTTGGCTCATCCAGGGCTCG
>JAZLDS010000017.1:0-9804 GCA_045614865.1 Paludibacteraceae bacterium | reverse complement strand
AGTTAATTCTGCTTTTGTCTCCTCTGCGAAGAGTACTTCGTAAGAAGGATTGTGTACGATCTCGGTTGTACCTACGATGCCGTACTGGGTCAAATCTAATTGTTTCATTGTTTAATTAAAAAGGTTATTTTGTTGTTTTTTATTTAATTTCTTTGCAAATTTTGTGCCAATTGCCCATTGACGCAAATTTTATCGGGTACAAAATTACTACAAATTTTCGAAATGACAAAATTTTTGATAAAAATACCGTGATTTTGTATAGTAGAGTTTACAAAAAAATGAAAAACATGCTATAAAACATATTTTTAGGGCATAAAATTTGGTGGGTATTGAAAAAAGCAGTACCTTTGCACCGTGTTTTTCATGGTATTAGATTTAAGGTTAAGTAAAGATTGGGTTGTCGAGATGACAATCCTTCTTTTTTTTTGTATTGTTTTAGTGGAATTTATTTCAGCGGAGATATGTAGAATAGGTTTGTAGTATCTCCCTCTAATACTTTTTGTAGATCTTGTAGTACGCGTTCGGGATGAACAGTAGCAGACTCCCAAAAGTCATTTGCTCCGCTAGGCAAAGCACGACGACGGAAATTATATACTTCTCCTGTTTGAAAAGCCTTGAACCATGTATGTTTCTTATCTATTTCCTCTAATTCCTTCAAACTATTTGCCTCACATCCCACCCATACATCTGCTTGACTAAAATCTTGGATAGCCTGTTCCATAGTCAGCGGAATAGATGAGGTAGAAGGATTGTCTTGATACTTATATTGTGCACCTGCATCTCGGAAGATATTGCCCATGAATGTTCCGCCAGCAGGTACATACCATGTCCCTCGCCACGACATACCGGACATAATGCTCCTGCCCATTGCCAATGTCCCATTGCCCATTGCCCTCAACTGCTCATATGCGTCTTTGACGTTAGCGAATACACTATCTGCCTCTGGCAAGCAGCCAAAGACGGCACCAAAGAGGCGTATCCATTCAGCGCGGGCGAGTGGGGTAGTCTCTGTCCACTCGTTGCAATACAAAATAGGGATACCCAATGCCTCCACTTGTGCGGGAATAGGGTCGCCTTGTGCGTAAGTGTAGAGTATCACGAGATCGGGATTGAGTAGTAGGATTTGTTCCATACTAGGTTGCATATCATCCCCAATATCTGTGATGCGCTCACGCTCTTCCTCACTCAGATTATAGACACGCTCTGGGCGACAAACTCCTACCACTTTGTCCATCATTCCCAGCTCGCTGATAAAGCCTATATGTGTGGCCGATGTACAGACAATGCGCTCATAAGCCTGGTTGAACGCCAATTGTTGCATCACTTTGCCCTTCTGCCAAGGCGAGTAGATGGTGATGGTCGTGCTGTCGTTTTGAATCTCAATATTAAATCCCGCAGTGTTCTCCAACGCGGATGTGTTAGTAGCAGGTTGGCATGCCACGCACGCCAACCCAAGCAAACACAATATGAAATATATTCTGGACATTCTTCTTATTTCCCACTGATCTCACAGATATTCACGAATCTTATTTATTTGTGATAATCCGTGCAATCTGTGGGCAGAATCAAATTACCTCTAGTTTACTTCCTGGGAAGTAGTGCGCCAAGATTTGCTCGTAGGTATAACCCTTGGCAGCCATTACGGCGGCACCGATTTGGCACAAGCCTACGCCGTGTCCCCAGCCTGCACCTGTCAAGATGAAGTCGCCATTCTCGTTGCGGTCAACCACAAATGCACTACTATACAAGTGGCTCTTGCTCAACCATTTGCGAATTTCGAGTTCCTTTCCAATCACCATAGTGCGCTTGCTACCTACGATTTGCATCTCGTACAAACGAGCAGAAGGACCACGTTTGATAGGTACGAGGTCTAATATTTCTCCAAAATCTATGCCACTGCGCTCGCGGATAATATCACTCAATTCCTCTTTGGTGTATTTCACGGTCCAACGATAGAAATCTTTAGTCTCTTGATCGTAGTTGTTCAATACTTGGCTGAGGATGGCATGATCATTGGTATTGCAATAGGCTGGAGGTGCAGTACGGATGAACTCTTGCGCGTTCTCCTCAATGGTCAAGTCAGGGAGTGGAGTGCCGATCTCATCGCGAACAGCTTCGAGGTAGTCGTAGTGCTCGTTTGCCCATGCGTTCTCAAATACTTCGGTCGCACCACCACAAGCCTTATAGAAGCGTGCGTCGCATACCTTGCCGTCATACATAAGTACTTGTCCGCGGGTAGCGTCAATCGCCTTTTGCACATTAGCAGCAGCCTCTGGGTGCTCATCGCGACGAGTGATACCCTCATAGCGTTGGCAGTGGTCATCTGCACATACATCAAAACCTTCGTGCGCATCTCTCTCGTACCAAATCACATGGCGATCAGGGTCGCTCAAATCTGGTTTGTCGGTGCAAGTAGATGGGCTAATAATAGGGCGCAACACCCAACTACGAGATATAACGGCGTGTGCCTTCAATAGCTCCAAGGAAGAGGTAGCAGACATCTCAGAGGTGATAACAGAACTGAGGTAGTCTTCCACATCAAGGCGGTTGATGGCGGTTTGTGTGCCATCAGCGTTGTCACGTATTTCGAGTGTGCCTTCAAACTCTTGATCCTCGAGGCGGTCCCAGTGGAAACCGATACCGATACGAACATTCTTCAAGAGGAAAGTAGGATGTTCAGGAGTAGAGTGAGGACCAGGAATAACAGCCTCTATCTTTGGGGCGGTCATTACGCCCACTGCAATTTCGTGTTTCATATGTGTATAGTTATTTGATTAATTCTTCAATGATACCAGGTATCTCTTTGTTTTGGAATATACCTGCAAAATTTTCTGCACCAGCGCCGTAGGCAAAGATAGGAACTACCGTTCCGCTATGACCTTTGGTGCTGAAACTGAGTTGCATACCCTCTGGTTGGTTCACAGGGTAAGTTTTATATGATACGCTTGTACCACCCGTTTCGTGGTCGGCGGTAACGACAAGGAGAGTGTTAGGATGTTGGTTTACATAAGCAACCAGTGCTTTGAGTGTGCGGTCAAACTCCTGCATCTCTTCTACCATACCTTCGGCATCGTTGTTATGTCCGTAGCCATCGATGATAGCGCTTTCCACCATTAGGAAGAATCCTTTAGGGGCATTCTTCTCCAATTGCTCTAGGGTTTTGATACATGCTTTCTCGAGGTATCTGTCTGGCTCTGCAAAACGAATGCTATCGTTTGTATCGTCGGTAGCCGCTAGTTGGGCAGCTAGGCATACTTCTGCTCCATCAGCAGCGCTAGCGGTCTTGGTGCTTGGTTTGTTGCGGCGGTGAACATCGCTCATTTGTAGGATGCCTACAAACTTCTCTGACTGGCTATTGAGCACGGATTTCCAATCTAGATATACATCATAACCCTTATCAATAAGTACTGCAGTCATATCCACAGAGTCTGGGCGATTGATAAAAGCAGTCAACCCTGCACCAATGGCGATATCCACACCACTTTCGGTGAATTGTTTAGCGATGGTATAACTATCTTTGCGAGATGTAACCCCCGCGTAGAATGCTCCTGGTGTAGCTTCTGTGAGAGTGGTGTTAACCACAATACCCGTCTTTTTGCCCATTTGTTGGGCTTTTTTGAGAATACTAGTCAGTTGCAAACTGTCTGGACCTACGCCAAGGAAACCATTGCATGTGCGTGTTCCTGTAGCAAGTGCGGTACCACCAGCAGGCGAATCGGTTACATAGTTGTTGGCAGAGCATGTCTCGTTGAGTCCGATCACAGGTGCCATCTCAAAGCCCGTTTGTTCATCTACTGTTAATAGCAAGGATGATACGGCACCAAAACCCATACCATCGCCGATGAGATAAATAACATTGGTTGGCTTGTCACATGTGGATGTGCAACTGCTCAGTAGCATGGCTAGTGCCATTGTGGTTAGAAGGATCTTTTTCATGTATTAGTTGAGATTGTAAATAATATTATCGTAAAAGGATATAAGCTAGGCTAGCTGCGCTAATGATGATCCAAAGCAACACACCTTGCAGCAAAGGACGGATACCGACGGATTTGATGACATCAACGGAGAGGGAAGCGCCAATGAAGAACATCGTAATGATAAGTCCCTTGCGTGCGATGCCCGCGATGAATTTACCTACCTGTGGATAGTCTATTAGTAGGTAAGTGTTGATGAGCATGGCTATAATAAAGAACAAGATAAACCATGGAATACTGATTTTCTTGCCTTCGCTGCGGAAGATGACCGAAGTGACCAATGCCAGCGGGATGATCCACAAGGCACGGGTGAGTTTGATGGTTGTAGCCACTTGCAGAGCTTCTTCGCCGTAGGCAGCTCCTGCTCCAACCACAGAACTCGTATCATGAATGGCGATAGCAGCCCATGTGCCGAATTCTTGTTGGCTAAGTCCCAACCAATGACCCAAGACGGGGAATAGGAACAGACCAATGGCGTTGAGGATAAAAATGGTAGCCAATGCCATGGACATATCGGTATCTTTGGCTTTGATGATAGGTCCTACAGCCGCAATAGCACTACCGCCACAGATAGCTGTGCCCGAACTAATGAGGTAGGAGGTGTTGCGGTTGAGCTTTAGTACTTTGCAACCGATAAACATGCCGATGAGCAAAGTGCCAACGACGGATATAATCGTAAAGAGCATACCCTCCTTACCCGAAGCCAGCGAGGCTTGGAGATTCATGCCAAAGCCCAAACCGATGACGGAGTATTGGAGGAGTTTCTTTGAAACGTTCTTGTTGAAAGTAGGGTAGGCTTGTCCGCAGAGTAGCGCGAATACTAGTCCAATGAAAAGCACCACAGGTGGAGTAACCCATGTAGCGAGAAAACGTAGTGCAGGGATATAATCGCAGAGCAAGCAAAGTGTGAGAATGGATAGCAGTGCGATGTATATATGGCGGTTGTATTTGCGGAGCACCATGTTAATTTTGAATTAAGAATTATGAATTTTGAATTATGAACTTCCGTTGGTGTATGTACTAGAAAATCTAAATACTCTGCAAAGATACTGCTTTTTTGTGAGATGTGCAAACGACAATAGAAAAAAATAGTCGTTGTTATGGCTTTATCATGCTTATCCTTCGATATAGGTTCGGTATCCCTTCGGAGAAGGGCATAATGTGTATGGTACGTTCTATAAATAATAAAGAATGGTTTGCGGATACTTAACTATTGTTTAGATAGAATAAAACTCCCCTTACCATAAGAATAGCAAGGGGAGAATATGTCTTCTGTTATTTTGATTGAAGCAATTTGAGTTTTTGTTCTTCAAATTCTTCTTTTGAAATGATTCCTTTATCTTGTAACTCCTTTAATTTAATCAATTCATCAGCAGTACTCACATTTTGTGTTACAATAACTTGAGAGGGTGACTCATTATAAATTTTATTTTCAATAAATTCTTTGACTTGCTTTGCTATTTCATTTTCGGATTTTAAAAAAAATATCGTATTTTCATCTTCGGTTGCTGATAAAATTCCCCCAGTGCTTTCAACTCCACCAAGTATTCCTAATTGAATAAATCCATTAACAATAGAGCCTGCCTCCTTAAATTGGACGCTTTGAATTGATTTCATAGGGATTGTTTTATTACCAGAAAGTCCTGATAACAATTTTGCACTTTTTGTACTAGTTCTATCAAATATGACTTTATTTTCAAAGATGTACAAATTACCTAATATTCCATTTAATTTTAATACCGAATCTTGATATTCATGTGATGCGTTACTATTGGTATTATTATATTTCGTATCAAATTGTTCTTTAGTCATAAATATAAATCTTAGGAATTCAATGAAAGCGACTAATAATGGAATACCCGTCCAACAAAACAATAGGTAAAGGAATCCTAAACCTGTTTTTCCTAAATAAAATTTGTGAATTCCAAAGCCCCCAAGAAATAATGCCAATATGGCAGCTGTTGATTTTTTTTTCATATTATTTTATGTTTTTTGCCTACTCTTTGTCGGATTTTCGGCACACTCCGTAGGTTAATTATTTCACTTATTGTCTGTTTTAGTTTTGTAATTACTTATATACATGAAAAAGCGTGAACTTTCGTTCGCTCATTTGATTCTTTGAGGTCTTCGACTACCTTTATTCTTCAAATTTACGCACAGAAAACTCACGCCGATAGCATGAGCGTGCATAAACCGTACTTGAAGAATAATGATTTTGAAAGTGTCGAAGTTTCAAAGAATCAAGTTTGGGCTTATAACGCTATATCTTATATGTCATGCACCGCCTTTACGGTGCCGGTTGTTCATAGGCTAGAATATTAAGATTTAATTAGTATATAAATTAATTTTTAGAATTATATTCTTGTATTCCTAAAATATCATCATAAAGTAACCCTCCTAAATAACTATTTCTTTTTTCTGGATCAAATGTGTGAAATTTGCTTTCTTGCATAATTGCAAAATTGCGCGTAATAGCATAATTTGATTGTTTATAAATAGGCAATTTTTCTGTTAAAGGTTTATTTTTGCACAAATTATTTAGTCTTTCTTCTAAAGGTAACAAATTGCCAATCATTGCATTCTTTTCTGATTGAGAATCAGGGAGGATGTGTTCAATTGTGTAATTATTATCCAATGCTCGCCCTCCAATATGTTGTTCAAGTAGTTCGAGTATGATTTTTACTCGATCCTTGTTTTTTTCTGTTCGGTAAAACTCTGTGTGGTTTGACCAACCAATATTTTTGAAGATTCCAATAAATACATCTCTACTAGGCAGACGTTTTGCTAAACTTGCTTTAAAATTTTTAATTTCATCTTCAGAATAATTATTCTCTAATATTGGAGCATATTTATAAATAGGTTCTTCTAATTTATTTGATTTTTCTTCACCAATAATATTGTAACAGACGTAAAATACATATATGTAATTAATGAGAGATGTATATTCTTCATCTGAAATATTTTGTTCGTCTTTCTGATGCATCAAACTTAAAATGATCGGACGAAACTGCTCTGCTTTTTTACTTTTAAAAAATTGAAAGACTGCTCTTTCTATTTCAAGAGACTGTTCATCACATTCCAATATAGATAAATAATATTTAGTCTTCAATACAATATCTTCAAATAATGCATTTATATTGCGGTCTTCATGTGTCCCATCTAAAATGACCTTATATATAGAACTTTTGGGCGTTGCTTTATATTTATGCGAAGCATAATGCTTAAAAAAACGTTTTATATTAGTTCCTAATTTTTTATCCATATTCGCCCACTGCTCTTTTACCTCGTCTACTTTTTCTTGATTTTGTGGACGTATATATCTCATTATATAATTCTTGAGTAGTTCATGATCTTCTAGAACTTGACCACGAGCATTTAATATCTCAAAAATTGTATATGAGTCTTCATCTGTATTGGCAATAATTTCTATAAATTGCATGCTTATCAAAGCATCACGTATTTCGAGTAATTTCTCTTTTTTTAACGAAGAGAGTTTGTTATAAAAAAACTGAATACAATTGCCTATTAATTTATCTACTTTTTTATCAATAATAGCTTTAGCTAGAATTTTATTGATATCTTTATTTGATTCAAAATCACATATTTCTGTTATCAATCGTTTAATAGCACAATGGTACTCTGAACATAGGGCACACGCAGATTTATTTTTAAGATCTGTAACCATGAGCATCTTCTTATTACCATAAAAATCATCTAACATATTTTGCTCTTTAAATACCTGCATTATTGCAGATAAAAAGAGTAAAATTGTAATAGTTCTTTGTTGTCCGTCTATGATGGTATAATGATTAATTCCATCTACCTTCCCTTCCTCTTTTAAAACAATGCTACCAATAAAATGTTTTTTTTTCTCTTCATCCGTTTTATTAGTATCAATTATAAACAACAAATCATTCCATAAATCTAGCCAATTATTAGTTCTCCAAACATATCTTCTCTGGTTACGAGGAATTTCATAAATGGAGTTCGAAAGCATATCGCTTATCGATTTTTGTATTGCAGAAAAAGCCATTTTATGTCAAGATTTTATTGCTAAATTATTGTATTTATTATGCCATAGTCAAATGACGACGCTGAAGGGCGGTGAGTACACACTCTGAAGCGATTGGATTGAGTCCGCGGAAGGTAGTACGACTTTTTAGTTCAGCCAAAGGTATTGTGAGTAGAAGTTTGGCAATGCATTCATCAGCGAATGAGTTGCTAACTACATTCACTCCAGTAAAATCAAGCACAACACGCTCGTCCTTTTCCAACAAAGGAAGCAACTGCTCACGTACACGCTTACCCAATGGGCGCGTACCTAAATTCTCTCCAAATTCTATAAAATTGAATGTTACCATAGTTCTTCTAATTCGTTGTCAATTAAAAACACTTCATTATATTGTGCTGCCACATTGGTGCGATTAGCAACCACCTCCGCAGGGTTAATCTCTTTATTAGTACAGAGTTGCAAATAAACGATTGTTCCTTGCCAATATTCACTTTCCGTTGTAGCTTCATTACCATTTTGTACTTGTAATGTGTGATTGCCCGAGCGAACTTCAAAACGCAAACCCGCATCGCGCGCAAGCAGAGATGTAGAATACAAACCAAAACCCATACCCTTACCATCAGTTACTGCATCTTGAATGCACATTCTCAGTGCCTCTTCTTCGGAGATGTTTGTAAACTTCTCGTTTTCAGAAAGCGAAGCTTGTACACCTATGCCATCGTCTGCGACTAAAAAACTGAGGATATGATTGGCAGGGTCGTAGTGCGTGATAACAGTACCTAATTCTTTGCTAGAATGAGTAAGGACATTATCCAAAATCTCATAAAAGCAGTAACTCATGGCTTGCAATACCGTAGTTTCAATATCAATATATTGCGTTAAAACACTTACTACTCGTTGGTAAACAGAGTAAATGTTTTTCTCATCAAACACATCAATGGTCACATCGTTGTTTGATGAATGGAAGTATTGTTTTATGAGTGTTGATAGGTTCATAATATCGGCATTAGTCTAATTCGACGGCAAAGTTACACTTTTTTTTTGAGATGTACAAGATTTGTGTGAAAAAACGCGAATTTTTGTAAAATAGTTCTCTCGCTCTTCTCTCGGTTGTCTCTCGGTGTTCGGTCGGTGGAATGAGGTAAGGTATAAGAGAGGGAAATCTTAAGAATCGTACACAAACCGACAAACTATACGATTTTGTCTGCTACTTCTTGAATCATTGAGCGGAGCACCTCTGGGGTAATGCGATCAAAACTCTCTTGGTTGGCCACAATACCAATTCCGGCCATCTCTACTGTACCTGGTGAGAAGAGAATACGCTCGTTTTCAGGCGCAAAGAAACATTGTGGACGGGATTCGCGACGGAAGAAGATGATGGTGTTGAATTTAGGCGATGAGGCGATAAGGCTATTAGGCGATGAGGCTGGCTCGTACCACGAGATGATGTTCCAACGGGGTTCCCATTCTTCGGTGCGGGAAGCACCTGCGGTGAGAGAGCCTGTTTGGCTGGCGTTCTCAGGGATACTTGCCATGGATAGCACTTTTTCGAGTGTTGCCAAATGGGAGTGTAAATCAGATTCTTGCACCAAAACGGCATTGGCGTAGTTGGTGTCAAAATGATCTTCTATCGGCATACTATGGCGGGGGACTGCTTGGAAGTGCATGTGGTCGGGTGCACTAGCACCGCACATAGGACCATTATAGAAAATACTCATCTCGGGCATCGCTTGAGCCAAATGCAGCATAGATTCCATGTGCGGAGCAAAAGTCTGGCGCTCATGGATAGATGACGAGATGGTGAAATGGTGGTTAAAG
>JAZLDS010000016.1:0-34177 GCA_045614865.1 Paludibacteraceae bacterium | reverse complement strand
ACAGCGATACCCATTACCAAAGCAGGCTTGAGTTGCACGGTAACTGCCAAAGCAGAACAGATACCCAACACCTGAACAACCACTGGGTTGTTAATGTTCAGAGGACCAAACAGCACCTCTTTCGTTTTTTGTGATAAAAATGCCATAATTATTCCTCCTTTTCTTGCTCGCATTCGCTCGCGTTACATGGTGCTTCGCACGTTGTTTGCTCGCATTCGCTTGCGTTGTTGATGTTATCTACGTTATTCAAGAACTCAGCATACTCAGCGAGATTGGTAGCAAGCATAGTGCTAACGCCGTCGCAAGTGATAGTCGCACCAGAGAGTGCATCTACTTGCTCTTGGCCTTCAGCCAATTTACCAGCCTTGAGTACTGCTACAGAAACCACTTCACCAGCAACATTCTTGATGTGCTTGCCAGGGAATTGGCTACGGAACTTCTCGGTTACGATCTCAGCACCAAGACCTGGAGTCTCAGACTCGTGGTTGAAGTTGATACCGTAGATAGTATTCTTGTCAGCATCAAGCGCCAAGAAACCACCGATACCACCCCAAAGACCAGCGCCGTGGAGCTTGAGTACGTACTTAGTCTCGCCCTCGATGTTAGCTACATATACTGGTGCACCATTTACGTCGATGGTGTCGTTTACCAAGCTCAAGTAGAGCGCAGCAGGGTCAGTATTGCTATAATCTTGGTTGAGAGCAACGAGGATTTGCTTTTGTGTGTCGAGAAGTTTGTTAGCCGCTTGACGTGGGCTGAGTACTTGGCTTACCAATGCGAGCAATACAGCCACGATAACTACGATGATAGTAGCGTAGATAATGGTGTAGGCATTGCTGTTGGTGTCAAGACCTTTCTTCTCGGCTTTCGCCTCTGTGAAGACGCCAGATTGTTTGCATACTGGGCAAACCACAGGTGCCTTATCGCCGTTGTGAACATAGCCACAAACGGAACATACAAATTTCTTCTGTGCCATATTCATTATTGATTTACACGGTTCATACGTTTCTTAATATTCACTTGTACTACGCACCAGTCGATGAGTGGAGCAAAAGCGTTCATGAGGAGGATAGCCAACATCATACCCTCTGGATAACCAGGGTTGAGAACGCGGATTACTACCGCCATGAAACCGATGAGTGCACCATAGATCCACTTACCACACTCGGTACGAGCAGAAGTAACAGGATCAGTAGCCATAAACACAGCACCGAAAGCGAAACCGCCAGAGATGAGGTGCATGTACCATGGATAGTTAGCAGCTGCAGTCACAGCGCCGAATTGGTTGAAGAGCCAAGCGGTGAGTGCGCCACCAACGAAGATGCTGAGCATGGTCTTCCAAGAAGCTACGCCAGTAGTGATGAGCAATACTGCACCGAGCAAGATAGCCCACATACAGGTCTCACCTACTGAACCAGGGATAAGACCGTTGAACATGGTCCAGAAGTCAGCTGGCATCAAGTTAGCCTCCGCAGAAGTAGCGATCTCGGTGAGTGGGGTAGCACCAGAGAAACCATCTACCAATGCTTTGCCGTTGTCCCAACCCCAGGTGCCTTCTGTGCGAACGAAGCACTTGTCACCAGTCATGTGGGTAGGATAAGCAAAGAAGAGGAACGCGCGCGCGATGAGCGCTACATTGAAGATGTTGTAACCTGTACCACCGAATACCTCTTTGGCGAAGATTACTGCAAAAGCAGTAGCGATAGCCACCATCCAGAGTGGGGTGTTGATAGGAACGATCAATGGGATAATGAAACCAGACACGAGGAAGCCCTCTTGGATTTCTTCTTTCTTCCATTGTGCTACGGTGAACTCGATACCAAGACCAACGCCGTAGCTAACGATGATATATGGCAACACAGCCAATGCACCGAAGCCGAGTGACTTCCAGAACATAAGGCAGTTCATGGCGCCTTTCACGAGCTCGCCAGTAGCGAGGAAGTGTTGGTAACCTACATTGAACATACCGAACAACATAGCTGGCACCAATGCCATGATTACGAGGATCATGGTTCGCTTGCTATCCGCGCCATCGTGGATTTGCGAACCAATGCGCTTAGATGTGGTGTTTGGAGTAAAGAGGAAAGTCTCAAAACCATCAAACACAGAGTGCAAAGCGCTCAACTTGCCTCCTTCTTCGAAGTGAGGACGAAGTGTCTCTACTATTTTATGTAATTTCTTAAGCATTACTCAATCTCCTTTTTTAAGTTATCCAATGCGGCACGAACGATAGCTTGCAGAGGCATCTTGCTGGTACATACATACTCGCAAAGTGCGAAGTCCTCTGGTGCTACTTCGTATGCGCCGAGTTGCTCCATGCTCTCGAGGTTGCCTGCGATCATAGCTTTGATGAGGTACTCTGGGTAGATATCCATTGGGAACACTTTGTCGTACTCACCGCTGACGATGATAGCACGGCGACCGCCTTTGAGGCGAGCATCCCACTCGTATTTCTTCTTACCAAAGAGCCACTCCATCAAGCCGCAGTTAACCATCTTAGCAGGGTCGGTCTTGCTAGCGTTGAAGCCGTTGAAGCGTGGCATGATCCAGCCCATGAACTCGATCTTCTCGTTACCCTCAGCCAATACGGTGAATTGGTTGTCGTAAACAGAGATCATCTCGTCCAAACCAACTTGGTGGCCAGAGAGTACATTACCTGCTACATAGCGGCAGTCGCAACCCTTGTAGGTGTTGCTGGTGAAGATAGCGCTAACTGGCATACCTGGCAACACGTTGTAGTATTGTGCGCCAGCAGCGAGAGGGCCTGTGAGAGCCACTTTCTTTTGCATGTCCACGATACCCTTGGTGAAGAGGCGGCCGATGATAGCCAAGTCTTGCACGTTGATGGTCCATACGGTCTCGCCCTTAGCGATAGGAGCTACGTGGTTGATTTGTACACCTACGTTGCCTGCTGGGTGAGCGCCATACACCTCGTACTTGTCGCAGTTGCTAAGTCCGCGGAACACGGTAGCAGTAGCTTTGCCGTTGATACCTACCTTCACAGGAGCGATGGTAGCCAAGGCGTTAACAGCTGCTTGGAGCACTGCACTTTGACCGTTGAGCACCCACTCGTAGTCAGGAGCTACAGGTGCGCTGTCGAAAGTAGAGATGAAGATAGCCTTAGGTTGCTTGCTTGGAAGAGCAATGCAATCGTAAGGACGTTGCTTGATCAATGCCCACAGACCAGACTCGAGGAGCAAGGTTTTTGCATCCTTTGTCAAGTCAAACTGTGCATACTCAATTGTAGCATCTGCTTCGATGTCAATGGACATCACCTTGCGCTTCTCGCCGCGAACGATAGCCACGACTTTACCGCTAACAGGGGATGTGAAGAGCATCTCTGCAAACGCCTTGTTGTAGAAGAGAGGAGAACCTGCCTTCACAACATCGCCTTCGCGCACCATGAGTTTAGGTGTCACGCCTGCGAAATGGTCTGGAACGATATGATAGACCTGAGGACGATTAACGCTACCGAGCGTCTTCGCTGCCTCGCCATCAAAAGGAATGTTCAGACCTTTTTTCAGTTGAATCTTTTGCATGATGTTTGTTATTTATTGTTGATTTATTTTTATGTTTGCATAAAAAGCGCGCAAAGTTACTACTTTTTTTTGAAATACACAAATTTATTTCATACAAATATCAAACTGCAATCTTCATTGTACAATAAGACGATTGTTAGATGGGTGAAGTTTATAAATTTTCTTCTAAAATGCTTTGTTGGCTTGTACATCTAAAAAAAAAGTAGTAACTTTGCACCCGATATGACAACGAAAATATTTCATACAATTAGACTTGTGAAAAAGATACATCGTATTTCATTGATAGCCATTCTACTAGGTGTTGTTTCTATGGCATTTGCTCAGTCTCGCATGACTGTTGTAGTGATAGTGGATGGTATGACGCAGGAGGATCTGACTACTATGCGTCCTTTCTGGTCTGCTGGAGGAATGCGGTTATTGAGTGAAGAGGCTTTTCAGACTATCGCTATTTTTCCGCATCAAGTATATGGTGGTCAGGAAACAACTGCTACCATGTTGACAGGAGCGACGCCTGCTCATCATGGTATCATGTCTGATTATTATTTTAGCCGTAGTGAACGTAGAGCATTGCCTATTTTGCATGATGAGCAATCATCAGGTATAGGTACGGATCTACACTTATCACCTCGGTCTATTCTCTCTACTACGGTTACTGATGAGTGGCGTATGCAGCGTGGTTCACAAGCCAAGATCTATGCTGTTGGATTAAATCCTGAGACCACTATACTCATGGCAGGTCATGCCGCAAATGCGTGTTGCTGGCTTGATGGGGCATCGCTTAAGTGGGTGACATCTTCTTTTTATCCAGAAGGATTGCCTACCGTAGCAGACGAAATGAATATAAATGGTCGCATTGACTTACTTGCGGAGCGTGAATGGACTCCACGTATGGATATATCGATGTATAATAATCCAACGGAGAAAGAACTCAAACGCTCCTTCTCGTATCTCAATAAAGAGCATTTGCTACAAACGCCTGCTGCAAATACGCTTGTTATAGAGATGGCTCTAGCATTGCAGAAAGCACAAAAAATGGGTATCGATATGACTCCAGATCTGCTTATGTTACAGCTCAATACCTTATCTCCAAAAGCTGAAGCAGACTTGATAGAATCGGCAGAACAAGAAGATATGTATTTAGGAATAAATCAGGATTTGGGGTATTTGATGGAGCAGCTCAACAGACGCGTGGGAAAAGAGTATTATCAGATATTTGTAGTTGGACGTCCGGTCAAAGGGCATTCGGCAGCGATGTTAGAGCGAGCTAATCTACAAGTACACCGTTTTAATGTAGATCGTGCTGCGGCTCTCACAGGAACCTATTTGATGGCTATGTATGGGCACGAACGTTGGGTTGATGGAGGGTATGGACCATTTATCTACTTGAATCGTATGCTCATCGAGAAGAAGCGTATGTCTCTAGAAACGATTCAGCGACAAGTGGCTAATTTTCTTATGGACTTTGAGGGTGTTCAGGTGGCATATCCCATTCATGAGGCAATCATTTCTGACGAAAGACCAACGATCTTTCGTAAATATGCTGGCGATGTCTACTTCCGCCTGCAGGATAATTGGTTGATGGATACGCAAGAAAATCACTCTTTTGATCAGGTGGTACAATCTCAGCCCACTGTTCCATTGCTTTATTGGTCTGGGTCAATGACTACTTTTCCGGAAGGAAATCTCCAAGCAACAGACATTAAATCGCTAATAATCAAATAAATGCAATAATGATATTTTACGAATTAAAAATTAGCTACACTCGCCAAACCGGTGAGGATAATCCAAAAGCAGTAAAAGAAACATACCTCGTAGAGGGATTGACAGCTGCAGACGTAGAAGAGCGCTTGCTGGGTGAAATCCAAAAGTATATTTCTGGCGAATGGGAAACCAAGAGTTGCAAGCAGGTACAATTCTATGACCTCATTCCTAATCCAGAAGGAGATCAATGGTACAAAGCACGTGTCGAAATGATTACCATTGAGGACAACGGAAAGGAGAAGCGTAAAGCTGTAACTATCTATGTACAAGCAGGTAATATTACTGAAGCGAATAAGTCGCTACATCAATCTGTAGGCAACTTAGATTGCGAAGTAATCAGCATTATGCGCTCTCCAATTCTTGAGGTGTTCCGTGCTGTATAAATGACTCCTATTCAGCAACATATAGCCTCAATTCGTGCTAATATCCCAAACGATGTAACGTTGGTATGTGTTAGTAAGTTTCATCCTGCAGAAGCAATCATGCAGGCATATGAAACTGGAGAACGTGATTTCGGAGAGAGTAGAGTACAGGAATTACTGCAAAAGTATGACGTGCTACCAAAGGATATCCGTTGGCATTTTATTGGTCATTTGCAAACCAACAAAGTTAAGCAGATTGTGCCATTTGTAGACTTGATTCACTCTGTGGATAGTTTACGTTTGCTAGAAACAATCAACAAAGAGGCTGGAAAAATACAGCGCCCAGTTAGGGTGCTGCTTGAGGTGCATGTAGCCAAAGAGGCATCTAAATCTGGTTTTTCTCCAGATGAAATTAACGAGTGCTTAACTCAGAATTCAATGTTTCAGATTACTTATCCTTGGGTAAAGGTATGTGGGATCATGGGTATGGCAACTAATACCGATGATCAAGAAGAGTGGCGTCGTTGTTTTCGAGAGATAAGACATCTGGCTGGCCTTTATCCAAATTGTTCCCATGACAAAGACACCCCAATTATCAGTATGGGTATGTCCGATGACTATCTTGTGGCTATTGAGGAGGGGAGTAATATGATTAGAATAGGCTCTACTATCTTTGGCGAGAGGCAGTATTAATTAGACCTTATATTATTTTGAATAACACTATATTATAACCATAGAAATATGACCATAATACTTGACATGGGTGGCGTGCTGATGAATCACAATATGCCCGAATGCATCGCCCGTTTTACTGATATTCTTGGCGAGATTGCCATGAAGCAAATACTTGGATTAGCTACTAATGGAGAGGGTACCGTTGATAGTTTGATGGAACAGTATGAACGTGGTGATATATCCACGGATGCTTTTATAGATGAAATCATGGAGCATGCTCAGCGTTCGACCACTCGTGAAGAAATCATTGCAGCATGGAATGCAATGCATGGTGGTATACCTGAAGAGCGCTTACAATTAATACAGCAATGGAAAGAAGCTGGACATCGACTTTTCCTACTTAGCAATAATAATGATTTGCATTGGCATCATATCCTGTCACTATATGATATGTCTATGTTTGAGCACTGCTTTGCTTCCCACTTGATGCATGTGAGCAAGCCAGATTCTCGAATCTATCAAGAGGTTGATAATCAATTAGTAACCTGGGAATGCAAACGTCCTTTCTACTTTGTAGACGATATCCTAATAAATCGTCAAATGGCAGAACAGTTGGGCTGGATAACTTATGAAAGTATCTACGATAAACAGCTGACAAACAGTTTATCTGCTAAATAATGATAATCGGTTATATAAAACTATCTTGTAGTTCATTCAACGCTCTTCCTGTATAGCTTTTGGTGCATTGCATAATCTCTTCTGGTGTACCTTCTGCTACGATTTCTCCTCCTTCATCTCCACCTTCTGGACCAAGATCTATAATGTGGTCAGCAGAGAGAATGACAGATGGGTTGTGCTCAATAATAAGCACCGTATGTCCTCTGTTAATCAATGCGTTCATTGCTTTGAGCAATATTGTGATATCGTGATGATGAAGACCTGTCGTTGGTTCGTCAAATATAAAGAGGGTAGGTTGAGCGTTCTCTTGTGATAAGAACGATGCGAGTTTCACACGCTGGCTCTCGCCACCAGACAAGGTACTACCGGCCTGTCCCAACTTAATGTATCCTATACCTACATCTTGGAGTGGACGAAGGCGAGAAACAATCTTTTTGGTAATTGACGGTTGATTGTCAGTGATTGAATCGGAGAAGAAATCAATCGCCTGATTGACAGTCATTTCAAGTATGTCATAAATATTTTTGCCGCGATAGAGAACGTCTAATACATCTTGTTTGAATCGTTTACCATGGCAATGTTCACATTCCAAAATAACATCAGCCATAAATTGCATTTCGATGGTGATTTTGCCTTCTCCTTGGCACGCTTCGCATCTACCGCCAGGCGTGTTGAACGAGAAATGTGAAGGGGTGAATCCCATCTGTTTACTCAGTTGCTGGTCTGCATAAAGGCGACGAATCTCATCGTAAGCCTTTAAATAGGTTACAGGATTAGACCTCGAAGACTTTGTCAATGGGTTTTGATCCACAAATTCCACATTATGAATCAAATGCAGACTTCCTCGTAAACTACCGAAATCACCAGTACGCTCGGCAATACCTCCATAATGCTTCTTCAGGGCAGGATATAATACCTTGCTAATCAGCGACGATTTACCACTTCCACTTACTCCCGTAACAACGGTCATTACGTTGAGAGGGAAGCGCACATTGATGTTCTTGAGATTATTTTCTGTAGCACTCATAATCTCAATATAATTGTTCCATGTGCGTCTATATTGTGGAATAGAATAGGTAAATTTCTCCATCTTAGGTTTGCCTGCATATACTATCTCACCGCCATGGCGACCTGCTTTTGGTCCTATCTCAATGGTGTAATCAGCGGCTTTTTGTATCTCATCATCGTGTTCCACTACGACGATAGTATTACCCATATCGCGCAATTGATTCAATACATGTATAAGTCTTTGTGTATCACGTGGATGAAGTCCTATGCTAGGCTCGTCGAGAACGTACAATGATCCAACTAGACTACTGCCAAGTGATTTCGCTAAATTGATGCGTTGCCCTTCTCCACCCGAAAGGGTTGCTGACATACGATTGAGCGTGAGATATCCTAACCCGACATCTTGCATAAATTGTAATCTAGAACGTATCTCGGTGATGAGCGTAGAGAATGCTTCTGAGAGATATGTCTCGTTTTGTGTCAGTTGCGTAAACCATTCTGCTAGTAAGGTGATAGGCATCTGATTGAGTTGCGTAATAGACTTTCCTCCTATCAATACATATTGTGCTTCTTTGCGTAAGCGTGTACCTAAACAATCAGGACATATTGCTTTTCCTCTATATCTGCTGAGCATTACGCGGTATTGAATTTTGGCATATTGCTTGCTTTCTAACTCATGGAAGAAGTCATTTAATCCGTGAAAATGCTCGTTTCCGAGCCATAGCAATTGCTTTTGTTCTGTTGTTAGCTCGTAATAAGGGGTGTGTATTGGAAAATCAAATTTTTCTGCAGCATAGATGAGTGCATCGTTCCATTGGCTCATCTTTTCTCCTCGCCAACATGCGATAGCGCCCTCATAGATAGTTTTTGTTTTATCTGGCACCACTAAGTCAGGGTCAATACCAATTACATTTCCATAGCCCCCACATGTAGGACATGCTCCTAATGGATTATTGAAATCAAATAGGTGTTCCGTGGGGTCTATAAATGTAATTCCGTCTGCTTCAAAGCGTTGAGAGAATATCTCGACTTCTTGTTCGTTTGTTTCAGGTCGTTGAATCACTAATTTGCACTCGCCTTTTCCCTCAAAGAAAGCTGTCTGTACTGAATCTGCAAAGCGGTTGAGCGTACTATCTTCTCCATCTGCAACGAGACGATCAACGAGTAAGTAAGTGTTTGCATCAATGTCTGTAGTAGATTCTATACGCAGTACCTTCGATACCCCCCCGGTGTTCATTTGGTATAGACGTGAAAAACCCTGCTGTTGCCATAATGTAAGTAGGGCTTGAGGTTTTTCTGTCACAATTGGTGAAATAAGTAGGATTTTGGTGCCTACAGGTTGCAGTCGCAAACATTCCACAACATCGTGGATGCTATGTCGTTTGACTTCCTCTCCGCTGATGGGTGAAATAGTTTTACCGGCTCGTGCGAACAGAAGTTTAAGGTATTCATGAATTTCTGTCACCGTACCTACGGTACTTCGAGGATTGCGGTTTGTGACTTTTTGTTCGATAGCAATAGCAGGAGGGATGCCATCAATAAAATCAACATTTGGCTTCTGCATTCTACCGAGGAATTGGCGTGCATATGAACTAAGGCTCTCTACATAACGCCTTTGACCTTCGGCAAATAAGGTGTCGAAGGCCAAAGAAGATTTGCCGCTACCGCTGACTCCCGAGATGACTACCAGCTTGTTGCGTGGGATATCTACGGTAATATCTTTGAGGTTGTGTGTGCGTGCACCGTGTATATGGATAACGTCTTCGTTCAATAGCTCAAAATTCTTAATTATTTTAAGTATTCAATAGCCAAACTATCAACGAGTTGCTTGAGTTCAGGATTGTAAAGATTGCGGTATTCTTCACTTAAATCTGGAATGCGAATGTACTGTCCTGGCAGTACATGTGCAGGATGCTTGATGATGTCTCGATTGGCTTCGTAAATAAATACCCATAGGTCTTTTTGTGCATAATATTTATATGCTATCCAAGCTAGGCGGCTATTTTTACCTACTCGCTCAATACCGATGAAATTTACATATTCGCGAGGTTGTTCTGCTAATGGAACTACGATAGGCTCTTCCACGATTTCTTCATATACTATCTCTTCGGAAGGTTGGCAATCCTGAATACATTGCCACCATTGTGCTAAAGTAGCTTTAAAATACCAACCGGTACCTACAATACCTAAAAGTAAAGCAACTAAGATAGCCCAACAAACCCAATTGCACTTTTTGCCAGGTAGGATAGGAGACGCTACTGTTGGTGAGGTATTTGCTGGTATTTCTTCTACCTTAGGTTCCTCTTGTTTTTCCACCTGTACATTCTCCTCTTCTTTTATCTCGGGTTCTTCTGGAATGATGGTTGTCTCAACCACTTCTTTTGACTCCGTTCTTGGTGTTTCGTTGGTGGTTGGTGCTTGTCCCAACTCTGCCAAGATATCTACAATTTCGTGGGCTTGTTCACCTAATTTCTTTATTGGGTCATTGTTTAACTCTGCCATAATAGCTTCCGTTTTTGGTTGTTCGATACGCTTTTCAACACTCTCTTTGAGCATAGATTCGGCGTTGAAAGTCACTTTGTTGTATCCGTCAATGATAAACTCCTCTCCAGTAGCGATATTCACGCTTTTACGAGGTGCAATCGCTTTGAGTGAGAAGCTTCCTAATCCTTTGATTTTGACTTGCTTATCTGATTTTAATCCTTCGGTAATACTGTCCAATAAGGCACTAAGAAATGCTCCCGCCTCTTGTTCGGAAGTATTGGCGTTTTCAGCTAATGCTTTGCGCAATTCAAGCCATGTGAGTTTATCGTTTGCCATAAATTACACGTTTTTTAGTTGTTCTTTGATAGTTGCATTTGCCTTGAAGGTCAGTTGCATTTTCTCTGGTATGATAGTACGCTCTTTGGTTTGTGGATGCACAACAGTACGTGCATTCTTGCGTGTCATTTCTAGTGTACCAAAGTTTTGTAATTGTACACTTTTTCCGGCTAGCAATTCTTTTTGTAGAACAGCTACCATAGCACTCAATAGTTCTTCGGTATGCGTCTTAGTCATCGAAGTTTTTGAGGCGATCTGATGGATTAGTTCTTTGGTTGTCATAGACGTGCGTAGAGGTCAAAATCCTCTGATTTTATGATGGTTACGTTGTAATATTCTCCTATTATTAATTCTCTACTTGTAGCTTTCTCAATCAGTACTTCACAATCTACTTCGGGCGAATCATATTGGGTGCGTCCAATGTAGTAATCTTGTTCTTCTCGGTCGATGACAATGCGTTGTTTGGTACCCACCATATGGCTTAATATTTCTGACGAAATAGTTTGTTGTATGGCCATAATCGTTTCCACTCTGCGTTCCTTTTCCTCTTGTGGTATATCATCTTTGTAGTGCCTTGCCGCAAAAGTACCTTCCTCTTCGCTGTATGCGAATGCTCCAAGACGATCAAAGCGCATATTTTTTATCCATTCGCATAGCTCATTAAAGTCTTCTTCTGTTTCCCCTGGATGTCCCACCAATAAGGTTGTACGAATGCAGATACCTGGAACCTCAAGACGAATCCGCTTGATGAGTGTATCTTGCTCTTCTCGTGTGATATGGCGTCGCATTTTTGTTAGTACATTGCTAGAGCAGTGTTGCAGGGCAATGTCCAAATACTTGCAGACATTTTGATGCTTTGCCATGATAGGTAGTATGTCGTATGGAAAATCTGTTGGGTATGCGTAATGTAAACGAATCCACTCAATACCGTTGATTTGTGCAATTTCATCAATAAGTTGAGCCAATCGATGTTCTCCATACAGGTCTAATCCATAACTTGATAGATCTTGAGCGATTACATTCAACTCCTTCACTCCTTGGCTAACGAGCCACTTAACTTCTTCTATAATCTCGTTTTGTGGTCGTGATGTAAATTTTCCAGTAATCAGTGGGATAGCACAGTATGAACAATAACGATTACACCCCTCCGCAATCTTCAAATATGCATAATGTGATGGTGTAGTCAACTTACGTTCATACTCCTGAACCCCAAGATCCTTCTGTACCGTCTGAACTTCTTGAACAATCCCCAGATAGTCGAACTTACCGAACCATCCATCTACTTCTGGAATTTCAGTGGGTAGTTCTTTCGCATATCGCTGTGATAGACACCCCATTACGTATAGTTTTCGTAATTTACCTGTGGTTTTTCGTTCTGCGAATTGCAAAATCATCTCGATACTTTCTTCTTTGGCATCTCCTATAAATCCACAGGTATTGATAATGGCTATTTCTCCTTTGGGTTCGGGTGAATCATGTACACAGCGATAACCCGCCAACTCCAATTGGCGCATCAATCGCTCTGCATCGACTAGGTTTTTTGAGCAACCCAATGTGATTATGTCTATTTCGCCTTTACGCAAATATTGTTTTTAATTAAAGTTCTTAATTTCCTAGTTCGCTATGGAATTTGATTCGCACCAATCTTACGTTAATTTCGTCATAGTCATCTTCGCCGAGAGCTTCCATTGCTTGACGGATATTGTCATTATCCGCATGACGGAAGTAATCATATATATCAAACTCTTCATCAGGATCTACTACTTCTTCGATGAAGTACTTGATGTTCAGTTTTGTACCAGAATATACAATAGCTTCAATCTCTTCTAGCATTTCCTCCATAGACATACCTAAACGTTCTGCCAAATCGTCTAATGCAACTCGTCGGTCTATAGCCTGAATGATTGCGATCTTGCGTGCGGAATTTTTTGCTACGGTACGAACGCGCAAATCTTCTGGTCGAATGACATCGTTCTCCTCTACATACTCTTTAATCACGCGTGTAAACTCATCTCCATAGCGTTTTGCTTTACCTACACCTACACCTGGAATGTTTTGTAATTCTTCTAATGTAATAGGATAGGTGGTTGCCATAGCCTCCAAACTGCCATCTTGGAATATAACGAATGGAGGTAGGTTCATTTTCTTGCTAATTTTTTTACGTAGATCTTTCAAGATAGAGAACAATACATCATCAGCGGCAGCACATGCAGCTACTCCTGCACTTAATTCATTTTCTTCGTCATCGTTATGTACCTCAATAGGAACCTCGAACATCGATGGTCGTTTCATGAATTTTTTACCAGTAGAGGTTAACTTTAGATCACCGTATGACTCTATATCTTTCTTAATATAGCCGCTCACCATTGCTTGGCGAATGATAGCATGTAAGTTAGCTTCGCTTTCATCTTCTGCACATCCGAAGTTTTCTAACTCGGTATGTTTGTATGCCAATACTCCGGCAGATTCTTTTCCTCGCATAATATCTACGATATGTTCAGCTCGGAATTTCTCATTAAGTTGGTGAATGATTTCTAGAATCAAGCCGAGTAGTTCGGTGGCTTCAACCATTTTGTATGTTTTGCGACAGTTGTCGCAGATTCCGCAATTATCTTTTTTGTAGTCTTCTCCAAAATAGTGCAATAGCAGTTTACGTCGACAGATAGAACTTTCTGCGTAAGATTGTGTCTCAAAAAGTAGCTGATTACTAATTTCTTGCTCCGATACAGGCTTCCCTTGTTGGAATTTGCGTAGACGTTCAATGTCTTTTGGCGAATAGTAACATATACATTGTCCTTCTCCCCCGTCACGACCCGCTCTACCAGTTTCTTGGTAGTATCCTTCGAGTGATTTTGGGATGTCATAATGTACTACAAAACGTACGTCTGGCTTATCAATACCCATACCAAATGCGATAGTAGCAACAATAACTTGTACTTTCTCCATCAAGAATGCATCTTGATTAGCACTTCGTGTGGCAGCGTCCATTCCCGCATGATATGCTAGCGCAGGTATATTGTTAACTCGTAATGTTTCCGCTAGATCTTCTACGGTCTTTCTGCTGAGGCAATATACAATACCCGATTTCCCGTTCATGCTCCGGATATAGCGTACAAGATCTTTATCTACTTCATCGCTTTTTTGTCGTACTTCGTAGTATAGATTAGGACGGTTGAACGATGATTTGAATACCGTTGCGTCCATCATATCTAGGTTTTTTTGAATGTCGCTTTGCACCTTAGGTGTAGCGGTAGCAGTTAGTGCAATGATAGGCGCTTTTCCTATTCGTTTTACGATAGGATGTATACGACGATACTCTGGTCGGAAATCATGTCCCCATTCTGAGATACAGTGTGCTTCATCAATTGCATAGAAAGATATCTTCACTTCTCTGAGGAAATCGACGTTTTCTTCTTTGTTCAATGATTCAGGTGCTACATAAAGAAGCTTGGTCTTTCCGGCTAGCACATCCGCCTTAACTGCGTGTATCTCAGGCCGTGAGAGAGAGGAGTTGAGAAAATGTGCAACACCATCTTCCTCTGAATAATTGCGCATAGCATCTACTTGATTTTTCATGAGTGCGATGAGTGGCGAGATAACAATGGCTACTCCATCCATTAGTAGGGATGGAAGTTGATAGCAAAGACTCTTGCCACCTCCTGTAGGCATAAGAACAAATGTGTCTTTGCCATCCATGAGATTATTGATAATCTTTTCTTGATTACCTTTGAACGCATCAAATCCGAAATGCTTTTGCAGTGCTTCGATTAGTAGTTCATGTCGTGTCATACGAACAAAATTATATTTATAAAATTATATTTATAACAAGGTGTTTGTGTAAACAGTTGTGTTTTTTGAAATCTAGTGCAAAGGTAAGTCATTTTTTTTAAATATGCAAATCTTTTTTCAAAAAAAAATAACAAATTTACTTTATGGTGTGTTTTTGGGGTGCTTTTTTGTATAATTACTAATGTATATATATATCGTAAGTGTATAGCAATTACTAACTAATCACTAATTAATCACTAACTAATCACTAATTAATATCAAAGTAATCACAAATTTTTGTTATGGAGCATGATGATATGTTGGATAGATTGTATGGTAGGGTGGTGTGATGTGTAGTTGAAGGCCGAATTTGCTTGCGTCGCAAACGATTGCATGTGCAAAAATGAAGTTTTTTTCGTCTGTCTCTTGCGCGTGTGAAAAATAATGTGTATCTTTGCAGCCGATTTTAAAGCCAGAAAAACATATCGAATAAAATATACGTCATGACAGAAAAACGAAACTTGTCCTTTGGACAGCTTTTTAACTTAAGTTTTGGATTTTTTGGTGTCCAAATTGCTTATGCACTTCAGAGTGCCAACATTTCCCGTATTTTTGCTACATTAGGCGCAGATCCTCATCAACTTTCTTTCTTTTGGGTATTGCCTCCTTTGATGGGTATGATTGTTCAACCTTTGGTTGGTAAATATTCTGATAAGACTTGGAATCGTCTAGGTCGTCGTAAACCTTATCTCATCGTAGGTGCGCTCATTGCTATTGCTGTGATGATTCTTCTTCCTAATGCAGGTAACTTTACTTTCGGTCAATCTCTTTTCTTAGGCTTGAATGCCGCCATGTGGTTTGGATTGTTCTCTCTCATGTTCCTTGATACTTCTATAAATATTGCTATGCAGCCATTTAAGATGATGGTTGGCGATATGGTGAATGAGGAGCAAAAGGGTTTGGCTTACTCAATTCAATCATTCCTTTGCAACGCGGGTTCGTTGGCGGGTTATATCTTCCCAATTCTCTTTACTTGGGTGGGTATTGCTAATACAGCTCCAGAGGGCGTAGTTCCAGATTCTGTGAAATGGAGTTTCTATATCGGTGCTGCGCTTTTGATTTTCTGCGTTCTTTATACGTTCTTTACTGTTAAGGAGTTGAATCCAGAGGAATATGCTAAGTTCCATGGTCTAGCAGAGAAGAAGGATGAGAAGAAGGAAGATCCTAGTTTTGTAAAATTGCTTGTTAACGCGCCTTCTACATTCTGGACCGTAGGTCTTGTGCAATTCTTCTGTTGGGCGGCGTTCCTCTTTATGTGGACATACTCTAACGGTGCTATCGCTACCCAATGTTTTGGCTGGGATGGTGTGACTACAGCGGCTGAGGCATTCCAAACTGCAGGTAACTGGGTGGGTGTTTGCTTTGCTATTCAAGCAGTAGGTTCAATGCTTTGGGCATTGATTATGCCAACTCTTGAGAAATACTTCCATAACAAGGGTGCATACGCTATCTCATTGATTGTTGGTGCGTTAGGTTTTGTTTCTACCTTGTTTGTAACCAATCAATATGTGTTGCTTGTTTCTTACGCGCTTATTGGTGCAGCGTGGGCAGCTATGTTGGCGGTACCATTCACTATCTTGACCAATTCGCTCAAGGGTGACAATATGGGTTATTATCTTGGTTTGTTTAACTGTACTATCTGTCTCCCTCAGATTGTAGCAGCTGTGATAGGTGGTTCTATCCTCAAATACATTTGTGTGGGATCACAAGTAGGTATGTTGGTTGCAGCTGGTGTACTTCTTGTACTTGGTGCTGCAAGCGTAGTTCTTATTAAGGAAGGTAAAAAATAACCTTATAAAGCTGTTAAAACTTTTAAAACTTTTAAAACATAATTATTAAATTTTTAACATGATGAAAAACAAGACATTTTTACTTGTGCTTTTCGCAGCATTGTTCTCTACAACAATGAATGCGCAAATTACGGGTACCGTTTTGGAAGCATCGACCGATTTTCCAGTTATTGGTGCTAGTGTCATTGAAGTTGGCACTACCAATGGTGTAATTACGGATTTCGATGGTAATTTTATTCTGAATGTAGCTGAAGGTGCTCAAATTGAGATTAGCTACATGGGATTCCAAGCGCAAACTCTTGCTGCTAAGGATGGTATGGTAGTAAAACTTGCTGAGGATTCTTATGCTCTTCAAGAAGTTGTGGCTATTGGTTATGGTTCACAAACAAAGAAGGAGATTACAGGTTCTGTAGCAAGCGTAAAAGCTGGCGATTTTAATAAAGGTGCTTTCAACAGCGCAGAAGGTTTGTTGCAAGGTAAGGTTGCTGGTTTGACCATGTCTAAAGATGGTGGTGGTGACCCTACTAACCGTGGCTTTAGTGTACAAATTCGTGGTACAGGATCTTTGACTGGCTCAACAACACCTCTTTATATTATTGATGGTGTTCCTGGTGCAAGTATGAACAACATCAATCCTAATGATATTGAGTCAATGGACGTTCTCAAGGATGGTTCTGCCGCTGCTATTTACGGTACACGTGCGAACGCGGGCGTGATCATTATTACTACCAAGAAAGGTAAAGAGGGAAAGACCCAAGTAGAATACTCCGGTTCTGTGAGTACAGCTAATACAGCAGGTCGTATCAATCTTTACTCTCCAGAGGAGTATGTTGCAGCAGGTGGTACAAATTATGGCTATCAAACAGATTGGTATAAGGAGATTACTCGTGTGCCAGTTTCTACCGAGCACAATATTGCGCTTTCTGGCGGTATGAAGAATGTGGATTATCGTGCTTCTGTTAACTATAAGTTGAATCAAGGTCTTGCAAAGAACTCTGATTTCCAAGAGATTATGGCTCGTGCAAGTGTTAATCAACAAGCGTTGAATAATATTCTTGAGTTTAACTATAATGCATCTTATTCTAAGACTAATTCAAACTGGATTGACCATGGTGCATATCAACAGGCTATGAAATTCAACCCAACTATGCCTGTATATTCTGATCCTTCTGATCCAAACTACTTGAAATACGGTGGTTACTATCAAAACTTTGATAAATCTGGTTTCTCTAACCCTGTTGCGATTGTAATGCAGCCAACCGATCAAGGTGGTGACCAAACATTCTTGGGTAGTGTTCGTGCGACTATTAAACCTATTGCAGGTCTTCGTATTAGTGCATTCGGTTCTTACCAATATTGGAATCGTTCTACTGGCAAGTACTTGCCTTCTAACTCAGTTGCAGGTAACGGTACAACAGGTCAAGCATCTAAGAGCAATGATTTCAACACCACTCGTATGTTTGAAGCAACAGCTCAATATACCAATGAGGTTAAATCACATGCATTTACGATCTTGGCAGGTTACGCATATCAAGATTTCGTATCTGAGAGCTTTGGTGCAAGTAATACATTCTTCCCAACGGATGACTTCTTGTACAACAACTTAGGTCTTGGTGAAGGTTTGAATAACCTTACAAATGGTGGTTCAAAAGATGGTATCGGTATTTCTTCATGGAAAGAGGAGTGGAAGCTTGCTTCTGTCTTCGGTCGTATCAATTATAACTATGATCAACGTTACTTCCTCAATGCAAGTATCCGTGCTGAGGGTTCTTCTAAGTTCGGTAAGAACAACCGTTGGGGTTACTTCCCATCTGTATCTGCAAGCTGGTTGATTTCTCGTGAAAGCTTCATGGAGGTTCAAGATGTTATAAAAGAACTTAAACTTCGTGCTGGTTATGGTGTAACTGGTAACATGCCTGGTGATTGTTATCCATGGATTGGTCGTATGGGTAAGAATGAAGATTATGCGTTCTTTGGTGATAGCAAGGTGGCTACCTGGTCGCTCTCTACCGTACCTAATCCAAACCTCAAATGGGAAACTAAACATGAGGTTAACGTCGGTGTAGATTTCTCTGTTCTTGATGGACGTCTCAGCGGTGCAATTGACTACTATAACCGTACAACCCGTGACTTGCTTTACTGGTATGCCGTAGATGCTTCCAAATATGAGGCAGGTTCTATGTTGTTGAACCTCGGTTCATTGCAAAACCAAGGTGTTGAGGTTGCGATTAATGGTATCGCTATTGAGAAGAAGAACTTTGTTTGGAATCTTGGTTTGACCTTGGCACACAACAAGAATAAAGTGCTTTCTTTGGGTAATGATGAGTTCATCTTCCCTGAGGCTGACAAGCAACGTGGTGGTGTAGGTGATGGTTCTGTAGGATGGACTTCTCAGAAATTCCAAATCCTTGAAGAGGGTCAATCTGTAGGTAACTTCTATGGTTACAAATTCTCTCGCATTGATGAGGAAGGTACTTTCTGGGGTTACGATGCAAATGGTATTGAGAAGAAATTCAACCAATTGAAGAATAAAGATAAAGTGATTCTTGGTAACGCTCTTCCTATCATTACATGGGGTTTGAGTTCAAGCATGTCATTCTACAATGTTGACTTCTCTTTCAACCTTCGTGGTGCAATCGGTGGTAAGATCTTGAATACTAAGCGTTTGGCTTATGGTAACAACTCTTCACTTGCAAGTGGTAACATGATTGTGAGCCCAGATAATGGCATTACACCTCCAAAGGTGATGACCGACTATTATCTTGAGAGTGGTACTTATGCAAAATTTGGTGATGTAACTTTGGGTTACACCTTTGATATCAAGGAGAATGTAGCTAACTACATCCACAATGCACGTATTTACTTTACTGCACAAAACTTGGCAACCATTTCTAACTATTCTGGTGTAGATCCTGAGACTGTAAACATGACCGGTCTTGAGCCAGGTGTAGAAGGTGTATCATATTATCCAATCCCACGTACATTCATGTTGGGTGTTAACTTGACATTCTAATAACTGTACAACAACTTAAAGATTAAAAGTTATGATAAAGAATATTAAAAAATTGGCTTTTGTATTTGCAGGTGTTAGTATGTTGTTTACATTCAACGCTTGTGATCTAGATCCTGAGATCTACAGCGAGTATGATCGTGAGGGATTTGAGAATAGTGGAACTGCCTTTGATCCTAAATTAGGTGACGTATATGTAAACCTTCAACGTGAGTATGGTTATGCATATCGTGAGGGCTTCTGGTCACTTCAAGAGAACTCTACAGATGAGTGTATCGTTCCTACTCGTTACATGGGTGACTGGTATGATGGTGGTGCTTTCTGGATTCTCCACAACCACCGTTATGATTCAAAGACCCGTGAGATTTCTGCTAATGGTCAAGCTGGTAATAATGCATGGGCATTCGCATATCGCGGAATCTCTAAGTGTAACTCTATGATGAAGTGGATGCGTTCTATTGATCTTGATGTGAAGCGTCCAGCAGATATGGCTGAGCTCTATATCCTTCGTGCATGGTATCACTATCTTATGCTAGATAACTTTGGTAACGTTCAATTCGTTTCTCAATTGGGTGACAATGGTTATCAAGCTACTCAAGGTCAACGTCATGAGATCTTTGATTCAATCATGGTAGATCTCCATAAGTATGTTCCACAAGCAAGTGAGACTAAGATCTATTCTCGCGTTAACAAACACGTAGGATGGATGGTACTCGCTAAGATGTATCTCAATGCAGAGGCATGGGGTGTAGTAGGTAAGTCTGAATTTGCTAAGACAGCGGAGGATTGCTACAAACAAGCTTCTCTCTATTGCGATTCAATCATTGACTCTAAGGCATATACATTGACAGCTAATTACTTTGACAACTTTAAGGTAGATAATCAAGGTTCTTCTGAGAACATCTGGTGCGTATTCTACGATGCATCTTTCTCTAAGGGTATGCAATTCCACATGATGTCATTGCACTATGCATCACAAAACTCTTATGGATTGAAGAATCAACCATGGAATGGTTATTGTACTACTCATAAGGTACTTGGTCTCTATGGTGAGGGTGATGAGCGTATCAAATGCTGGGAGCGTGGTCAACAATATGACAAGCAAGGTACTGCACTTACAGTGGATGTAGCCGTAGACAGTACAACCTATGTACAAATGCCTACATACGTACGTAAGCCTGCTAACTGGCCTGCTAACTTCGAAGCATTTGCAGCAGCAGCTGGTCGTGATGAGAAAGGTAAATTGCAATCAGTAACTTATACTTTCCCTGCTGTATTTACAGATACAGTGACTACTCTTACCAACAGTGCTGGTTACAAGATCTACAACGTATTTGAGGGTGCTCGTTTCGTGAAGTTCCAAATCCAAGAGGGTGTGGGTGATCACATGAGTAATGACTTCCCAATCTATCGTTTGGCAGATGTATATTTGATGAAGGCAGAGTCTGAAATGCGTGCAAATGGCAACAAGGCTAATGAGGCAGCAGTAAATGCAGCAAACATGGTGCGCGTACGTGCTGGTGCAGTAGCATATGATGCTTCTACATTGACTCTTGATGAGCTCTGTAATGAGCGTTGCCGTGAGATGATGTGGGAAGGTCACCGTCGTCAAGACTTGATCCGTTTTGGTCGTTACACAGGTGCTAAATCTGTACAAGATGACAATGATCCTGCAAACTTGTGGATCTTGAAGTACACAGATGATCAACCAACTGATAATCTTGCAGGTCAAAAAGCATATCAAACTCCTGAGTATAAGAAAATTTTCCCATTGCCAGACTATGTAGTTGACAATGGCTTTACACAAAATCCAGGTTACGAAGAATAATCAACCTTTTTAATTAACCCAAATATTAATTTTAAATTTTACAGAAATGAAAAAGATTCTATTTTTCTGTGCAGCGGTTCTCGCAATGTTTACCGCTTGCAATCCAACAAATGAACTCTCTGTATCTACTCCACTTTTGATTCTCAATGTAGGTGAAGAGTTTACTGTTACAGCTCAAATGGGCGAAGAAGTGGTAGCAGCTACATGGACCTCTGATAATGAGGCTGTTGCTACTGTAGAGGCAGGTTTGATCAAAGCAGTTGCTGTAGGTGAGGCTATCGTTACAGCTACTTACGAGGGTCAAGAAGATCAAGTACTTGTAATTGTTGAGCAATTGGTTGAGGAGCAACCAGTTCTCGAGGCTCCAGGTGAGGGCAAAGTAACTATCTGTGTTCAAGTACCAGAGCCACTCTGCGAGGGTTCATTCGTAGTTATCCCAGGTTCTTTGACTGATTGGGGTACCGGTAACGCAGTTGAGAAAGGTCAAGCTACTACTTTGGTAGAGGGTACCCAAACTTGGTACGCTGGTACTTTCGATTGGGATGTAGATCGCGCTTTCAAAGTAGCTCACAGCAAGGCTGACGGCTCTTGGGAGTGGTCTTTCCAAGCTAAAGGTGGTGAGCTTCTCGAAGGTGACGTTACACTTAAAGATGGTGTAATTACCCAAGATATGGTTATCAACTCTGACAACCAAGTTATCTACATCTCTGTTTCTGAGTGGGAGCTTTCAGCTTGCGTTAAGACTAACGATGCAGGTACAGCTACTTTCAACTTGATCGCAGTTAACTTTGCTCCAGAAGCTAAATTTGCTATTGCAGGTTCTGGTCTTGCAGCAGGTGCATGGGCTTGCCCTCCTCCAGCAGAGCACGAGATGACTAAGGTAGAGGATGGTAAATATACTCTTACACTTGACGTTCCTGCAACCTTCCAATACAAGTATTTGGTTGACAAAGCAGGTGACGGCAACTGGGAGTGGTTCTCTGCAAACAACTACAACATGCCAGTTGATCTCGTAGCTAATGATACAGAGACTTTGGTAGTTGAGGAAGAGACTCCAGCTGAGTAATTCATTCTATAGAAATCAATTTGATTTCGAAATACATTAGAGATTGAATCTCATGTGCCCCGTGGTTATTGCCATGGGGCTTTTTTTGGTGTATGTGTTATTTTTATGGCACAATATTTGCGGGAATCAATAAAAAATAGTACCTTTGCAGGTGTAAAAAAATCTTAAGAATATGAAGATTTCAACTCGGGCTCAGAACATGCCAGAATCTCCAATCCGTAAACTGGCAAAATATGCAGATGCAGCAAAGCGTAATGGTGTGCATATCTATCATTTGAATATCGGTCAACCAGATATCAAGACTCCGCAAGTGGCCATGGACGCTTTGAAGAATTTTCATCAGGATGTACTGGAATACTCTCCTTCTCAAGGTGGAATAGCTCTGCGCGCTAAAATGGTGGGCTATTATGCTGAGTATGGAATAGACCTATCTCCGGATGAGATTATCGTAACAACAGGTGGTTCAGAGGCTATTATGTTTGCGTATATGGCATGTTTGAATCCAGGTGATGAGATCATCGTGACAGACCCCAGTTATGCTAACTATATGGCGTTTGCAATATCTTGTGGCGCAGTAGTAAAGTCAGTGAAGACGGATATAGAGAATGGTTTTCGTTTGCCTAGTGTAGAGGAGTTTGAGAAACAAATAACGGATAAGACTCGTGCGATATTGATATGTAATCCGAATAATCCTACAGGTTATTTGTACTCCAAACAGGAGATGCTCCAGATTCGTGATTTGGTAAAGAAATATAATTTGTATTTGTTCTCCGATGAGGTATATCGTGAGTTTATCTATACCAAACGTCCTTATATATCAGCATTTCATTTGGAAGGCATAGAGGAGAATGTGGTATTGATAGACTCAGTGAGTAAGCGTTACTCAGAATGTGGAATCCGTATAGGTGCTTTAATCACGAAGAATAAAGATGTACATAATGCAGTGATGAAGTTCTGTCAAGCTCGTTTGTCTCCTCCTTTGCTAGGTCAGACAATCGCGGAGGCTTCATTGTCCACACCTCAGGAATATATGGAGGAAGTATATGATGAGTATTTGAGTCGTAGAAACTATTTGATAGATCAATTGAATCAGATACCAGGAGTGTTTGCTCCAACTCCTATGGGTGCATTTTATGTGATGGTCCAGTTGCCAGTAGATGATACCGATAATTTCTGTCAATGGTGTTTGACAGATTTTCAGTATGAAGGTCAGACGGTGATGATGGCTCCAGGTAGTGGTTTTTATACAAATCCAGTAGATGGTAAGAAACAAGTGCGAATGGCTTATATATTAAATAAGGAGGATTTGGGTAAGGCTATGTTGGTATTGCGTAAGGCCTTGGAAGAGTATAATGGAATCAAATAATAAAAAAAATCGTCACTGAGAAAGTGGCGATTTTTTATTATATTGTCGCATCAATATTTTATTGGTTTAGAATCCTCTTAGGCTAATCCATAGATTTTTCTTAAAAAAAACTTGCATATTTGGGAAAAAATGCGTAATTTTGCGGGCTATTTTGTGTGAAGTTATTAATTAAATTAATAAATAGTATATATTATGCAAGATTTTGAGAGTTTGTGTCGAGTTCGTCGTTCCTATAGAAAATATACGAATCAAGTAGTAGAGCGTGAGAAGTTGGATAGTATTATTCGTTGTGCGTTGATGTCTCCTGCAGGTAAGCGTATGAATCCTTGGCACTTTGTAGTGATCGAGGATCAGGGGGTATTGCGTCAGTTGTCAGGTTGTAGGACTTATGGAAGTGGTATGTTTTCTACAGCGATGGCAGGTATAGTAGTGGCAGCCGATACTAGTGTGATAGATACTTGGCAATGCGATGCAGCAATAGCAGCTCAGAATATATGGTTGGCCGCAACGGATCAAGGTTTGGGTTGTTGTTGGTGTCATGTATATCAGCGTGAAGGAGCCGAGGCTTTAGTTCGTAGTTTAACCCATTTGCCAGAAAATTTCACGGTGTTGTGTGTGATGTCTTTGGGTTATAAGGATGAAGATCGTAAGCCTTTTGATATAGAAAAATTGTCATACGATAAGGTTAGTTATGTGTAGTTAGCGATAGTGCAAAAGGGATAAAAATAGTAAGATATATGAAACCAATAATAGGAATAACTGCAGGGGACATCAATGGTGTGGGTTATGAAGTGATTCTGAAGAGTCTGCTTCATCCTCATGTGTTTGAGTTGTGTCGTGTAGTGGTATATGGCAATGCAAAGATAGCTCGTCAACATGGTAAGAACCTATCGAATGAGTATCACAATATGCATTGGAACGTGATAGAATCTCCTCATCAAGCAAAAGATGGGAAATTGAACATGATAAGTTGCTATAAGGATGATACTCCCTTGGAGATTGGAGTGTCTACAGTATCGGGTGGTGATGCAGCTTATAAGAGTTTGCAGCGAGCTACAGGAGATTTGCAGAAGGGTTTATTGCAAGCATTGGTGACCGCTCCGATCAATAAGGATAATATTCAGAGTGATAATTTCCGTTACTCTGGTCATACGGAGTATTTGACTCACTATTTTGGTGGTGAAGGTGACAGTCTGATGTTGCTGCTGAGCGATAGTATGCGTGTAGCCTTGGTATGCAATCATACTCCTATCTCTCAAGTGAGTGAAAAGATTACGGTTGAGAATATATTGTCGAAGTTGAGCGTGTTGAACAAGAGTCTTCATGTAGATTTTAGTATCAGCAAGCCTCGCATAGCCGTATTAGCTTTGAATCCTCATGCAGGCGATAATGGTTTGATAGGTAAGGAGGAGCAAGAGGTTATTAGCCCTGCTATTGCGCAAGCCCAAGAAGAAGGTATATGGGCATTTGGTCCTTATTCTGCAGATGGTTTCTTTGGTGCCGGTCAGTATGTGCATTTTGATGCAATTTTAGCGATGTATCATGATCAAGGTTTAGCACCTTTCAAGGCGTTGGATATGAGTGGTGTGAATTACACGGCAGGTTTGCGTGTGGTTCGTACATCTCCAGATCATGGCATCGCTTATGGAATAGCCGGTAAGAATAAAGCGGATGCTACCAGTATGCTGCATGCAATCTATTCTGCTATCGATATACTAAAGACTCGTACTCAGAATCAGGAACAGCTTAGTAATCAATTAGTAGTTGAGATTAAGGAAGTGAAGCAAGACTACTATGTGGAGAAATTTGTTCCGATCGATTAATATCGTTAGTAGCCAATTTTAAACAGTGAAATAAACAAGAAAAGATATATGACAAGTAAAGAAATTCGCCAATCCTTTTTGGATTATTTTGAGAAACAAGGTCACAAGATCGTTCCGTCAGCACCTATGGTCATTAAAGATGACCCAACTTTGATGTTTACCAATGCAGGTATGAACCCTTGGAAAGGAATCATATTGGGTAATGATCCAATTCAATATCCTCGTGTAGCAGACTCTCAGAAATGTTTGCGTGTGAGTGGTAAGCACAATGATTTGGAAGAAGTAGGTCACGATACTTATCACCATACTATGTTTGAGATGTTGGGCAACTGGTCTTTTGGTGACTACTTCAAAGAGGGAGCTATCAATATGGCTTGGGAGTACCTAGTAGATGTGCTTAAGTTGGATCCCAAGAACCTGTATGTGACTGTTTTTGAGGGTTCTCCAGAGGAGGGTATCTCTCGTGATGATGAGGCCGCAAGCATTTGGGCCAAGCATTTGCCAGCAGATCATATATTGGATGGCAACAAGCATGATAATTTCTGGGAGATGGGTGATACAGGTCCTTGTGGTCCATGTTCAGAGATTCATGTTGATAGCCGTAGTGATGATGAGAAGTCTAAATTATCAGGTCGTGAGTTGGTGAACAAGGATCATCCTCAAGTGATAGAGATTTGGAACTTGGTGTTCATGCAATACAATCGCAAGGCAGATGGTTCATTAGATGTTCTTCCTAACAAGGTGATAGATACCGGTATGGGTTTTGAACGTTTGGTTCGTACAATGCAAGGCAAACAATCCAACTATGATACAGATGTGTTCCAACCTATGCTGAAGAAGATCGGTGATATCTGTGGAGTGGAGTATGGTAAGGAAGAAAAAGTGGATGTGGCTATGCGTGTGATAGCAGACCATATTCGTACTATCGCTTTCGCTATCGCCGATGGTCAGTTACCAAGTAATGAGAAGGCAGGTTATGTGATTCGCAGAATCTTACGCCGTGCAGTGAGATATGGTTATACCTTCTTAGGTCAACGTGAGGCATTTATGTATAAATTGGTTCCGCAGTTGATAGCAGATATGGGTGATGCTTATCCAGAATTGGTGCAACAGGAAGGTCAGATTACTCCTGTGATCAAGAGCGAGGAAGATGGATTCCTTCGCACTTTGGATAAAGGTATCACATTGCTTGATAAGCTGATGAAGGAAGCTAAAGGCAAAGAGATTTCCGGTGTGGATGTATTCACATTGAAAGATACATATGGTTTCCCATTGGATTTGACTCAGCTGATTTTGAGCGAGAATGGTTTTACAACGAATGAAGAAGAGTACAACAAGGCCCTTGAACGTCAAAAAGAGATGGGTCGTCAAGCTAATAAACAAGAATTAGGAGACTGGGTTGAGCTCTGCGATGGCGATACAGAGTTTGTGGGGTATGATGTACTAAGTTGCGAGACCAAAGTATTGCGTTATCGCAAAGTAAATCAAAAGGGTAAAGACTTCTATCAAGTAGTGCTCTCCAAGACTCCATTCTATGCAGAGATGGGTGGTGAGATTGGTGATACCGGTACCCTTGGCAATGTTCACGTGCTTGATACCAAGAAGGAGAATAACTTGGCAGTTCACCTCTGTGTAGAGTTGCCAGAAAATATAGAAGGGACTTTGTTGGCTACCGTGGATACAACTCGTCGTCAAGCTATAGCATGCAACCACTCAGCTACCCACATTATTCACTATGCATTGCGTCAAGTGTTGGGTGATCATGTGGAGCAAAAGGGTAGTTATGTGACCGCAGATAGTTTGCGCTTCGACTTCTCTCACTTCCAAAAGGTGACCGCAGATCAATTGCGTGAGGCAGAAGTATTGGCCAATAAGCTTATTCGTCAAGACTTGTCCTTAGAGGAATCTCGTCATACTCCAATTGAAGAGGCCAAAGCCATGGGTGCGATGGCACTGTTTGGTGAGAAATATGGCGATGAAGTGCGTGTGATTAAGTTTGGCCCATCCGTAGAGTTGTGTGGTGGTTGCCACGTGGCTTCTACAGGTAAGATAGGTTCTCTACGCATAGTGATGGAGAGTAGTGTGGCTGCTGGTATTCGTCGTATAGAGGCAGTGACAGCAGAGAAAGCAGATGAATTGTACTACAAGCAAGTGGATACCATCAATGTATTGCGTGGACTCTTGAATAATGCTCCAGATTTGGCAGGTGCTATTCGCAAGGCGATAGATGAGAATGCTGGTTTGAAGAAGCAAATCGAAGAGTTTATGGCAGAGAAAGTGTCTCGCTATTGCGATGAATTAATCAATAAGGCTGAGGATTACAATGGTATTAAGCTTATTCGCTTGGAAGGTGCAGCAGATCATAATGTGTTACGTCAATTGCCAGCTATACTCAAACCAAGATTTGCAGATGGTAAGTGTGCTCTTGTAGGCGCTACTGAGCAAGATGGCAAACCAATGATTACTGTAGTGCTATCTCAAGCATTGGTAGATGCAGGTAAGAATGCGGGTCAGATCATTAAGTCAGCAGCTAAACATATCCAAGGTGGTGGCGGTGGTCAAGCATGGATGGCTACTGCAGGTGGTCGCAATGTAGAAGGCCTTGCAGCAGCAATGGATGAGATGTTGGCAGCACTGTCATAAACCAAGAACCAGGAATCAGGATTCAAGACATATTAGAGACGGGAGTAATTAATCTTGACTCCTTATTCCTGAAACAAATCAACAATGAAAACCCTAACAGGCTATTTGCCTAAGAAATATCGTTCTGCAGTTCGTTTTGTGTGTGTAGGAGCACTCGGAACGGGTTTGCAGTATGGTATATACTATCTGTTGCTAAGATGGTTTCAGTGGCAGTGGCCAGATATGATGGTGATGTTGACATCGTTGGCATTTACAGTGGGTTTTGTGATAGAAATGGTTTGTAACTATTTCTTGACTAGTTTTTATACATTTCGTGTTACTCCTTCGCTGAAGAATGCAGGTGGCTTTTTGTTTGGTCGAGCAATCAATTATCTGATACAGTTGTTTTTCTTAAATGCCTTGATATGGTTTCATGTTTCAGAGGAGATATCAGGTATTATTGCAATCATGTTAGCAGGAGTAATCAATTATTTTGTGCTATTACCTTTCTACCGGGAAAAGAAGAAAGGTTTAAAATAAATTATTATGAAGAGAAAGAAAACATATGTTGATAATCAGGGAAATGCGTTGCCCTATCCATGGTTGATCAACACAGCGTTATGTTTGGTAGGAGGTTCACAACGTATGCGTTTGAACTATTGGAACAAACATCCTAAGCATGCAGCAGAGAAAACATTGCGTGATATTTTGACTATCTCACGTGATACAGTTTATGGCAAGGAGCATCATTTTGATCGCATCTTGTCAGCCACTAATGCGGAGGATCTCTTCCGCCTATATCGCCAGTATGTTCCTGTAAATGATAGCTTTGAGACCCTACGTCCATATGTTGAAAGACATAAGAATGGCGAGGAAGATGTTCTTTTCCCAGGCAAACCAGATATGTATGCCACCACTTCCGGTACTACAGCAGAACCCAAATGGGTACCTATGACACATAAGTACCTCAAAGATGTGTATGGCAAGATGACCCATATCTGGATATGGAACTTTATCTGCCATCGTAGCCGCATCTTTGGTGGACATTTGTTTACCACCGTAGGCAAGGAGTTGGAAGGATATGCACCCGATGGCACAGTGTTTGGTTCTGTGTCAGGTGTGCTTGTGCGTGATGTGCCTAAGATTATCAAGAAACATTATACGGCTCCAGCTTGTGTGATGTCTATTGATGACTATGCCGCTCGCAACTATACCCTCATGCGATTGGCAATGCAGTACAGGGATGTAACTCTCTGGGCTACAGCCAATCCAAGTACAATATTAGAGTTGCTTCGTACGCTCAATGAGAACACAGAGGAGATGATTGATGATATAGAGAGGGGTACATTGAGTTGGAATTTCGATATCTCTGATTACATCCGTGAGGAATTGCATGCATACATGTCACCTCAACCTCAGCGTGCAGAGGAACTTCGTCAGCTGCTCAAACAACATGGAAGATTGGAACCTAAACACTTCTGGCCATGGTTGCAACTACTTTCTACATGGAAATGCGGCAATACCAAGATTTATATGGAGAAGTACATGGACCAATTTGACTGGAGCAAGACGTTCTACCAAGAATTGGGATATATTGCTACTGAATGCCGCTTCGGCTTCTCATTGGATGATACCAATGAATCGGTCCTTTTCCCACATTTCCATTACTATGAATTCGTGGAGGAAAGTGAGCTGGATAACCCACACAAACACTTCTTGCAGATTCATGAACTGGAGAAAGGCAAACGATATTGTGCCTACGTAACCACTTATTCGGGGCTCTTCCGTTATAATATGAACGATCTAGTGGAGGTGGGAGGCAAATTCTACAATACCCCTACTGTGCACATGGTTTCTAAGGTCAACGGTATCGTCTCCATGACAGGAGAGAAACTATATGAGCCTCAGTTTATTGATGCGGTACATAAGGCTGAGGAACTAATGGACCTCAAGACTAAATTCTTCGTTGGATTTGCTGATATTCGTGAGTCTAAGTACCACTTCTACTACGAGTTTGTGGATGAGAGTGTTGACCAAAATACTGCTGATGAGTTTACGAAGGTAGTAGATCGTAAGTTGCAGGAAATCAATAACGAATACGAGTCTAAGCGTGCTTCTTTCCGTTTGAAAGAGCCACAAGCACATATCTTGTTGAGCAACGCATACTCACGTTTTAAGGCTGCTTGTTTGCGTGATGGTTTCCGGGATGGTCAGTTTAAGTTTAACCTCCTCATGCAGGATGATAAACGTCGTCGTAAATTTGATCAGATTGAACGTACTGATACCCTTTCTGATAAGATTATGGAGTTGGCAGACACTATTGATACCCGTATCAAAGGTCGTCAAACGGAACGTGCTAAAAGACGTGGTGAGCGTGCTGCAAGACGTGCTAAGAAGTGAAACGCGTCTTCCCATATATGGCAGTAATCTTGGCAATGCTCTTTTGGGCAGGTGCTGGTATTGCTGTGAAAGAGGCTTTGCTCGTCTTTGAACCCCTAACACTCATTGTTTTTAGGTTTACATTGGCTGTCATCTTGATGATGACAATCGGATTGCTATGTCGAAACAATGAGGTGCTTGGGCTGCAAAAAGTGCGTAAAAAAGATATACCATTATTCCTGATTGGTGGTCTGATTCAGCCATTCTTGTACTATCTCTTTGAAACATACACCTATCAAAGCTTCGCATCGCCTACCATAGCGGAGGCTATTCTTAGTATGCAGCCTATCTTAGCACCTATTTTTGCGTGGATATTGTTGCGAGAGAGAGTGACCAGAGCCAATATCATAGGCATTCTGGTATCCACTCTTGGAATGTTGATATTGCTGCTTGTGGGGACTTCTGACTTTAATATAGGTAGCCCAATTGGGGTGCTGTTTGCTTTTATAACAGTTAGTTTATCAGTTAGTTATACGGTTGTACTTAGAAAGATACCAGCCTATTATTCCTCCCTAAGTATCGTCTTCTATGTACAGGCTTTTGCGCTGTTACTCTTCTATATCTTATGGGGAGTGAAGGGATGGATTAGCGAAGAGCCACTAATTGTGAGTGAAGTTTTTAATAATGCCACAATGCTCCTGCGCAGTTCACTAGCCGTAGGCTATTTGGCAGCTTTCTCTTCGGTAGCAGCTTTTGTGTTGTTTTGCTACGCAGTACGTCAGATTGGTGTTACAAACGCAAACCTCTTTAATAATGTACGGCCTATCTTCACTGCTATTTTGATGTGGATGATGTTTGGTGAGATGTTACCTGTTTGGAAATTGGTAGGTATTTTGATCATCATCGTTGGGTTGTTTATCAGTTGTATTCCTCGCCCTAATCGAAATAACTATCAATAGTTAGTGATTACTTAGTGATTAGTTAGTGATTACTTAGTGATTTAGCTACCGTTGCTTTACTAGTTTTGACAGATAATTTAAACGATATTATAGAAAAACATCACACTTTTTAACTTTTATTTGGTGATCTCGTTATTTTTTACTAACTTTGCACCCTAATTTTTGTGCCCTAGTCTATAGCATCATCGTTATAGCCTATCGCCTAAATAAATATTGCCTATGGAAATATCTACAGCTTTGGAATCATTTAATAATTTCCTATTTATACTTTTCCTTGTTGGATTAGTAGTGTTTGTTGCGCTCTATTTTGTGGACGCAGGTTATGGCAAGATGCGTTCTGAGAAATGGGGACCTGCTATTAATAATAAGGTGGGCTGGTGTCTGATGGAGATGCCTGTTTTTGTGGTAATGCTCTATCTTTGGGCTATCTCAACCGTGAAATTTGAACTTCCTTATTTGGTCTTCTTCTTGATTTTCCAATTCCACTATTTTCAGCGTTCGTTTATTTTCCCATTTTTGCTTAAAGGAAATAGCAAGATGCCGCTGACTATTATGTTCTTTTCTGTGGTGTGGAATCTCGTAAATGGTTATATACAAGGCTATTGGCTATTCCATCTTGCGCCTCAGTTTGCGCCATATACCACAAGTTGGTTCACCGATTGGCGTTTTATTTTGGGCGTGGTAATCTTCTTTATGGGTTGGGTAATCAATATGCACTCTGACCATGTGATTCGTCACTTGCGCAAGCCTGGTGATACCAATCACTATTTACCAAAGAAAGGTATGTATAAATATGTGACTAGCGCTAACTATTTGGGTGAGATTACCGAGTGGTTGGGCTTTGCTATCCTCACTTGGTCTTTGGCTGGTCTCAGCTTCTTCTGGTTCTCATGTTGCAACCTTGTTCCTCGTGCGAACTCAATCTATCTTCGCTACAAAAAAGAATTCGCAGGAGAATTTGATGAAAAGAAACTTAAACGAATCATTCCGTTTATCTATTGATTTTATAATTCAAAATTCATAATTCAAAATTAATGAGTAATCTGTTGTTCACCGAGCATAAACTCGGGCCAATTACTTTACGTAACCGCGCTATCCGTTCTGCCGCTTTTGAGAACATGGCATACGGAAATAAACCTAGTCAAGACCTCTATAATTATCATACAGCTGTAGCTCGTGGTGGTGCTGCTATGACCACAGTAGCTTACTGCTCTGTAACACGTTCTGGTGTATCTTTTGATGGTCAGCTTTATATCCACGACGAGATCAAAGACGATCTCAAAAAGCTCACCGATGGCATCCACGCAGAGGGTGCGAAAGCAAGTATTCAGTTGGGTCACTGTGGTAACATGACTCACTTCTATACTTGTAACTGCCTCCCTGTGGGGGCTAGTACAGGCTTCAACCTCTATTCGCCAACTCTCCACCGTGGTCTTAAGAAAGACGAGATCAAGGAGATTGTCAAGGCTTTTGGTCATGCAGTGGACTTCTGCCGTGAGTGTGGATTTGACTGTGTAGAGATTCATGCTGGTCACGGATATTTGATTTCTCAATTCCTTTCTCCATATACCAATAAGCGTCGTGATGAGTACGGAGGTTCATTGGAGAATCGTATGCGATTCATGAATGAGGTGATGGCAGAGGTTATGGAGCATGCAGGTGATGATATGGCGGTGGTGGTGAAAACCAATATGTATGATGGCTTCAAGTCTGGCTTGAAAGTAGAGGAGTGCATCCGTATCGCACAAGAGATTGAGAAACATGGCGTTCACGCACTTGTCCTCACTGCTGGTTTCGTCAGCAAAGCACCTTTTACTGTGATGGGTGGAGCTATGCCAATCAAGACTTTGGCACACTATATGAACCCTTGGAGCTTCTGGTGGTTGCGCCTAGCGTTGCGCTTTGTAGGTCATTTGATGATTCCTACTGTGCCATTCAAAGAGCTTTTCTTCCTCGATACTGCTAAGCAATTCCGCAAAGCTTTGAAGATGCCACTCATCTACGTAGGTGGTGTTATGGGACGTGAAAACGCCGAGACTGCTCTTGCAGAAGGATTTGATTTTGTGCAGATTGGACACGCTTTGGTACGTGATACTGACTTCGTAAATAAGATGAAGGAGGAGCAATATCACTCTGAGTGCAAACGCTCTAACTACTGCGTAGCGCGTATGTACACATTGGATATGAAGTGCCACGAGTGCGACAAGGATATCCCTGCTTACCTCAAGAAGGAAGCCCTTAAGTACGAAAAAATGTGGTATCCTGAGAAATAATTAAGAGTTATGAATTAAGAATTATGATACCAATGATTGCGTGCAATAATTCAAAATTCAAAATTCAAAATTCAAAATTACAATGCTAGCATTAGTTACAGGAGCCTCATCAGGTATTGGCCTCCAATATGCCACCCAACTGGCACGTGATTATCATTCTGATCTGTTGTTAGTTAGCAACCAAGAAGCGGAGCTTCAACAAGTTGCTACTGACCTTGCAGCTCAATATGGCGTAAAGACCATTCCGCTCTATGCCGATCTTTCGAAACAAAATTCTGCAGAAGAACTCCACCAATATTGCAAAGACAATAACCTCGTTGTGGATATCCTTATCAACAACGCAGGCGTGTTCTTCTTTAACCCTTATTGCGAGACTTCTATGAAGCGTAT
>JAZLDS010000015.1:0-17444 GCA_045614865.1 Paludibacteraceae bacterium | reverse complement strand
GCACGTTTGTATGTTGCGAAACGACGACCGAAACCGATGATGAGGTTATCAGCGTTCATCTCGTTGAGTGCGCGAACGATACGAGCAGGATCACCTTGAGACTTCATCCAGTTGTCACGCAATTGCTCCTTGAGATAGTCGATGAGTTTCTTCTTGAGGCTCATACGAGTAGCCCAGATCTTCTCCTCTGGCACATCATTGTATGGTGCCCACATTGTGAGGTTAGATTGGTCTTTGATCCACTCTTTAGGAAAGATCTCTTTGTAGATAGCTTTCCACTCGCTAGCAGCCCATGTAGGCATGTGCACACCGTTGGTAACATAATCTACGTGGAGCTCCTCCTCGAAGTAACCTGGCCATACAGGAGCGAACATCTTCTTGCTCACCTCTCCGTGCAACCAGCTCACACCGTTAGCCTCTTGGCAGGTGTTGAGGGCGAAGACAGACATAGAGAATTTCTCGGTGTTGTCAGCAGGGTTTTGACGACCCATACCGATAAGATCATGCCACTCGATACCAAGACGTGCTGGGAATGAGTTCATATACTTGTAGAAGAGCCCCTCCTCGAAATAGTCGTGACCAGCAGGTACTGGAGTATGGCAAGTATAGAGACCACTTGCACGAACAACCTCCAATGCTTGTTGGAAGTTGAGGCCCTCTTTCTCTACGAGGTCGAGCATACGTTGCAATCCCATGAAAGCAGCGTGACCCTCGTTGCAGTGGTAAACATCCTTCTTGATGCCAAGTTTGTTGAGGGCGAGTGTACCACCCATACCGAGCATGATCTCTTGTTTGATACGGTTCTCCCAGTCGCCACCATAGAGTTGGTGAGTGATTTGGCGATCCCATTCAGAGTTCATCTCGTTGTCGGTGTCGAGCAAGTAGAGGTTGATACGACCTACAGCCACCTTCCAGAGGTAAGCTTTCACAGTGCGCTCTGGATAAGGAACCTCAATGATCATTGGGGTACCGTCAGCCTCCATCACTTGAGAGATAGGAAGGTTGGAGAAGTTTTGTGCTTCGTATTTAGCAATTTGTTGTCCTTCAGGAGAGAGTGTTTGTGTAAAATAGCCGTAGCGATAGAGGAAACCAATAGCGGTCATATCCACATTGCAGTCAGATGCCTCCTTGAGGTAGTCACCTGCCAACACGCCAAGACCACCAGAGTAAATCTTGAGCACTTGTGTAAGACCATACTCCATAGAGTAGTAAGCTACGCTAGGTTTCTTAGGATCTTTTGGCTCGTCCATGTATGCACGGAAATCTGCATATATAGCGTCAAGCTCCTTCATGAATGCTTTGTCCTTGCTGAGCTCAAGCATACGATCGTAGCTGATCGTGTTGAGCAATACAACAGGGTTAGATTGTGCTTGATGCCAAGCATCGATGTCGATGCGGCGGAAGATGTTCTTCGCCTCAGAGTTCCAAACCCACCAAAGGTTATTGGCGATCTCTTGCAATTTGCTGAGATTCTTAGGAAGATTTGCGTGAACGTTCAAATCTGTCCAGTTAGGTTGATTGGTGTTACTTACTTTGATAACCATAATTGAAAATTTTTATTCTTTTTTGTACTAATTATTTTCAGTGTCAAGTGCGCACATGCGCACAAAAAGCGGCGCAAAGGTACAATATTTTTTTTATATACGCAATAAGTGAGTGCTTTTTTCGCTTAGAAATAGGTTTTATTTCTTCCGCAATCGGTTGCGAAATGGATTTACGACAGTCGTATCGGCATATTGTCATCAACGTGCCCATAGGTTGCATCGGTTATCACCGGTATGTGGTATTCGCTGAGTAATCGCAAAAGGGTTTGGTGGAGCGTTTCTCCCATAGCAGGGTCGTCCTGACAATCAGTAAACTGCCCAAGTATGACTCCGCTAATCCTTGATAATACGCCTGAAAGGCGTAGATTATTCATCATTCGATCAATATGATAGTGTCGTTCGCATATATCTTCAATTAGCAGTACAGGTGGTTGATGGCATTGATCGATGATCGCATTGAGCGAATAAGGGGTGCCTTGTAGTCCGTAAAGAACGCTGAGGTTTCCTCCAATAATGGGGGTATCAGCAGGGAGTTGAGGAAAGTCAGGTCTTGCCTGTTGCCATCCACCGTTCAAAGCCTCTCGTAGTGCTTGGAGTGCTGGTGCGTGATCCGGTAAAGTGGCGAGTGCCTTGCACATCGAAGCATGTAGCGAAGGGACGCCATGCAGGCTCATAAGTGCATGAAGAACAGTGATATCCGAAAATCCAACAATAAGCGGCCATTGGTCTTTTGGGCGCGTTGGCAAGACAATACGATCGGCTATCTGCTGCAATCCATAGCCCCCTCGCGAACATAGAATAATGTCCACTGTAGGATCTGCCAAAGCGGCATTGAGATCGGATAAACGCTGCTGAGGAGTAGCAGAAAAACGACCGTTTTTACCTAAAGCATGTGGCGCAATTGAGACACGAAAACCCCACGCTTCGAGTCGTTGCTGAGAGAGAAAAACCAGATTCGGTTCGATGGCTCCAGAGGGAGATATAATACAAATATGCTTCATTTGGCCGCAAAATTACTATTTTTTTTTCATATATCAAAAAAAAATCGTACCTTTGCACGTTATTTGTACATATAACTAGAGAAAGTCTATGGCTAATACGCGCAAAATAATCAACGACCCAGTGTTTGGTTTCCTCAGTATGCCCGATGGTGTCCTGTTTCAGATTCTGCAACATCCCTATATGCAGCGTCTGAATCGTATACGCCAATTGGGGCTGAGCTTCTTTGTTTATCCAGGTGCGATGCACAGTCGGTTCTTGCACTCATTGGGTGCAATGCATCTGATGCACGAAGCGATTGCATCGTTGCGCGAAAAAGGCGTAGAGATCTCTGATAATGAGGCCACTGCATCTATGGCAGCTATTTTGCTGCACGATGTAGGACATGGTCCGTTTTCACATGTTTTTGAGGAAGCCGGTATGCTGCCTGTAGGTATGAATCATGAGGATATCAGCCTAATGATGATGGAGGAGATTAAAGAGGAGTTTAGAAAATCAGGGATTCAAAGTGATTTAGAAGTAATGAGGATGGCTATTGAGATATTCCAAGACCAGTATCCCAAACACTTCTTACACCAACTCATCTCTTCTCAGCTGGATGTCGATCGTCTGGATTACCTCTGTCGCGACTCGTTCTTCTGCGGTGTGACCGAAGGTAGTGTAGCCAGTGCACGCATATTGAAAATGATGAATGTAAAGGATGGTCGCTTGGTAGTAGAAGCCAAAGGTATCTACTCCGTGGAGAAGTTCCTTGTAGCACGCCGACTGATGTACTGGCAGGTATATCTGCATCATACCAGCGTAGCGGCAGAGCAAGTGCTGATCAAGATTCTCAAGCGTGCAAAGCAATTGGCGGCTCAGGGACACGAACTATTTTGTTCGCCAGCACTGCACTATTTCCTCTATATGGAGAAAGCCGAGAACGAGATTCCGCATTTCACCTTCTTGGCAAACTACTCCCTGCTAGACGACTCGGACCTGCTATCTGCCATCAAGGTATGGATGAACAGCGAAGATAAAGTACTCAGTGAACTTGCTCGCTGTTTTACGAATCGACTGCTCTTCAAGGGTAAACTACTGGACGCTCCAATGACCGCAACCGAACATGAAGCCCTCCGCGAACAATATGCAAAGCGATTCAATGTTAGTCATGAGGAAGCTGAATACTTCTTTGTGGAGCATGTTTCTACCTCAAACACTTATAGTGAAAAGGGCGAAGCCATAGACATCTTGTACAAAGACGGTACTATCCGCGACATAGCTGAGGCATCGGAAATGCTGAACATGGAGAACCTCACTTACAAACCACAAAAGATTTACCTATTCCACCTAAAATAAAACGATTAGATATTTGACTTAAGACATGGAATTTTCCGCACAACAAATAGCCATGCTCCTTGGGGGCAAGATCACAGGCGATGCCAATCGCAAAGTGTCGGATATAGGCTCTATTGAAACCGCCAAAGAGGGACAACTAACCTTTCTTTGTGATGCTAAATATATCACCCATCTCCCTACTACGAAAGCTAGCGTAGTACTGATGACCGAATCCATCGCTTTTGAAGGCGAAAGCAATGCCACGATTATTCGCGTGGAGAACGCTCGCGCTGCTATAGGACAGCTACTGAAACTTGTAGCCAAAGCAATTAACCCTGCAAAACAAGGTATCGAACAACCTAGTTTTATCAGCGAAGGTATATCTGTACCAGAGGATGCATATATCGGCGCTTTTGCATATATAGGCAAGAACGTACAACTGGGCAAAGGGGTACAAATATATCCTCACGCATACATCGGTGATAACGTGCGCATTGGAGACAATACAATCATCTATTCTGGCGTGAAGATCTACTATAACTGTGTAGTGGGCAAGGACTGTATCTTACACGCAGGGGCAGTCATCGGTGCCGATGGTTTTGGCTTCGAACCCGATGCCAACAAGGTCAACCAAAAACTCCCACAGATAGGTAATGTGATCATCGAAGATGATGTAGAAATAGGTGCTAATACCACCATCGACCGTGCCATGATGGGATCTACTGTTGTACGCAAAAATGCCAAGCTGGACAACCTAGTTCAAATTGGCCACAACGTAGAAGTAGGAGAAAGTGATTTCCTTTGTGCACAAGTGGGCATCGCAGGATCCACAAAAGTAGGATCTCACTGCATATTAGCGGGACAAGTAGGTGTAGCAGGGCATCTAGAAATCACAGACAATTGTATTTTTGGGGCACAATCAGGTATCCCAAGCCATGTGAAGAAACCAGGAATGTACCAAGGTTCACCTGCCATAGATGCAATGAACTGGCGTAGATCTGTCGTAGGATTCAAGAACCTTCCTGATATTCTTAAGCGCCTTGGCGATCTGGAAAAAAAATTATAACTTATTACATAGTTCACAACTAACAATGAAACAACATACCATAAAAGAAAGTTTCTGCTTTGAGAGCAAGGGACTACATACTGGACTATACGTTCATGCCACCTTTCTCCCCGCAGCAGAGAATACAGGTATTCGCATCTGCCGTACTGACCTAGAAGGTCGTCCTACATATGAAGCTGTGGCAGACTATGTCACCGCCACCGAACGCGGCACTGTACTAGAGCGTGGTGCATGGAAGGTATCCACCGTAGAGCATGCTCTCTCCGCACTATACGCAATGGGGGTTGATAACTGTCTCATCGAAGTGGATGCTCCCGAAATGCCTATCCTAGATGGTAGCGCAAAATATTATATTCAAGCCATTGAGAAAGTCGGATTACAAGAGCAAGAAGCCGAGCAAAAGGTATATGTTGTGAAAGAACCAATTGAATACCTATCCGAGCGCGGGAATAAGATGCTGATCCTACCCTGCGACCACTATGAGGCAGAAGTGACGATCGCTTACCCCACTGGCGTGCTACGTGAGCAGAAAGCCGAACTACAGGACCTAAAGGACTATAAACGCGAACTCTCGTTGGCACGCACTTTCTGCTTTGTACGCGAAATAGAACCACTCCTTCGCATGGGACTCATCAAGGGAGGCGACCTGCAGAATGCCCTCGTCATATACGAGACACCTATGTCGCAAGAAGGGTTGGATTACATGACTGACAAACTGGGACAACCACGCTTGGATGCTAGCAAACTAGGCTATCTCAGTCCACTGAACTATCCCAACGAACCTGCGCGCCATAAGCTGCTCGACTTGATTGGTGATATGTCGCTCTGCGGATGCCGTATCCAAGGAAAAATCATCGCATTGCGTCCAGGACATACGTTCAACACGCAATGCTGTAAACAACTACGAAATAAATTATTAGCAAGTATATAATATGCATTACATTCATCCTGAAGCAAAACTTCATCCTACAGTAACCGTTGGTCCGTTCACTTGTATCCACGCAGATGTGGAGATTGGAGAGGGCACTATCATCGATAGCAATGTGACGATCCATAGCGGCGTACGTATTGGCAAGAACTGCCATATCCACGCTGGTGCTGTCGTCGGTGGCGACCCACAGGACCTTAAGTACAAAGGCGAAAAAACATACGCCATCATCGGCGATAATACTACAATCCGCGAGTTTGTAACAATCCACCGCGGTACAGCTAGTAAGGGCAAAACCGTGGTCGGCAACCACTGCTTGATCATGGCATATTGCCACGTCGCACACGACTGTCTGCTACATGACCATATCATCATGTCCAACGCTACTCAACTAGCTGGAGAAGTGGTGGTAGAAGATTGGGCTATCATCGGTGGAGGAAGCCTAGTGCATCAATTCTCGCACATAGGCGCACACGCAATGATACAAGGTGGGTCGAAAATCAATAAGGATATACCTCCATATATCATTGCCGCACGCGAACCTATCTCCTACTGCGGTATCAACTCCGTAGGATTGAACCGACGTGCATTCACCAAAGAACAGATCTCAGCGATCCAAGATACATATCGCCTACTCTATATGTCTGGTCTAAACGTAAGCCAAGCCATCGCACAAATAGAGGAAACATTACCTCAGAGCCCTGAACGAGATCTCATATTGGACTTTGTCAAAGGTTCACCACGAGGAGTAGTAAGAGGATATAACTAAACACCTAAGATATACTAGAATGCGCAATACCTATTTTTGGGTATTGCGTGTTGGTAGAAAAAGCAGTACTTTTGCAGCGTGAATCAGAATGAGTTGGAATATATAGAAAATGGTATTCAGATTCAGGAAGTAGATGCTCGTAATCTGGAAGACCAATTGGTTCGTACCGCAGCGCTGATGGATAGACATCAGCCTTTTGTGGTACTGCTGACGCATTATGATGAGCTGGAGCAAACAGAGCACCGATTGGATTATCACCTGCTAGGAAAACTGTTAGGAGTAAGAATCGGTTTAGTAGAAGAAAAAGCGCAGATATTAGCGGATGGCGATAGTTTTCGCCATGTACACGTAGCCTACGGTAAAGACGTGGAGGAAGCTATCGCACGCGTGATTGATGTGATTGTCACACTGCCTAACGTGCGCGAGAAATACTCCAAACGCTATATGGCTATTCGCTTGCTAGAACGTCCAGATGAGATGTTGGCGCTACTGCCACACTCCGATCAGTTGATTCGTATAGCAGCAGAACAACGTGCAAGGCTTTTATACGAATACGGCAAAGAGGCCAAAGAAGTGATAGCACAAGCCAGACGAGGCTTCGTACATGGTGCACTCGAGGAAACACTTACGCATGCGGAACACGATACTGGGCACTCGTGGACAGATCGCCTAGATAAGGTGATTACCAACAAGTGGGTAGGACTACCATTATTGATGCTGGTGTTGTGGCTCGTTTTTGAATGTACCTTCACACTAGGCGCGTACCCACAAGATTGGATTGCACAGGGAATTGAAGCCCTGGTCAACTGGTTGCACGGTTTGCTGCCTACTACATGGTGGACGAGCCTGCTGGTTGATGGTGTTGTAATGGGTATAGGAGCTGTCTTGGCTTTCCTGCCAAACATCATCATCATGTTCTTCTTCCTAAGTCTCATGGAGGATACTGGCTATATGGCGCGTGCCGCATACGTGCTAGACAAGATGATGCACCGCATTGGCCTACATGGTAATTCCTTTATTCCAATGCTGATGGGATTTGGATGTAATGTGCCTGCTATCATGGCAGCCCGAGATATTTCCAACAAAAAAGATCGCACCCTAACCATGCTCATGGTGCCATTTATGAGTTGCTCGGCACGACTGCCTGTTTACATGCTCTTTGTCGGAGCTTTTTTTGCTGAGCAAAAAGCGATTGTGATGCTCTCCTTATATATATTAGGTGTAGCAATCAGTATTCTCTTTGCAATAATCATGAAGCACACCAAAGCTTTTCGTCAGCCTCAACATGATTATGTGAGCGAATTACCACCCTATCGACATCCCACTTTGAGAAACACCGGATTGCATATCTGGGAGCGTGTAGAGGATTATCTCCAAAAAATACCGGCTGTAATCATATGGGCTAGTGTAATCATATGGGCACTAACCTATTTCCCTACAGGAAACATGAATGACATGGAGCACAGTTATCTTGCTGCAATCGGCCATTGGATGGAGCCCGTGATGCGACCATTGGGATTCGACTGGAAGATGTCAGTTTGCCTACTGACGGGATTACCAGCAAAAGAAGCTATCGTATCAACCATGGGAATCCTCTATCCATCCAACACCGCATTATCTGCATTCACACCTGTAACAGCATATGCATTCATGGCATTCGTGCTGTTATACTTCCCATGTGTAGCTACCATCACAACACTAGCTAAAGAACTAGGCGCTAAGTGGGCATGGTTTAGTCTTATACAATCAATGGTATTAGCCTGGGGAGTCAGTTTTATTATTAATCAAGTAGGAAATTTATTGATTGGATTATGAGAAATTTACGTATACTGCTATTGACGGCTATCCTTATTCCGACCTTCTGTTTTGCACGAGTGGTAGGTGTGGTACTGGATGATAAAGGTTTTCCGCTAGTAGGTGCTAACGTACATTGGGCTGGAACAACAGTAGGTGTAGCCACTGATTTGGATGGCAAATTTGAGCTGAATGAAATGAAATCCACAAAAATGCTCGTTTCTAGTTTTATGGGCTATCATAACGATACAACCGAGGTTACCTCACATGGCGCGCTAACCATCGTACTCGTTAGCGACCTCGTATTGGAAGAGGTGAGCATCGTGGAACGTAAGATGGCTGTACTTCGCTCGCGCATATCACCTCTACAAGTAGAAACAATTACCGGGGAAGCACTCTGCATGGCTGCATGTTGTAACCTCAGCGAGAGCTTTGAAACGAGTGCCAGCGTGGACGTAGCATACTCCGATGCTGCTACAGGAGCCAAACAAATTCGACTTTTGGGATTAAGCGGTACTTATGTACAGATGCTCACCGAGAACACGCCTAATATCCGTGGATTGGCGCAAGCATTCGGTATGGAATATATACCAGGCCCATGGATGGAAGCTATACAAGTAAGCAAGGGAACATCCTCTGTGCTGAATGGATATGAGGCCATCGCAGGGCAAATCAATGTGGAGTATCTCAAACCACAAACCCAAGACCCTGTTTCCCTCAATGCCATGATTAGTACGGAAACACATGCAGAAGTCAATGCTTCAGGTGGTTGGGATCTGAATGACAAAGTATCAACTGGTATTCTCTTCCACGCACAAAACATGTCGCTAGAGTTGGATCACAACCATGATGGATTCCTAGACATGCCTAAGAACACAAATGTGAATCTGCTAAATCGTTGGTATGTAAAAACAGGTGACTATACAGGACAGTTCTTGGTACGAGGATTATATGACCGTCGTATTGGAGGTTTTACCAAAAAAGCGACAGAGGCTATATCGCCATACGCAATAGACCTGAATACCTATCGTATAGATGGTTTTATAAAAAATGGCTATGTGTTTAATCCGGATTTGGGCACCTCAATCGGAATTATCACTTCGGCATCGTATCATAATCAGCAAAATAGTTATGGCTCTCGCTGTTGGGATGCAGCACAGACGAATGTCTATTTGAATGCTATCTTCCAAACATCATTTGATGACTATGCCACCGATCCATGGGAGGAGCACGAGCACAAGTTGTCTGCGGGATTGAGCTTGAATTACGATATGTACGATGAGCAGTTACTGCTTACCTCCTATTCCTCACCAGACCACTTCCACAATCTCAATCGTTGGGAGATGACACCTGGCGTGTTTGCTGAATATACCTATACCTATAAAGATAAGATAACCCTATTAGCAGGTATTCGCGAAGATTACTCTTCCTCCTACGGATTCTTCACAACACCTCGTATGAACATACGATATGCGCCATTTGAGTGGTGGACAATACGCGGAAGTGTCGGATTGGGTTATCGTTCGCCTAATGCGATTGCAGACAATGCGGCTTACTTACCTAGCAACCGTGACTATTATTTTGATCCAGGAAATTTAGCACAAGAACGCTCGATGAATGCGGGTGTAAGTACAGTATTTTATATCCCTATGGGTAAAAAGGAATTGCAATTATCAGGCGAGTACTACTATACGAATTTCTTAGATGGAGTGATTGCCGATATGGATCGCAGCATACATGGTATTACCTTATATAATATGCACGATGTAGTAGGAGCGGAATATTTCTCACACAACTGGCAAGTGGAAGCCAACATGGAGATACTCCGTGGCTGGTCTATGACAGCTGCTTTCCGCTATACCGATGTAAAACAAACAACCTTTAACACAGCTGCCAATGAATATCAATTGCGCGACAAACCGCTGCAAAACAGGTTCAAAGGTATCATCACAACCAGCTACCAAACACCACTCAAAACATGGCAATTTGATCTTACTGCACAGTTTAACGGAGAAGGTCGTATGCCCGATGGATTCGTAATTCCAGAAGGTAGCAAACAGTATAGGATAAGTAATGGACAAGTATACCATAAGTGGTACCCACAACTCTTAGGACAAATCACCAAGTACTTCCGTACATGGTCTATCTACCTCGGAGCTGAAAACATGACCAACTTCACACAAGATAATCCTATTGTAGGCGAAAGAATAGGAAGCGAAGAGGCAAAAGGATTTGTAAATCCATCATCACAAAACTACGATGCATCAATGATCTGGGCACCTATCCATGGATGGAAAATGTACCTCGGATTCCGATGGGCACTTGAAAGAGATGAATAATTTTAAACTATTTATAAATGAAAAAATTGATTATCTTCCTTTTGGCTATCATGCCAATGGCGTTTTGCCTTTCTACTGCGGAGGCTAAACCTAACAAACAACAAGTTCTTCTCTACGTACACTTGCATTGCCAAGATTGCTGCAACAAAATTATGAAGAACATACCTTTTGATAAGGAACTGAAAAATGGAGTGAAGGATATTGTGTTTGATATGGAAGCACAAACTGTTACCATAACCTACGATGCCAACAAAACAGACGTTCCTACCATCCAAAAGGCATTTGCTAAGATTGGTAAACCTGCTACCACAACAAAACCTGAACACAACCATCACGAGGAGCACCATCACCATCATGCTCATTGATGCGATTTAGGGACTATATACCATACTACAAACGCAACCTAAAAGTTGCATTACCAGTGATGCTCACCCAATTAGGAGCATCGCTTGTTGGTTTATTTGACTCCATTATGGTCGGGCGTTACGCAACGGTTGACCTAGCGGCTGTCAGCTTCTCCAATGCACTATTCTTCACCGTCATGGTCTTTGCAATGGGGGCACTCATGGGGCTCACCCCTCTCGTTGGAATACAAATGGGTAAACTATCCGATCAGTCGCAACCATCTAACATAACTGATATCTCACAACGCATAGCATCCCTCTTCCAAAATGGTATGCTGTTTACCATCTTACTGAGTATCATCACATTACTGATACTAGGAGGATGTATCCCTTTGTTGCATTGTTTTGGGCAAGATCCAGCAGTTATAGAGGTGGCACGTCCATATTATATACTCATCGTATTATCCATTATACCATTTTTGTTCTTCACATTCTTCAAGCAATTCCTCGAAGGACTAGGCAATACATCGGTGGCCATGGTCATCACACTCGTGATGAATGGACTAAACATCTTTCTCAATTGGCTATTTATCTACGGCAACTGGGGATGTCCGGAACTAGGTGCGATGGGAGCTGGTATTGGTTCTCTAGTAGCCCGAACTGGAATGCCACTCTGTTTTCTGGCTGTTATGTATGTGCGACGAGAATGGAAGGAATACCTACTAGCTATCAAACTTAACCGTTTCCGTCGCTCTATCCTCAAAGAGCTCACTAAAATTGGCTTTCCCATTGGTGTACAAACATTGATGGAAACCATCGCTTTTACTGCTGCATTCATTATTATTGGATGGATTAGCAAAGAGGCATTAGCTGCCCATCAGATTGCCAATCAGCTATGCGACATGACCTTTATGGTTATCCTGGGAATAGGATCTGCCACCACCATCCGCGTGTCCCATCAACTCGGAGCTAATAATATAGAAGGTGTGCGTATGGCTAGCAATGCCAGCATACATCTTGTATTGATTATCAATGTGATAGGAGCTGCCTTGATGATTGGATTATGCAATCAAATACCACTCATTTTCACAAAGGATCAAGAGGTGATTGCCATTGCATCCAAGTTAATCATCTTGGCCGGAGTCTTGCAAGTTGCTGATGGCCTACAAGTAGTTGCGGCATCCATGCTACGCGGTATAACAGACGTCAAAGTTCCTATGGTCATTGCCATGATATCCTACACAATTATATGCCTATCAGTAGGATTATTCTTGGCATTTCCTATGCGTATGGGAGCTAGCGGTATATGGATTGGATTTGTAGTTGGACTATCAGTTGCTGCTATATGCTTGCATATTAGATGTCGTATAAAATTCCAACAACTCCAACTGAAAATATCGCATCAAACACCTATAAACTCTTAGTGATTAGTTAATGATTAATTAGTTATTAGTTAGTTATTAAGCTACCTTTAACGATAATATACACGTAATATGAATATGTTTGTTGCTAATAATTGCACAGTTACTCCTGTGCGTCGTGAACCATCTGAAGGAGCAGAACAAATGACTCAACTGCTCTTTGGTGAAGTATGTGAACTAATAGAGCGTCTACCCCGTTGGACTAAAGTTCGATCATTAATAGACGGACAAATAGGTTGGGTAGATTTTAAGATGCTTTCTCCCGTTGAAATCGGAGAAAATTGGCAAATTCCTACCACAACAGTAGTCACTCCTATGGCAACAGCAACATCTATGGAAACGGGAGAAGAACTGATCCTAACACTTGGAACACGGCTGCCCAATTATGCACATGGCACCTTCGAAATGCTAGGAAAACAGTACCTCATCAACCCTCTTGCTGTAGATGATTCACAACTTACAATCGAACAAGTAGCTCTCTCACTACTCAACGCACCATATCTCTGGGGAGGCAAGAATTTGATGGGAATGGACTGCTCTGGATTCACACAAGTAGTGTATAGTGTTTTCGGGGTGAATCTCCTTCGAAACGCGTGCGAACAGATAACACAGGGTATTTTGATCCCATCGCTAGCTGAAGCACAACCTGGTGATTTGGCTTTCTTTGATCACTCTGATCGTGATCCTAAATCTACCAATATCTCACATGTAGGTTTACTCATTAGCCCAACAGAAATCATCCATTGTTCAGGATGTGTCCATATAGATACAATTGATGAACAGGGTATTCATCTTCCTGATGGCGAATTAACCCATCACCTCGTACAAATCAAACGATATCTTTAATTATCGTTTTTTTGGCATGATTTTTGCATAACATCTGATGCTATGCACAAATCAATCATTAATATGCTCATTTTGTACGCCATTTTTGGCGTACAAATTGTTTCTATTGCCTCTCCAAAAAACATACCAGATTCGCTGCAAGTACTTCATTTTCAGGTAGGTGAAGTGAGTTTTAATATGAAACGTATAGAAGGAGGAGTATTTATCATGGGAGGCACAAAGGAGCAACACCGTGATCCGATATCTACGGATCTACCAACGCATACTGTAGCACTTGATTCGTACTATCTTGGCAATACAGAGGTCACACAAGCATTGTGGAAAATTGTAATGCCCGAGTGGGAATTTGTAGAAGAACTATACCTACCTAACTTTCCTATAAGTTATGTCACTTGGTACGATTGTCAAGAGTTTATTCGTAGATTAGATAGTATCACAGGTATGCCTTTCCGACTCCCTAGGGAAGCAGAATGGGAATTTGCAGCACGAGGTGGAAATAACTCAAGAGGATATCGATTTGCTGGGAGCAACAATATTGACAGCATCAGTTGGGGACTAAATAATGCCGGATTTCGCAAACATCAAGTGGGACTGAAGCACGCCAATGAATTAGGATTATACGATATGACTGGCAACGTAAGCGAATGGTGTGCAGATTGGTATGCTCCCTATTATCTCGGTACAAAACCCAATCCAGTTGGACCTGAACAAGGTACAGAAAAAATTGTACGTGGAAGTAGTTTTGATAATTGTGCAGACAATAGTTACCTCTCTCATCGATATGTGTTACCCCCTAATCAAGCTACAAACTATTGCGGGTTACGTCTTGCTCTGACTTTACCCAATGAGCCCACTCTACATCGACCCAAAGAACCAGTTCTCGTACAAAAAGTAAAAATCAGAAACCTACGTATCAAGATGATTTATGTAGAAGCAGAAACGCCATTCTATATCTCTGAAACGCCCATTTCAACGCGTATCTGGAACAAAATAATGAACATACATCATGATGAATTGGGTTCACAAACCGCTATCAATAAGACAAATGTAGAGTGGAATATCTTCTTGGAACAATGTCGCAAATTAAGCCATAAACCATTGATGTTTGCTACCCAAAACGAAGTATCACAAGCATTAGAGACAGGTCTTACCCAAACACCTAATATCAAGAATAAAAAAAGACGATACTGGGAAAAAGATACACGCAGTATTCAGCGCCACCGAAGAATGGCAAACAAAGCACAAAAATGGGCTGATTTAGTAGGAGTGAAAATCAAAACAGCCAACGACCCAACCTTAGCTATCTTTACGAACGAAGATTTAGAACAACCCAGATGGCTAATCTTGTCCACACCATAAGTTCTAAGTAAGAATAGTATCTCGTCCAAAAATCATGGCTTTTTGCTATATTTGTGTGGCAAATATAGAATATATTTGTTATTTTCAAAAAAAAATCGTACCTTTGCGGGATTTTTGTAGAGTTGTACTCTCATAACAACCGAAATATTAACGATAATAACTAAAAAATAACATACAACTATGTCAAAAGCATTACTTATGATTCTCGACGGCTGGGGAATCGGAAACAAATCTAAAGCCGACGCTATTTCTGCTACTCCAACCCCACATTGGGATGCTCTTTTGGAGAAGTATCCTCACAGCCAACTCCAAGCCAGCGGCGAAAACGTGGGTTTGCCTGATGGTCAAATGGGTAACTCTGAGGTAGGTCACCTCAATATTGGTGCAGGTCGTGTTGTGTACCAAGACCTCGTAAAAATCAATCGCGCTTGCAAGGATGGTAGCATTATGGAGAACCCAGAGATTAAGTCAGCATTCGGTTATGCCAAAGAGACTGGCAAGAAACTTCACCTCATGGGCTTGACCTCTAATGGCGGTGTACACTCTTCTTTCGACCACCTCTTTTACCTTACTCAAATCGCTAAAACCTACGGATTGGACGGACAAACCTTCGTACACTGCTTCATGGACGGTCGTGATACCGATCCTAAGTCTGGTCTCGGATTCATCGAGCAATTGGAGGCACATTTGGCTGAGACTTGTGGCGAGATCGCTACTATCCAAGGTCGTTTCTACGTAATGGACCGCGACAAACGTTGGGAGCGTGTAAAAGTGGCTTACGACTGCCTTGTGAATGGCGAAGGCAAAGCTTCTGAGAACATGGTACAAGCCATGCAAGAGAGCTATGCCGAAGGAGTAACTGACGAGTTCGTTAAGCCTATCGTTCATGTACGCAACGGTCAACCTATCGCTAAGATCGAGGAAGGTGATGTAGTGATCTTCTTCAATTACCGCAACGACCGTGCGAAAGAGATTACCATCGTGCTCACTCAACAAGATATGCCAGAGCATGGTATGAAGACTATTCCTAATCTTCAATACTACTGCATGACTCCATACGATTCTTCATTCCAAGGCTTGCACATCCTCTTCCCAAAAGAGAACGTGACCAACACCATGGGTGAAATTGTTTCTAATGCTGGTCTCAAGCAACTCCGTATCGCTGAGACAGAGAAGTTCGCACACGTAACCTTCTTCTTCAACGGCGGTCGCGAAGCTGAGTATGCAGGTGAAGAGCGTATATTGATCCCTTCACCAAAGGTGGCTACCTACGATCTCCAACCTGAGATGTCTGCTCCTGAGGTAACAGAGGCACTCTGCGAGGCACTTGATACACAAAAGTATGACTATATCACCCTGAACTTCGCAAACGGCGATATGGTGGGTCATACTGGTATCTACGAGGCTATCGAGAAAGCGGTTAAAACCATCGATGAATGCGTAGATAAAGTGGTGAACGTAGCTCTCAAAAACGACTACGAAATCATCATCATCGCAGACCACGGTAACTGCGACAATGCAATGAATGAGGATGGCACTCCTAACACCGCTCACTCGCTCAACCCAGTACCTTTCGTGTATATCAGCAAGGATCATACCGATGCTCAACTCGAAGATGGTATCCTCGCTGACGTGGCTCCATCTCTCTGCCAAATCCTTGGCGTAGAGCAACCAAAAGAAATGACTGGACACAGCCTAATCAAAAAATAACTTAAAAACAACGCAAAGCATGTAGCGCGCTTTACACATGAAACGTGCCCTTGGCACATAAAACGCGAAGCATGCAACATGAGCGTAGCGAAATAAATAGATATGGCTTTACAATGTGGTATAGTGGGTCTGCCTAACGTAGGCAAATCGACCCTGTTCAACTGCCTTAGCAATGCCAAGGCACAATCAGCTAACTTCCCTTTCTGCACCATCGAACCCAATGTAGGTGTGATCACCGTACCTGACGAGCGACTCATCAAACTCGGCGAGCTCTGCAAACCAGAGCGCGGTGTAATCCCAACTACCGTTGAAATCGTGGATATTGCAGGATTGGTTAAGGGTGCAAGCAAAGGCGAAGGACTCGGAAATAAGTTCCTCGCTAATATCCGTGAAACAGATGCGATTATTCACGTACTCCGTTGCTTCGATGATGACAACGTGGTACACGTAGATGGTAGCGTAGATCCTATTCGTGATAAAGATATCATCGATGCAGAGCTCCAACTCAAGGACCTTGAGACTGTGGAGTCTCGTATCCAAAAGATCGAGAAACAAGTGCGTGTCGGAGGCGACAAACAAGCCAAAGTAGCGCTCGATGTTCTTCTCAAATACCGCGATGCACTTTCTCAAGGTAAGTCTGCTCGTACAGTAGAACTCATCAACAAAGATGAAGAACTAGTAGCCAAGGAGACTATGCTCCTCACTAGCAAACCTGTGCTCTATGTCTGCAATGTGGATGAGGCATCAGCTGTCAATGGCAGCAAGTACGTAGAGCAAGTACGAGAGGCTGTAAAAGAGGAAAACGCGCAAGTGTTGATCGTAGCTGCTAAGATTGGGAGCGAGATTGCTGAGTTAGAGACCTATGAAGAGCGTGAGATGTTCCTCGCAGAGATTGGTCTGGAGGAGTCAGGTGTGAGTCGATTGATCAAGTCGGCATATGCGTTGCTTGAGCTCCGCACCTTCCTCACAGCAGGCAGTGATGAGGTTCGTGCTTGGACCTTCAAAGCA
>JAZLDS010000014.1:0-1607 GCA_045614865.1 Paludibacteraceae bacterium | reverse complement strand
ATTTCATACTACTGGAAAGGCAAAGGTGAAATATACGGTGGTGCAGATTATGACTACCTAAAGGTATATCTCTTTCCCCAAGGTAGTACGCCTACGGCAGGATCTTCCTCAGTACCTTCTTCCGCAATACAATTAGGCGAAATACACAACAATATATCAGTTTGGACAGAGGCTGTACATACACCTGGAGTTACGGGCAACTACTACCTATGCTTCATGTGGAACAACGATGATGTCGGTTGTGATTACAGTCCTGCTGCAATTGATAATATCACCATTAAAAACAAATATGCTGTTACCAATTTGACCATTGACGTTGCGTGTGGTGGCACGGGTAAAGTATATGCATCTTGGGAGAGCGATGCTCCATATTTCTATGTGACAGCCTACGACTCAGGTGATAACTTAATATTAAAAGGAACCGTTGAAAGCAACAAGGGTATTAGCAATACTAATGCATTACCTAATGGTGATTACGTATGGAAAGTACGCCCTATGAATTCTAGCACCGAAGGAGATTTTGCTGGTGAAGAAGTATCACAAACCTTCACCATTAGCAACTTCGAATGCGAACCTATTACCTCCTGCGATTTTGAAGTTCCAGTCATTAGAGCGAGATGGAAAGCTGCACATGCTAATCAAACCAACCAATGGACATTCGGCACAGACGCGGGCTCTGCTTCCGCAGGTGACTACTCACTCTATATCACGACTGGAGTTGATTCAAAATACAATTACGACCATACATCTGCATCTGTTTCTTGGGTATATATTCCTGTATCACTCACCGCAGCAGACATCATCTCATTCCAATGGAAATGCGTGGGAGAAGGCACCTACGACTACCTCTGGGCATACCTCATTCCAATAACTGCTACACAGCCTACGGCAGGATCAACCACCGTACCAGCTGAAGCGATTCCATTAGGAGATAAACTTCGTGATCAAGCGAATTGGACACTAGCTTCTTACACTCCAGAACTCACTGGCGAGTACAACCTCTTCTTCATGTGGCGCAACGACGGTTCTTACTCCGATGGTGTCCCAGCTGCTATTGACGATATCAAGATTAACAAAAAATACACTCTGACACTCACTGCAACCACAGGTGGCACTGTAGCGAAAGATCCTGACCAAACTACATACGATGAGGATGCAGTAGTAACCATCACAGCTACTCCTGAGACTGGATACGAATTCGTGAAGTGGAGCGACGAAAATACTGACGCTACTCGTACCATCACTATGGATCAAAACTATGAGTTGCAAGCCATCTTCTTCGCTCCTGCTGCTAAGCAACACAACTTTGAAGATGCCACACTCAACGTACAATGGCAATTCGCACAAACGGGCCAAACCAACAAATGGACATTTGGTACTGCAGCGGGCTCTACACCTAGTGGCAGCAATGCCCTCTACATCTCATATGGCAGTGGCTATAGTTACAACAATAACGCAAGTTCTACTTCTTGGGCATATATCCCTGTTTCGCTGACAGCGCAAGATGAGATTTCATACTACTGGAAAGGCAAAGGTGAAATATACGGTGGTGCAGATTATGACTACCTAAAGGTATATCTCTTTCCCCAAGGTAGTACGCCTACGGC
>JAZLDS010000013.1:0-87653 GCA_045614865.1 Paludibacteraceae bacterium | reverse complement strand
GGTGACTTTTGAACAGGAGCCGTAACCCCTTAAGTATAATTCCCCCTGTACAGGGGAATAATACATACTTAATGGGGTAAAAACACGGCTCCGATCAAAACCCCAAAATTAAGCAGAAAACCATTCATCTATTTGTCACTTACAAGTGGCAAAATAGGAATTAACTAATAATTAACAATATAATTTGCACGATTCAAAAAAAATGTTGTACCTTCGAACATCTGCCTTGGCTTGCCCATTTTTCCACGCCTTTAGCCAAAGCCAATTCCCTCGTAGCTACGTTCGCAAAATGCAGCCCACACTTCAGATCGCTCGAAATATTTGCAAAAAGGGTTGCACCCTATCATAGTCCTCAAATAGCCAATTATAAACAAGTTCCCATCGGCTATTTAATGACTATGAGATAGATTAATCTATCTTTTTTGCAAATATTTCTCACTTTACTTGCGTATGTGCATTTTTTGTAGTACCTTTGTACGTTTTTTTGGATAACACTGCAAAATAACTAACTAAAAACATAAAAAATCATGAATTTAATTGTAATCTCTTTGCTTGTTTTGGGCGTGACGGGATTGGTGGCTGCAGTGCTACTGTATTTCGTGGCTCAGAAATTCAAGGTAGAGGAAGATCCACGCATTGACGAGGTTCAAGACGCATTGCCAGGTGCCAACTGTGGCGGTTGCGGCTATGCCGGTTGTCGTGCGTTTGCAGAGGGCTGTGTGAAAGCAAGCTCACTGGACGGATTGCTCTGCCCTGTAGGAGGTGCACCTACCATGACCAAGGTGGGTGAGATCTTAGGTATGGCAGTGGTAGCTGCTGAACCTAAAGTAGCAGTAGTGCGTTGTAACGGCACATGCGAGGCGCGTCCTCGTACTAGCGTTTACGACGGCGCTAAGAGTTGTCAAATCATGCACAACTGTTATGTAGGCGAGACGGCTTGTCCGTTCGGCTGCCTCGGTTGTGGCGACTGCGTGAGCGCGTGCGACTTCGACGCTATCCACATGAATCCTGTCACAGGATTGCCAGAGGTGGATGATGAGAAGTGTACCAGCTGCGGTAAGTGTGTGAAGGCTTGTCCACGCAACATCATCGAGCTTCGCAAGAAAGGTCCTAAGAGCCGCCGTATCGTGGTGATGTGTGTTAACAAGGACAAGGGTGCGGTAGCACGCAAGGCTTGTGCCAACGCATGTATCGGTTGCAGCAAGTGCCAAAAAGTGTGCGAGTTTGACGCGATTACAATTGAGAATAACTTGGCATATATCGACTACAACAAGTGCCGCCTCTGCCGTAAGTGTGAGGATCAATGTCCTACTGGGGCTATCCACGCGGTGAACTTCCCACCACGTAAACCAAAAGCAGAAGCGCCAGCAGTTCAGAAGGTTCAGGCAGCACCAAAGGTGCCTGTTCAGGAGGGTTCAGGAGTTCAAGAGAATGCTGAGGTAAAAGCTAATGTTGAACCTAAAACAGAGGAGGCAAAGGCATGAAAAGTACATTTAGAATAGGTGGAGTTCATCCACATGACAATAAGCAATATTCTGTTCATCAACCAATCACTGCGTGCCCATTGCCAGCGAAGGCAATCATTCCATTGGTGCAACATATCGGTGCTCCTGCGCAAGCCGTAGTGGAGAAAGGACAGAAAGTGAAAGTAGGCGAACTCATCGCTAAAGCGGGTGGTTTCGTGAGTGCGAACATCCACGCACCATTCAGTGGAACAATTACCAAGATTGATACTACCATCGATGCATGGGGTATGAAGATGCCTGCAATCTTCATGGATGTAGAGGGTGACGATTGGCTCGAGACTATCGACCAAAGTACTACACTTGTAAAAGAGACTTGCCACCTTGAGCCAAAAGCTATTATTGAGAAGGTGCAAGAGGCAGGTATCGTAGGTTTGGGTGGTGCGTGTTTCCCAACTCACGTAAAACTCATGCCTCCTCCAGGTAAAGTGGCAGAGGTGCTCATCGTGAACGGTGTAGAGTGTGAGCCATACTTGACTTGCGACCACCAATTGATGCTAGAGAAAGGCGAGGAGATTATCGTAGGTATCCAACTCTTGATGCGTGCGCTGAACATTCAAAAAGCGATTATCGGTATCGAAGCGAATAAACCAGACGCTATCAAACATATGACAGCCTTGGCAAGCAAGGTGCTTGGCATTGAGGTAAAAGCATTGAAGCTTAAATATCCACAAGGTGGTGAGAAGCAATTGATCGATGCGTGTATTCGTCGTCAAGTTCCAAGTGGTGCTCTGCCTATCGAAGTGGGCGCTGTGGTAGATAATGTGGCAACTATCTTCGCTGTATATGAGGCAGTACAAAAGAATAAACCGCTGATCTCCCGCGTAATGACCGTAACAGGTAAGAGCGTGGCTAAACCAGGCAACTACGACGTGCGTTTTGGTACTCCATTGACCGACGTAGTAGCATTGGCAGGCGGTGTTCCAGAGGACACAGGTAAAGTGATCGGTGGTGGCCCTATGATGGGTCGTGCGATGAGCAATATCGACATGCCAACCAACAAGCGCGTGAGCGGACTCTTGTTCTTGCCAGAGGCAGAGAGTATGCGTGAGGAATTGACCAACTGCGTACGCTGCGGTAAGTGTGTGAATGCTTGTCCTATGGGATTGGAGCCATGGCTCTTGTCAAAGCAAGCATGGCACAGCATGTGGGACGAGATGGAAGATCACAACATCATGGATTGCATCGAGTGCGGCTGCTGCCAGTTTACCTGCCCAAGTCACTTGCCATTGCTCGACTATGTGCGCATGGGTAAAGCGAAAGTGGGAGGAATCATCCGCAGCAGAGCTGCTAAATAAGATCGGGCTGAAGCCCTTGTAGATCGCCACTTTGTGGCTGTAGATGGTAGATCGGGCTAAAGCCCTGAAGAAACTACAGCGAGAGAAACGAGCGATCTACAGTGAGCAAAGCGAACGATCTACAGTGAAACGAACAAAAAACTAAACAAAATGAAACCATTTATAGTATCTCCTGCACCTCACTTTCATAGCGGTGATAGCGTGCGGAAAAATATGTTGTTGGTGATTATCGCCCTGCTGCCAGCTTACGTAGTGAGCGTGTTGGCATTCGGTTGGGGTGCTCTCATCACCACAGCAATCAGTATCGCAGCATGTGTGCTGTTTGAGTGGCTGATTGCTAAATTTATTTTGAAACAGAAATCAACCATCTGCGACCTCTCTGCTGTATTGACCGGTTTGCTCCTTGCGTTTAACTTGCCAAGCAACTTGCCTTGGTGGATCGTAGTGATCGGCGCGTTGGTGGCTATCGGTGTAGCGAAGATGAGCTTCGGCGGCTTGGGACAAAACTTGTTTAATCCAGCGTTGGTGGGTCGTGTATTCTTGCTGATCTCCTTCCCTGCACAAATGACCACATGGCCTGTGCCACAAGGTTTTGCTACTTCTTACGTAGATGCGACCACTGGTGCTACTCCATTGGCAGCACTGAAAGCAGCGGTACAAGGTGATGGCGGAATGTTGGATATCATCCCTCAGACTTGGGATGTGCTCATCGGTTGGATGGGCGGTAGCTTGGGCGAGGTGAGCGCATTGCTTCTTCTCGCAGGTGGTGTATTCCTTGTGATTACTCGCGTGATCACATGGCATATTCCAGTAAGTATCTTGGCTACTGTGGCATTGTTTGCTGCTGTAACTGGTTGGGCTGGTATGTTGCCAGAGGGCTTGTGCACTTGCCAATACACCATGCTAAGCCTCTGTACTGGTGGTATGATGCTCGGTGCTTGGTTCATGGCGACTGACTACGTGACCTCTCCTATGAGCAACTGGGGTAAGATTATCTTCGGTGTGGGCATCGGTCTTATCGTGATGGTGATTCGTACATGGGGCGCATATCCAGAGGGTATGTCGTTTGCTATCCTGATTATGAACGCCTGTGTTCCATTGTTGAACTTGATTCGTCCAAAGCGTTTTGGCGAGAAGAAGAAATAAGGAGGATAGAACTATGGCTAAATTAGAAAGTACATTCAAGAATATGGCACTCTCGCTAACCTGCATTGCATTGGTGGCAGCAGGAGCTTTAGCTGGAGTATATATGCTAACGATGGCACCTATTGAGGCTGCTATGAAAGCAAAGCAGGAAGCGGCTATTATGCAAGTGTTGCCTCAGATGGAGGGCTTGCAAGTCGCAGATGCAGAAGAGATAGAGGGAGTGACTCTATATAAAGCTTATGTAGGCGAAGACTGGGTTGGAACTGCTGTTGAGGCAAGTACAGAGGGAAATGCGAATATGCCTTTTGGTGGGGTATTCCGATTGATGGTTGGTTTTGACAAGGTCGGCAACGTGGTGAACTACGTGGTATTGGAGCAAGCAGAGACTCCTGGTCTAGGTGCACTGATGACGACATGGTTCTGCAATGCGGAGAAGCCAGGGCAGAATATCTTGGGCAAGAACCCAGCTACCACTAACTTTACTGTAAGCAAGGATGGTGGCGATGTAGATGCTATCACAGCTTCTACTATCACATCGCGTGCATTCCTTGAGGTGGTGGTAAAAGCATACAACGCTATTGCTCAGCAGGATGTAGAAGCCGTGAGCAGTGCAACACAAATGGTGGTAGAACAAGGTGCATGTCCATACGGCAATGATCCTGCTACATGTAGCGGTTGCGCAGATAGGCACTGTCAAAAAGAGAAAGGAGGCCAACAATGAAAAATAAAGCATTAAGTACAGTATTAAATGGTATCTTGCGCGAGAACCCAGTTTTTGCGTTGGTACTCGGTATGTGTCCTACTTTGGCTACTACCACTTCTGCTATCAATGGTATGTCTATGGGGCTTGCGACCACTTTCGTGCTCGTGTGCTCAAACGTGGTGATCTCACTTTTGAAAAACTTGATTCCAGATAAGGTACGTATCCCTGCATTCATCGTGGTGATTGCTACCTTCGTAACCATGGTACAATTGCTCATGCAAGCCTACTTGCCTTCTATCTATGATGTGCTCGGATTGTTTATTCCGCTGATCGTGGTAAACTGTATCGTACTTGGTCGTGCTGAAGCGTTTGCAGCTAAGAATACCGTAGGTTTGTCTGCATTGGACGGACTTGGTATGGGCTTGGGCTTTAGCTTGGCATTGACTTTGATTGGTGCAGTACGTGAGTTGCTCGGTACAGGTTGCGTATTTGGCTTGAACCTCTACAGCGAGACCTATGGCATGCTCATCTTCGTATTGGCCCCAGGTGCCTTTATCGTGCTTGGCTACTTGATGGCATTGGTGCAAAAACTAATGAAGAAGTAACTCATAACTTATAACTCATAACTCGTAACTTACATTATGGTATATTTCTTGATATTTATCTCTGCGATATTCGTTAATAATATCGTATTGAGCCAATTCTTGGGTATTTGCCCATTTTTGGGAGTAAGTAAGAAAATTAGCACAGCATTGGGTATGGGGGCAGCTGTAACTTTCGTTATGGCATTGGCTACTTTGGTTACCTATTTGTTGCAACAGTTGCTCAACGCATGGGGACTTGGTTTCTTGCAAACTATATTGTTCATCTTGGTGATTGCTGCTTTGGTACAAATGATTGAGATCGTATTGAAGAAGATCTCTCCTGCATTGTATCAAGCTTTGGGTGTGTTCTTGCCATTGATTACCACCAACTGCTGCCTCCTTGGTGTGGCTATTATGGTGGCTACTGGCACCTATAAACTGCCTATGGGCGCTGAGCCAAGCATGTTGACAGGTTTGCTTTTCGCTATCGCAACAGCATTGGGCTTTGCCGTAGCATTGGTATTGTTTGCTGGTATGCGCGAACAATTGGCAATGGCTAAAGTGCCAAAAGCAATGCAAGGAACTCCTATCGCCCTCCTCACTGCCGGCCTCTTGGCTATGGCATTCATGGGCTTTAGCGGCGTAGTATAACGTATAGCGCTGTGCGCTTTGTAGATATGGTGTAGAGTGGAGTAGTATTGTGTAGGATTGTCTTCAAGAGGGACTTTACACTATGCTACACTCATTCTAGACAATACTAAATAAAACAAATTTAACAATGAAGAATTTTAATTGGAAGAAGATTCTGCCTTATGCCGTGGCTATTGTGGCATTTGTGGCTGTGTCGATGATTTATTGTGCACCGATATTGGAAGGTAAAGTGCTGGTGCAGGGCGATGTGAACAATTGGAAAGGAGTCGCACAAGAAGCACGCGCTTTCTATGACGAACATGGTACACGTACATGGTGGACCAACTCTACCTTCAGCGGCATGCCTACCTACCAGATTACTGGTAGTCTGCCATCAGGCGAAGTGCGCAATACAATGGACGCGATTGCACATCTTGGTATGGAAGGTGGATGGGAGGCTATAGGCATCATCTTTGCCTATTTCTTTGGTTTCTTCCTCATGCTTCGTTGTTTTAAAGTCAATCCATGGCTGAGCATTATAGGTGGTTTAGCGATAGGATTCTCGACCTATTTCTTTCTAATTATCCCTGCAGGACACGTAACGAAAGCTGTCGCAATTGGTTTTCTTGCACCTGTTATAGGTGGTTTCTATGCTATTTTCCGTAAGGAATATTGGTTAGGGGCGCCACTAGTAATGCTTTATGGCATTATGAGTATCACACTCCATCCTCAAATGACCTATTATATCTTTATGCTAATAGGTATTATGGCATGCGCCGAATTGTATATCCACATAAAGGAGAAAGCGTGGAAGGATCTGGGTATATCCGTGGGTGTGGTAGCGATAGCTTTGTTGCTAATTGTAGGAACGAAGATTAGTTGGCTAGAAATGAATCAATCCTACCTTAAGGAAACTATGCGTGGTGGACATAGCGAACTCACACGTTATGATGAGGATAAAACGAAGTCTGTTGGACTGGATTTTGACTATGCTACAGCTTGGAGCTATGGCGTAGGTGAAACGATGACTTTCCTTATTCCTAACTGGGAGGGTGGTGCTAGTGGCTTCAACGTGGGTGCTAATTCTAGACTTTACGAAACCATGAAGCAGAATGGTGTACCTAAACGTTCTGCTGAGCAGTTCTGCCAGCAAGTGCCTACTTATCGTGGTGAGAAGGCCTTTACGAGTGGTCCTGTATATATGGGAGCAATCATTTGCTTCCTCTTTGTGCTCGGTCTAATAATTGTCAGTGGTCCATACAAATGGGCATTGCTCATAGCGACACTCTTCTCTGTCGCTTTAGCTTGGGGAAGGAATATGATGTGGCTGACGGAGTTATTCTTCAACTATTTCCCTATGTACAATAAGTTCCGCGCAGTGGAGAGCATTCTTGTGGTGGCAGAAATCACGATTCCATTGCTAGGTATCATGGCATTGCAACAAGTGGTAGAGAAGAAAATAGCATGGGATAAGCTCAAGATAAGCATCTTTACTGCAGCAGGAATCACAGGTGGGCTATGCCTCGTGTTTGCCTTGTTTGGCGGTGCAGTAGATGTGACCAGCAGCTACGATAGTCAATGGATAAGTCAAGTGCCTGCATGGCTCAAAGATGCTATTTATGCAGAGCGTGTGACAATGATTAAGACTGATGCGTGGCGTTCGCTAATCTTTATTGTACTCGGTGCAGGATTGGTATATTGGTATGCATGGAAAGAATCCCAACCTCTGGCCACATCGCCTTACCGATCTCTAGCCTTCTATGGTATGCTTGCAGTGCTCGTACTCGCAGATATGATACCTGTCAACAAACGCTTCTTTGGCGCAGAACATTTTATGAAGGAGAAAGATGCTGAAGCTTATTTCGCTATGCAACCATACGAACAGCAAATCTTGCAAGACAAATCGTATTATCGCGTATTGAATTTGGCATCTAATACATTCAACGATGCACGTACGAGCTATCGACTTCATTCCATAGGAGGATACCATGCAGCTAAATTGCGTCGCTATCAAGATTTGATAGATGAACATATCTCGCGCGAGATGAATCCTCTTTTGCAAACGGTGATGCGCACACAAGGCTTCATGTTACCAGACGAAAACGCAGGGAAAGATTTTCCTGTGCTCAATATGCTGAATATGAAGTATGCGATTGTCCCCTTACAAGGAGGCAAACAAGCTCCTGTGATGAATCCATATGCGATGGGAAATGCTTGGTTTGTGGATGAAATCGTGTTGGTAGATACTCCTGATGAAGAGTGTGCTGCATTACGTATGCTAAATCTCCATAAGCAAGCGGTAGCAGATAAGAAATTCGCTGAGGCATTGGATATTACTAAACCAGAAGTGGCTCCTTTGATGGCTTTCAATGAGAATATCATCGAATTGACCAGCTATCAACCTAATTGTTTGGAATATACTGCTATGACCGAGCATAATAAAGTAGCGGTATTCTCTGAGGTGTATTATCCACACGATTGGCACTTGTATATGGTGGACAAAGATGGTAAGAATAGCGTAGAGATTCCTCTTGCACGTGTAAACTACACACTACGTGCTGCTGTTATTCCTGCAGGAATGCATCAATTACGTATGGTTTTTGAACCTCACGCATTGAAAACGGACAAAGCCTCTATGGCGATCCTCGTTCTATCCTTGCTCCTTTCTGTAGGAGGACTCACGTACCCCTTGTGGAGAAAAAGAAATAGCAACGCATGACATATAATTGGAACATACGACGATTGACTGCTCAGGAAGAGGCGCTTCAGCAGCAGTTGGAACACGAACTGAATATCAGTTCTGCTGCAGCTCGTATGTTAGTGGTTCGTGGTATTCAGAGTGCAACAGAAGCTAGAGAGTTTATTCGTCCTTCGCTTGATAAACTGCATGATCCGTTCCTTATGAAGGATATGGACAAGGCTGTAGAGCGTTTACACCGAGCCCTCACACAAGGTGAGAAAATACTTATCTATGGCGATTACGACGTGGATGGAACTACTGCAGTGGCGGTGATGTATCGTTTCCTTTCGGGAATCGGTAATCAGCAAGTGGGAATCAACACGATAACCGATAACCAATATCCGGTACCTGCAATCGACTATTACATCCCCGATCGTTACACAGAAGGTTATGGAGTTTCTACACAAGGTATAGATTATGCTGCAGAACAAGGTTGCACCCTTGTTATCACTCTTGACTGTGGTATCAAAGCAGTAGAGAAAGTGGAATATGCCAAGAGTCGAGGTGTGGATGTCATTGTTTGTGATCACCACACCCCAGGTGATGAACTCCCCTCTGCTGTAGCGGTGCTTAATATGAAACGCTCAGATTGTCTTTATCCATACAAGGATCTATCTGGTTGTGGCGTTGGTTTTAAACTCGCACAAGCATACACGCAACGATATGGTTTGCCTTTCGAGAATCTGGTGCCGCTATTGCAGCTATTAGCAATGTCTATTGCATCAGATATAGTACCTATCACAGGCGAGAACCGCATCTTGGCGCATTATGGAATCAAACAAGTTAATCAAGCTCCTTTTGCCGGTGTTTCTGCCGTGATGGCAGTAGCTGGAATAGAAACAAAAAAACTGACGATTAACGAATTAGTTTATAAAATAGGACCTCGTATTAATGCCTGTGGACGCATGAAATCGGGTCGTGCTGCTGTGGAACTTTTGCTAACGGATGATGCGATTTTTGCCCGTGAGCAAGCAGAAGAGGTCAATCAGCACAATGAAGAACGTCGCGACTGTGACACTGAAACAACTAGAGAGGCATTAGCTATGCTAGAGGAAGGTGCCAACTTTGCCCAACGTCGTTCGACAGTTGTTTATGCCCCACATTGGCACAAAGGTGTGGTGGGTATTGTGGCTTCTCGATTGACAGAGACGTACTACCGTCCTACTATCGTACTAACTGCAGGTGAAGATGGTATCATTTCTGGTTCAGCTCGTTCGGTAGGAGGCTTTGATATTTATGCCGCTATTGACTCGTGTTTAGATCTGCTGACCAATTTTGGAGGACACAAGTATGCTGCAGGTTTGAGCATGCATATTGACAATCTACCAGCATTCTGCGAGCGCTTCGAGCAATACGTGGCAACCCATATTCGTGAGGAGCAGTTGCGACCTACTTTGCTCGTGGAAGCAGAATTAGAATTGGCAGATATCACACCTGCTTTCTATAATGTGATTCGTTATCTGGAGCCTTTTGGGCCAGGTAACCCTCGTCCGCTCTTTGCCACTCGCAACCTTATTAATCACCGAGACACACGCGTGGTGGGCAAGACGGGTGAGCATCTTCGTCTGGATGTTACCGATCGTGCATATGCTATTACAGGTATTGCTTTTGGACGAGCAGAAATGGCAGAGCACATACAAAACGGCAACCCTGTGGACATCTGCTACGAATTAGATGAAAATACATTCAATAATAGAACTACCATCCAAATGATGGTACAAGATATAAAGGCAACTAAGAATATTTAATTAAAATATTGTATCCATGTTTAGTGAACTAGATACCAAAGGCCCAAAATACCGTAAGGGAAGTATAGAAGTCGTATGTGGAAGTATGTTCTCGGGAAAAACCGAAGAGCTGATTCGCCGTATGAAACGCGCACAATTTGCCAAACTCAAGGTGGAGATTTTTAAACCAGCTATTGATGTGCGCTATAGCGAAGCAGAGGTTGTGAGTCATGATCGTAATGTCATTCCTTCTACTCCGGTGGACAGCAGTCAAAATATTTTGCTACTTGCCAACGATGTGGAGGTCGTAGGTATTGATGAAGCACAATTCTTTGACATGGGTATCGTAGAGGTAGCCAACGAATTAGCTCGGCGTGGTATTCGTGTTATTTGTGCTGGCTTGGACATGGATTTTAAGGGGGTTCCTTTCGGACCTATGCCTGCCTTGATGGCTATTGCTGATGATGTTTATAAGACGCATGCTATCTGTGTACATTGTGGAGACTTGGCATATGTCAGCCACCGCACTGTTAGCAGTGACAAACGTGTATTGCTCGGAGAAACCGAAAGCTACGAACCGCTCTGTCGTGCTTGCTATGAGAAAGCCTTAGAAGCAGAAAAATAGCCTGCTATCGTACATCTCCTACAGACGTTATTGTATCTTTGTACGAAATTGAAAAATCGATACCAAACACGTATGAATCTTCAAATAGCTTTCTATCGTATACGCACGTGGTTTAGGCACCTGCTGACCGCCAGAAATACTGGGGGGCATGGTGTGCATTCTCCCTATTTGTTTGAATTGACCCGGATGGTAATGAAAGATAAGCATAGTTTCTATGCTTGGGAGGAGATTGAACAAGTACGCGAACAAATGCTCAAGGATGATCGGGTGATAGAGTTTGTGGATTATGGTATCGGCGGCAAAAAAAATGGTGAATGCGGATTGGACTTTCGCGAGCTTAGACGTGTACGCGATATTGCACAAACGAGTTTGACGCAGAAGAAGTATGCCCAGTTGCTGGCTAGAATTGTGCTATGGGAAATGAGGAATGAGAAGGGCGGGTTGAGAAATGTGGGAACTTATGGTGGTTTGAATATTGTAGAGTTGGGAACGAGTTTGGGTATAACGACAGCGTATCTCGCGTCGGTTGATAGCAGGAACAAAGTGGTGACCTATGAGGGTTGCGAGGCTGTGGCAGATATTGCCAAGCAAAATTGGAGATTGCTGGGGCTTAACAATATCGAATGTAGGGTCATGGAGATTGGTAACGAAGCAATGATGGGAGAAGGAGATGAGAGGAAATTGGATTTAGTGTTTATTGATGCAAACCACACGTATACGCACACGCGCGAGTATTTTAATATAGGTGTATCAATGGCGCATGATAAGACGATTATTGTGATAGACGATATTCATCATAGTCCAGAAATGGAGCGGGCATGGAAAGATATTTGTGAGGATGAACGTGTGACGAGCACCATAGATCTATATCAGATGGGCTTGGTGTTTTTTGATCCGCATTATTGGCACAGAAACTACAAAATACGATTATGAAGATATATACTAAATCGGGCGATAAAGGTCGCACGTCCTTGGCAACTGGTGAGCGTGTGAGCAAGACAGATTTGCGTCTTGAGGCCTACGGTACGGCAGACGAATTAAATAGCTACGTGGGTTGGTTGCGCAGCTTGGTAGTGCGTTCTACAGGTGTGTGGGTTACGGATGTAGATGGTCAGCTAGGATGGATCCAAAACCGTCTGTTTGACTTGGGTGCTATTCTTGCAGGTGCAGCGATGCCGATGGCGGAAGGTGCTGTAAGTCAATTGGAAAGGTGGATAGATGATATGCAGATGGAGTTGCCCGAGTTGCGTGCCTTTATTCTACCAGGTGGTAACGAGGTGGTATCGGCTTGTCATATATGTCGCACGGTGACTAGACGTTTGGAGCGAGCGATGTGTAATGAGGTGATGGAGCGATTAGGTGATAAGGCGATAGGACAATTGGACGATGACTCGATGGTTTTTGTGAATAGGTTGAGTGATTATTTCTTTGTATTGGCGCGATATGTTGCTAATAATTTAGAAATTCATCTCCCTATTTGGGAAAAATGATAAAAAAAATCAGTTTTTGTTGTATAATTAAGATATTTTTTGTACTTTTGCGCGATTTTTTAGTAACAAGCGCTTATTGTGCTCAGATTAGGTTATGTATTGGACATTAGAATTGGCTTCTAAAATAGAGGATGCTCCATGGCCAGCAACGAAAGATGAGTTGCTAGATTATGCATTGCGTATTGGTGCTCCTATGGAGGTTATAGAGAACCTTCAAGAGATTGAGGATGATGAGGAGATGTATGAATCGATAGAGGATTTGTGGCCTGATTATCCTACGAAGGACGATTTCTTCTTTGATGAGGAGGAATATTGATGCCTATTAGGTGTAATAGGTTGAATAATAGATTGTTGAGGCGTTCGTTATCTGTACTGTGCATGCTGTTTTGCGTGTCGATGCTGTATTCGCAATACGATGCACAGATTGGTCAGTACATGTTGATGCCCGCGTCTTATAATCCAGCGGCGGTAGGCGATGGAGATTTGATGCGTGTGTATGGTAGTCATCGTATGGACTTTACGGGCATATCGGGTGCTCCGATGACCACAGTGGTGTCTTTTTCTTCTCCTTTTGTGATTGGAAAAACGCATCATGGTGCGGGTTTTAGGTTTGTGAATGATAGATTTGGTTTGTTTACGAACCAAAGTTTGTATGTGGGTTATGCCTATAAGTTATCACTAGGTAAGGGACAATTGTCTATTGGTGCGGATGTAGGTTTTATGAACTTGAGTTTCGCGCTTGATAGCGTAGATTTGGGTGCGGGTCAGGATGACTATCATACAGAAACAGACGAGGCGTTGCCACAGGCTTCTGGAAGTGGAAGTGAAAAAGGAGCGTCTGGTATGGAGTTTGATATGGGGGTAGGAGTGTATTATTCTGCGCCAAGTTGGTGGTTAGGAGCGAGTTATCTGCACGTGATGCAACCTAAGCTGAAGTTGGATGATCGTACAGATTTTACAGTAAGAGGAACGTTGTATATAGCCGGAGGATATAATTGGCAGTTGCGAAATAAGGATTGGATGTTGCTACCTAGTATGATGGTTCAAACAGATTTTGCGGCATGGGATGTAAATGTGAGTATGTTGGCTCAGTTACAGAATCGTTACCGCTTTGGTTTGGGTTATAGGATTGCTGGAAGTGTGAATGTGATATTGGGTATGGATATTATCAACGGTTTGCAGTTGGGTTATACCTATGAACTACCAGCAAATAATTTGATTCGCGAGAGTTATGGATCGCATGAGTTGTATTTGGCGTATGGCTTCAATGTATTGCGTCCAAAGCATACGAATAAGTACAAGAGTATTAGATATTTATAAACAGTAAAGATATTTTATGAAAATTGCTAAGTTTTTGCCAATGATAATGTTGGCGTTCGGTTTTTCGCTTGTTGTTCCTGCGATGGGTCAAGGAAGTGAGAGACCTCTTCGTGATGGAATGATAAAGATCGTGGGTAAGCCATTTATGATGGGTCCTAATGATGAATCTGTGTTGTCGACTCAGAAAGATGAGAATCGAATGATCACAGTGAATGATTTTTTCATGGACGCAACTGAGGTGACCAATGGTCAATATCGTGAATTTGTAAATTGGGTTCGTGATTCAATCGCGATGGATCATTTGATAGGTGATGATTATGAAGGTAGTGTGTATGCAAAATCTATTGTGGGTGCGGAAGAGCGTGGCTTGGATCGTCCATATAAGTTGAACTGGGATAAACGTACAGAGTTGCGTAAAGATTATGCAAAACGTTATAATCCAGAGGAGTATGCATATGAAGCACTGAGTGGTATGTTCTATGATGGTGGCTTTGGTAAGTTGAATACGAATCTATTGCATTACCGCTATGAATGGGTAAACATAGAGGAGGCAGCTAAAGCGAAGAATCGTTTTAATGTAGCGACAGGTAAGTACCCTGTAGGTGCACAAGTACGCGTGGACACTTTCTATTTGGATGAAGAGGGTACGATTAAGCGTGAGACAGTGACTCGTGATTTGAAGGATCCGACGGATTTGAATTCAAATGTGATTATCTGTGTGTATCCTGACACGCTCGTATGGGCGCGCGACTTTGAGTATTCCCACAATGATCCGTTGTTGTATGGCTATTTTGTGATGCCATGTTATGCTTCCTATCCTGTAGTGGGTGTGACATGGGAGCAAGCGATGGCATACTGTGATTGGGTGACACAAGAAACTCGTAGAAAACATCCAGGTGTTGTGATTCAGAAGTTCCGTCTCCCTACAGAGGCAGAATGGGAGTTTGCAGCTCGTGGTGGTTTGCGTATGGCGAATTATCCATGGGGTAATGAGGCCCGTCCATCTGCTAGTTTCCCATTGGCCAACTTCAAATCATCTCGTGGTGTATATAACCAAGATGATGCTGTAACAACCACAATTGTAGGCTATTACCCACCTAATGGTTTTGGTTTGCGCGATATGGCAGGTAACGTGGCAGAGTGGACTAGTACTGCATATTATCCAACGATCAACGTGAAGAATCACGATATGAACCCTGAGCATACCTATATGGCTCGTGAGGATGATCCAAAGGAACTGAAGCGTAAGACTGTGAAAGGTGGTAGCTGGAAGGATATTAGCTATTACTTGCAATGTGGTGTTCGTACGTATGAATATCAAAACGAGTGCCGTTCGTATATTGGTTTCCGTTGTGTTCGCTCATGTGCGGGTGTTGATCGCAAGAGTGCAAACAAGGCAGATAGTCGCTATAAATACTAATCGATACAGAATAATTAAATCTATATGAGTACAAAGAAAACAGCTCCAAAGGGAGCATGGGCAAAATTTATGCATTGGTACGAGTCTTATCAAGGTAAGCGCGTAGTTGCATGTGTATATTCATTGGGTGCGTCAGTGGTAATTGTAGGTGCATTGTTTAAGATTATGCACTTCCCAGGCGCAGGTCCGATGTTGGTCGTAGGTATGGGTGTAGAGGCCTTGTTGTTTGCTATTGGTTGTTTGGATAAGCCTCATCCAGAATATCATTGGGAGGGTGTATTCCCACAATTATTAGGTCATGGTACAGATCCAGCATTGTTGGCTGAGCTAGAAAATGCTCCACGCCCAACATTGCTAGGCGCGGGTGAGGGTAGTGGCTCTTCTGCTCAGGTACCAGCATTGAGCGAGAAAGAGTTGGACTCTTTGAAGAAAGGTATCAATGATTTGGCAAAAACAGCTACTCAGTTGAGCGAGCTAGGAGCGGTGGCTACAGCATCTACCCAATTGACTGCTAAGTTAGAGACCGCAGCGGCTGCTGCAGAACAGTTTGTTGCAGCAGGCAAGACTATTGGCGCGTCTAGTGAGGCTTTGAGTGGTGCATATGCAGAAGTTACAGCTGATATGAAGAATGTGGCAGCTGGTACAAAAGCATATGAAGGTCAGGTGAAATCTATTTCTGCTCAGTTAAATAGCCTAAATGCTGTGTATGAATTGCAATTGAAGACTTTGCAAGCTCAAGTTGAAGTGTATAAAGCACAAAGCGAGAAAGTGGCAGGTTCAACTGCTCAAGTGGAAGCCCTTACGGCTAGTGTGAAAGCTATGACCGAGACTGCACAGGCAGCTCATAAGAACCATGAAGCATATGCAGTTGGTGCTAAGCAATTGGCAGGTCAGGTGGCTGAACTGAACAAAGTATATGGCAATATGTTGAACGCGCTGTCATAATGGCGTAGTAATACCTTATTATATATAATATGGGTGGAGCAAAGAATTGTCCGGAGACTCCGAGACAAAAAATGATAAGCATGATGTATCTGGTGTTGACAGCCATGTTGGCTCTCAACGTTAGTGCCGCCATTTTAAATGGTTATATCGCGGTGGATGATAGTCTTCATTCAACGATCGATACCATGGATGAGGGTAACCGCGAGACTTATGCGCAGTTTAAAGCAGCTTTGGATCAGAATCCAGAGAAGATACAAGCATGGTATGACAAGGCAATGGAGATCCAAAAGAACTCGAATGCATTTTATAACTATATTCAGCGTTTCAAGGATGAGATGGTGGCCGAGTCAGAGGGTGCAGAAGCTAAGAAGAATGCTACTGTTCGCGAGTTGAAGAAGCAAGATGATACCAATGTGCCTCAGCGTTATGCCATCGAAGAGGGAAATGCAGAGAAGTTGCGAGGTGCAATACACGCGTATCGTGATTTCATGATTGATATTACAGGCGATGCGCCTGCTGTAGATGAAGAGTTGAGAAAAACTTTCATTACCCCACGTGGCGTGAACACAAGTGGTGATTCAATCTCTTGGGAAGAGTCTATATTCCATGAGATGCCTATGTGTGCTTGTATCACAGTGTTGACTAAATTGCAAAATGATATTCGCCATATAGAGGGTCGTGCAGTACGTTATCTACTCACTCAGACTGATGCTACAGACTTGCGTGTGAATAAGTTTAGTGCGTATGTGATCCCTTCATCTAACTACGTAGTAAAAGGCAATAAATATTCTGCACAAATCATTTTGGCCGCGGTGGATTCGACGAATGTGCCAGAGTATTATGTGAATGGTCAGAAGCTCAGTAGCAATGGTGTGTATGAGGTGATTGCTAATAGTGTAGGTGTACAGAAGATTCAAGGTAAGATTGGTTATATGGATCAGCAGGGTAAGATGCAATACATACCATTTGAGCGCGAATATACGGTTGGTGAGCCAAGTGCAACGGTATCTAATATGGATTTGAATATTATGTATCGTGGTTACGATAACCCATTCTCTATTTCTGTACCAGGTATTAGTTCTAGCTCATTGTTGGTGAAATGTAAGCAATCAGTGATTACTCCAAAGAATGGCCTTTGGGTGATTAAGCCAAATACTAATGCACCAGATCAATTGGAAGTAGAAGTTTATGCTCAGATTAACGGCCAAGAGGTATTGATGGGTTCTCACAGTTATCGTGTGAAGAACTTACCTCGTCCAGATGCATACTTTGAAATCAATGGTGTTCCTACGGAGGAGACCAAGATTCCTCGTTCTCATTTGATCAATCCAAAGAATAAGATTGTTGCTTCCTATGGTGCGGATGGCTTGGTGCAAGCTAAGTTTGATATTGTAGGATTCCAGGTAAAATTACCTACGGGTGCATCTTTGGTTGTGAAGGGCGACAAGTTCGATGACAAGACATTGGCTGCAATCAAGAAATTGAAACAAGGAAACACAATAAACTTGATGTATATTAAGGCAAAAGGTCCAGATGGTAAAGAAATTCAACTGCGCGGTTTGCCAATAGAATTAAATTAATGCATACGATTATGAGAAAAATTAGTATTTTATTGTTCATGTTGTTGGGTGGTATGATTGCTTCTGCACAACATCAGATAGATTCGTTTTTTGATGAAATGGGTAATATCACACTGACCACCCAGGAGTCAATGTCGGGTCTCAATGGTCAGGTAACTATCACGCACCGTACAGATGATATCGCTTGGGCACGCATTGTATATCGTGTGATTGATATGCGTTTTAAGCAGAACTACCAGTTGTATGCGCCTGTATCACCAGAGGATCCTCAGTATAGATCATTGTTTAGAACAATGCTGGGTGCGATTCAAGAAGGTATGCCAGTATATGAAAAATCTAGCAATATAGGTGAAATTAAGCCGATATTTGATTTAGGAGAGATGCCTAAGGAGATGATTCCTACCATTTTGAATACCGACCGTACAGGTGAGTTGGGTGATGGTGATATCGCAACTTCTGAGTATATGCTACTCAACTATGACTCTGTATCAGGCGAAATGAAATTCAATGGTTACTCATATCGCAACTTCGTTCGTAATCAGTTGAAATTTATGATTCAAGAGGTGATCTTCTTTGATCGTCATTATTCACGTTTGTTCCGCAAGATTACAGCAATAGCTCCAATGAACGCAGATAACGCGTCATTCTATGAGGGTATGCCAGTTATGGAGGCATTGTATGGTCAAATTTTGTTCTGGGTGCCATTTGATGCCTTCCGCCCATATATGGCAAAGCAGTTTATGACTCCTAAGAAGAATGACAATCAGCGTATTACTTATGATGAGTTCTTTGAGCAAAGAAAATATACCTCTTATTTGGTTGGAACGAACAACGTGTACAATCGCATGATTCCAGAATTGGTATCTTCTTCGTTGACTGGCGATGAATTGCACGAAGCAATCAAGAAAGAGCAAGAGCGTTTAGAAAACGAATTGCTCAATGTAGAACAAGACCTTTGGGAGTATTAAGAAAACAAACAGGGCGGGGTAAAACCTGCCCTTTGTTCCAATAGAGATGAAAGGCCGCCGTCTGTTCAATATGCATTTTACCACCACGATTTCTATATCGTTGGTGTTGTTTTTGATAGGTTTGGAGTGTGTGGTGTTGATGTCAGCTCGTGAGTTGGTGCGTCAGGTACGTGAGAATGTGGCGCTGACAATTGTTTTAGAAGATGAGGTTACGTCTGACGAGATAACACGCATGCATTCCTTGATGAATGTGGCTCCTTATAGTTTGGACGTGCAGTATATTTCGCGTGAACAAGCCTTGCAGGAACATATTGATAATTTGGGAGAAGATCCTCAGAAATTTCTGGGATACAATCCTCTAACAGATGCCTTTGAAATTCACCTGCATGAGGTGTATATGTCCTCTGATAGTATTGCAAAGATAGAACAGCAACTCATGGCATTGCCGTATGTGGATAAGGTGATGTATCAAGAAGATGTTGTCAGTGCGTTGGATCATAACCTGAATGAAATCTCTGTGGTATTGTTGGTAGTGGCGTTGGCATTACTGGTTATTGCGTTGGTGCTGATAAGTAATACGATTCAGTTGCAAGTGTACTCCAAACGATTTATAATTAATACGATGCGTTTGGTGGGTGCGACTCCATGGGTAATTAAATGGCCTTTTATTCGCCGTAATATGTGGATGGGAGTAGAGGCATCTGTGGTAGCATGTGGCATGGTTGCTGCGGCATATTACTATGCTTTGAATCGTCTAGGAGTGATGTTATTTGCTCTGACAGAAAAGAATATCGCATTCTTGGTATTGGTTGTGGTTGTTAGTGGCGTGCTGATTACTTTCTTGGCATCGTTAGCAGCGACGAATCGATATATTAGAATGAAAACGAATAAGTTATATGAAATATAATCTTTCTAAGTTTAATGCAATATTGATTGCCATTTGTTTGGTAACTATCGTGATAGGTTTTGCTCTGATGGTAGGTAAACCTAGTGGCGCTACGGAATTTAATTCTGATATTTTTTCATTTCGTCGAATCACAGTGGGCCCTATGGTGGCGCTCTTTGGCTTTGTCGCAATGATAGTAGCAATCTTATATAATCCTAAGAAAAAATGACTTGGTGGGAAGCATTATTGCTGGGTATTATTCAGGGACTTACTGAATTTTTGCCTGTGTCTTCTTCGGGACACTTGGAGATAGGTCAAGCTTTGCTAGGTACTGCTGGTGAGGAGAACTTGACTTTTGCTATAGTTGTTCATACGGCTACTGTATTATCTACGTTGGTTATTTTGTGGAAAGAGGTGGCTCAGTTATTCAAAGGTACTTTCACGACACTTAAATGGAATGAAGACAAGAATTACGTAGCGATGATTCTAGTGTCTATGTTACCTGTTTTTGTAGTAGGCATGTTCTTCAAAGAGCAAGTGGAAGCTTTCTTTGGAAGTGGATTGTTATTGGTGGGCATTTGTTTGTGTGTGACGGCAGGACTACTGTATTTCAGCGAGTGGTTGAGTAAGCGTCGAGTAGGTCTTGGACACGAAGTAGGATATAAGGATGCTATTATTATAGGTCTATCCCAGGCAGTGGCTGTATTGCCAGGATTGAGCCGTAGTGGTACTACAATTGCTACTGGATTGCTATGCGGAGTAAAAAAAGAAAGTGTGACCAAGTTCTCTTTCTTGATGGTATTGATTCCTATATTGGGCGAAGCATTTTTGGAATTATTAGATCTACTAAGCGGAGAGGTGATAAGTAACCTTGGACTAGTACCAATATTAGTAGGATTTCTAGCGGCCTTCGTATCGGGGTGCTTAGCATGTAAATTTATGATTAATATTGTGCGTCGTCAAAAATTGATATATTTTGCGATCTATTGCCTCTGTGCAGGTGTTTTTGCTATCATTTATGGACTTTGTTGAGGGGGAGATATTGGCATTTGACAAACCGTATCGTTGGACCAGCTTTGATGTGGTAGGTAAAGCGCGGTGGTTATTATGCAAAAAACTGGGGGTTAAGAAACTAAAGGTGGGGCACACTGGCACACTAGACCCTTTGGCAACAGGCGTTGTGGTCGTATGTACGGGTCGAAAAACCAAACTGATAGACCAATTGCAGGCACATCAAAAAGAATATGTCGCTAGGTTGCAATTGGGGGCAACAACCCCAAGTTTTGATCTTGAAAAAGAGATCGATGCGACTTATCCTACAGAGCATATTACGCAGGCATTGATTGAGGAAGTGATTCCTACATTCGAAGGAGAGCAATGGCAAGTACCTCCAATGTTTTCTGCGGTAAAAGTGGATGGCAAAAGAGCCTACAAGTTGGCACGGCAGGGAGAGGAAGTCGAACTGAAGGCCAAACTGTTGGTAATCGATGAGATTGAGATTTTGGATTTTGACCAAGAAAAAATGCAGTTGGAACTACGAATAGTGTGTTCAAAAGGTACTTATATTCGAGCATTAGCACGCGATATAGGTCAAAAATTGAATAGTGGTGCGCATCTAATTGCCCTTCGCAGAACAAGAGTTGGGGAAATTCGTGTAGAGGATTGTATAACATTCGAACAATTTACAACACTGATAGATAATGAAATTAAGTAACTTCAAATTCAAATTACCAGAGGAGCTTATCGCTCAGTTTCCTAGTCGTTTCCGTGATGAATCACGTTTGTTGGTTTTACATGCAAAAACGGGTAAGATTGAACATAAAATGATGAACGATTTTGCTACGTATTTTGATGAAGGAGATATAGTTATAGCAAATGACACAAAGGTCTTTCCCGCGCGCTTGTATGCTCAGAAAGAGAAGACTTTGGCGAATATCGAAGTTTTCTTGTTGCGTGAACTGCAACATGAGAATCGCTATTGGGATGTGCTGGTTGACCCAGCTCGTAAGATTCGTATCGGTAACAAATTGTTTTTTGATGAAGATGCTACTATCGTAGCAGAAGTGATTGACAATACTACTTCTCGTGGTCGTACCCTGCGCTTCTTGACGGATTATGAAGGCGATGATTTTGTAGAACATCTATACGCAATGGGCGTGACTCCATTGCCAAAATATATTCGTCGTCCGATGGATGAAGATACTTTAGCTAAATATGAAGATACTTTTGGAGATTATCCTGTCAATGAGATGGATGAGGAGCGATATCAAACTATCTTTGCAGATAAGATCGGTGCTGTAGCAGCGCCTGCTGCTGGTATGCACTTCTCCAAGAATCTGCTGAAGCGTCTTGAGATTCGTGGGGTAGAAACCTATACTATTACCTCTCATATGGGATTAGGAAACTTTAAACCGGTGGATGTAGAAGACCTATCAAAGCACAAGGTAGAGAGCGAACAGATTTGTATTCCTGCGGAGTTAGTCGGAGTAGTGGATAAGGCACATGAGGGCAATAGACGTATATGTGCTGTAGGTACTGAAGTTATGCGTGCGTTGGAACATGTGGTAGGTACCAACGGTCAGATCAAAGCTTATGAAGGATGGACAAATAAGTTTATTTATCCTCCATATGATTATACGGTAGCCAATGCTTTCTTTGTTAATTTCTATATGCCATGTTCTACCCAGCTGATGATGGTATCTGCTTTTGGTGGACATGACGAAGTGATGAAGGCGTATAAGGAGGCCGTCAAAGAGGGCTATCGCTTTGGTGATTACGGCGATGGAATGTTGATTCTCAACGACTAATCGCCAGAATATAACATAGCGGCATCAACTGCTTTATTCCCATAATGGTATGAATGTACGTATTGATGAGAGTTGGCGACAGGTTTTGCAACCCGAATTTGATAAACCTTATTTCGAGTTGCTGACAGATTTCGTTCGCCATGCTTATCGTACTACACAATGTTTCCCTCCTGCAGGGCATATTTTTCGTGCTTTTGACCTTTGCCCATTTGACAAAGTGCGAGTAGTAATCATTGGTCAAGATCCCTATCATGATGTGAATCAGGCACATGGATTGTGCTTTTCTGTTCAAGATGGAATACCTGCTCCACCTTCGTTAGTGAATATCTACAAGGAACTCAATCGTGATTTAGGAAAACCTATTCCTACTTCAGGTAATTTGACCCATTGGGCAGAGCAGGGAGTGTTGCTCTTGAATGCCACTTTAACCGTAGAGGCACATAAGGCAGGAAGCCACCAAGGTAAGGGTTGGGAGGAACTGACAGATGCTGCGATACAAGCGCTGAATAAGCAACGAGAAAACATTGTCTTTATGCTGTGGGGAAGTTATGCCCAGCGAAAGGGTAAGTATATCGATCGTAAAAAGCACTTGGTCCTGGAAGCGGTACACCCAAGCCCGCTCAGCGCATATCGAGGATTTATTGGTTGCGGACATTTTTCACAGGCGAATAATTATCTGCAACAACTCGGCCTACCTCCTATTCAATGGTAATTCAATATTCATTATTATGAAAACCCTCTTGCTCATAGATGCATACGCGATGATATATCGCGCGTATTATGCTTTTATTCGTGCACCACGAATGAACTCACGTGGAGAGAATACTTCTGCTGTTTTTGGATTTGTTGTGACATTGGAGGATTTGATTAAGCGCGTGAAACCCACTCATATGGCCGTGGCTTTTGATCCTGCTGGTCCCACATTCCGTCATGAAGCCTATGAGCAATATAAGGCGCAACGACAAGAAACACCAGAGGATATACGTTGGGCTGTTCCTCGTATTAAGCAATTGCTTGAGGCGATGAATATTCCTGTGTTGGATGTGCCTGGTTATGAGGCGGATGATGTGATTGGAACATTAGCCCATAAGGCAGAGAAAGAGGGATTTGAGGTGTATATGGCGACACCTGACAAAGATTATGGTCAGTTAGTGACGGAGAAAATTTGGATGTATCGACCACGCCATACGGGAGGGTTTGAAAAACTTGGTCCACAAGAGGTTTGTGATAAGTATGGTTTGACTCATCAGTCGCAAGTGATTGATCTACTGGGATTGATGGGGGATAGCAGCGATAATATCCCAGGTTGCAAGGGAGTAGGAGAGAAGACAGCTGTACAGTTGTTGCAGCAGTTTGGATCGATTGAAAATTTGCTGGCGAATACCGACCAATTAAAAGGTGCTTTGCAACGCAAGGTGCAGGAACAAGTAGAGGATATCCGTTTCTCATATTTTTTGGCGACCATTAAGACAGATGTGCCAATTGATTTTGATGCGCAATCGCTTGTATGTCAAGAGAAAAACTGGGATAAGCTAGCACCGTTGTATAGAGATTTAGAATTCAATTCGCTCCTCAAGCAAGCTCCAAATAACAATGAGGAGAAACTTCAAACTTCAAAACTCAAAACCCAAAATTCGAAAAAGAAACCAGAAGCGACCTTGGACTTGTTTGCACAGTTTGATACCGATACCACCTCGTTACCATCCCAAAGGGATACCGAAGGGTTGTTGAAGGTAGAAAGCGCATCTAAGGAATCATTGGAAGGACGTTTAGTGAGTTATTTGCTCAATCCAGAAGTGGCATATAATCCCGTTCTACCGATACAATGGGAGACATTGAAAGCGGATTCCTCACTATGGAATCTCTATAATGAGGTAGAACTTCCTCTGGCCCAGGTACTTAGAGATATGGAGCAAGCGGGTGTGCGAGTGGATGTGGAGATGCTGAAGAAAGCAGAGGAACAACTTAGCAGGGAATTAGCTACTCTTGAGCAAAAAATATATACTGTAGCGGGTGTGACTTTTAATGTCAATTCGCCTAAACAAGTGGGAGAAGTACTGTTTGATGAGTTGAAGCTAGATGCGAAAGCGAAAAAATCGAAAACAGGACAATATTCCACTTCTGAAGAAGTCCTTTTGGGCTTAAAGGGAAAACATGAGGTAGTAGGAATGATATTGGAATACCGTGAGTTGAAAAAATTAATTTCTACTTATATTTCGGCTCTGCCTACGTATATAAATTCGGATACAGGAAAAATTCATACAACATATAATCAGACAGTTACAGCTACAGGAAGATTATCTTCTTCTAATCCAAACTTGCAGAATTTACCTATTCGTAGCGAGCGGGGACAATTGATTCGTCGAGCTGTCATTCCAGACGAGGGGTGTGTATTTTTGTCTGCCGACTATTCGCAAATTGAATTGAGATTGATGGCGCATTTCTCCCAAGATCCGCATTTGGTAGAAGCATTCCGCTCGGGACAAGATATTCATGCTGCTACAGCTGCAAAAATCTTCAATATCCCGATCGATCAAGTCTCTAAAGATCAACGCCGTCAAGCTAAAACGGCTAATTTTGGAATTATTTATGGTATTTCGGCCTTTGGATTGGCACAGCAATTAGACTGCTCTCGTTCGGAAGCTAAGGCACTGATCGATGGCTATTTTACTGCTTTCCCAGGCGTGATAGACTATATTGAACGTCAAAAAGAATTGGCTCGTCAGCAAGGATATGCTGTGACACTATTTGGCAGAAAACGCTACTTACCAGATATCCTGTCGCAGAATGCGACGGTTCGGTCATTTGCTGAGCGAAATGCGGTCAATTCGCCTATCCAAGGTACTGCGGCAGATATCATCAAAATGGCGATGGTTACTATTTACAAAAAAATGAAAGATGAAGGATTAAAAGCGCAGATGATTATGCAGGTTCATGATGAACTGAATTTCAATGTACCTCAAAATGAAGTAGATCGAGTACGTGAAATAGTGGTCTCAGAGATGCAAAATGTGGTCCATCTGACAGTTCCTCTGATAGCCGATTGTGGAGTGGGAAATAACTGGTTAGAAGCGCATTAGATTTTTTACAAATCAATATGTCTAGCATCAATAGGTGTGGACAAGAAGACTGATGCAGAATCCGCAAATTTTTTTGCGGATTCTGTTGTTAAATAGGTCACAGAACTTGTACTCTCCTTCTTGGCACGTAATGCTATATCTGTGTGGCGGAGCAGGTAGTCTTGTAAACTATTTGCAACAATCGCTCCTTGTGAAATAACGGATATTTGACGCCCCGTTTTCTTGAGGAACTCCTCTATTTTGTTTTGAAGAAGTGGATAATGCGTACAACCCAAAATCAGGGTATCGATGAGTGGGTCTGACGTGAGAAGTTCGGTAAGGTACTTCTCTACGAAGTAATTGGCTCCTTCTCCCATGTGCTCCCCGGATTCAATGAGCGGAACCCACATGGGGCACGCTTGTTGGCTTATGTGTAGAGTGGAATCCTGCTTAAGTAATTCGATAACATAGCTATCAGAGGCGACTGTTCCCGGTGTAGCAAGTACACCAATATGCCCCGTTTGAGTAAGAAGAGGTGCTTGCTCAGCAGTAGGACGAATCACTCCTAATACACGTAATTCTTCAGGGTTGATATTGCGCTGTTGAATGGTGCGAAGCGCTTTCGCACTAGCGGTGTTACAAGCTAAAATAATGAGGTTACAACCTTGCTGGTGAAGATAGTTAACTGCTTGGAGCGTATATTCATAAATCACATCAAATGAGCGTGTTCCGTAAGGTGCGCGAGCATTATCTCCTAGGTACAGATAATCGTACTCTGGGAGTATTTTGCAGATTTCGCTGAGGATTGTCAGCCCACCATAGCCACTGTCGAAAACACCAATCATATTTTTGTATTTTGAATGATGAACTAAGATTTATGAGTTCGTTATTTCATTTTTTGCGCTGCAAAGGTATAAAAAAAATATAAAATGAGCAAATTATTTGTATAATTCGTTATTTTTTTGTAACTTTGCGGGCTGTAAGGGCACTTTGCTTTTTCTCTCCATTTGGTGGCTAAAAGAAGGTGTGAGGAATTTGATAAATACGAATATAATTAAAAACGGAAAGAATATGAAATTTAATGTATCCAGCAAGGAATTGTTTGCTCAATTGCAAGCTGCCAGCCGTGTGATTGCGGCGAAAAATAGTTTACAGATTTTGGAATGCGTGTTGTTTGATTTGAAAGGTGATCAATTGACGTTGACTGCTTCTGATGGTGAGACAACATTGCGTACATCTATCCCAGTGGAAGGTGCTCAAGGTGAAGGCAAAGTGGCTGTGGCTGCTAAGATTTTGTTGGAGACCTTAAAGGAATTTGCAGAGCAACCATTGACCTTCCATATTGATGACCAAAATTTTGGATTGAATATCACTAGCGCAAATGGTACATATAGCTTTGTAGGCGCAAATGGCAACGAGTATCCTGAGATGCCAGTAGAGGCCGGCGAGAATAGTTTTGAGATTGCAGCAGATGTTTTGTTGGATGCAGTGAATAAGACTATTTTCTGCACCGCAGACGACGAGTTGCGTCCTGTAATGAATGGTATCTACTTTGATTTGGCAGAAGATAAGATTACTTTGGTGGCTACTGATGCTCATCGCTTGGTTCGCTATACCAATGCTACTGTATCAAGTGCACAGCCAGTAAGCTTTATTTTGCCTAAGAAACCTGCAATGTTGCTCAAGCAAGTTCTGAAAGGATCAGACGTTGTTGCAGTTAACTTTGGCGTGAAGAATGCTACCTTCGCTTTCGGTCAGACTACTGTTGTTTGCCGTCAAATTGAGGGCCGTTTCCCTAACTATAATGCTGTTATTCCTCAGAACAATGAGAATAAGGTGATTGTAGATCGTCAAACTATCGTGAATGCTTGTAAGCGTGTGGCTGTTTTTGCAAATACAGGTACAAGCTTGATTAAGTTGGCATTGACTGAAAACCAAATCAAGATCTCAGCACAAGATATTGATTTTTCTACTTCTGCTGAAGAGACGATTGCTTGTAGCTATACAGGTATGCCAATGGCAATTGGTTTTAAAGCTCCATTCTTGATAGAAATATTGTCCTCTATCACTTCGCAAGATGTGGTGTTGGCGCTGGCCGATCCAGCTCGTGCTGGTTTAATCTTGCCTTCAGAGAATGAGGATAGTCAAGATTTGCTTATTTTGCTCATGCCAATGCTCTTGAACGATTAATTCGGTACTTTGTTGATGAAATTGAAATTAACACGCCCGCTGGTTTTCTTTGATTTGGAAACCACGGGCTTGAATATAGCTCAAGACAGAATTGTAGAGTTGAGTTACTACAAGGTCTTTCCTAACGGTTGTTCCGAGGGGAAGACCTTCCGTGTTAAACCTACGCAGATGATGCTTGGGCAAGAGATTCAAATGCATATCTCGGAAGAGGCAAGTGCTGTACACGGTATTTATGATGAGGATTTGGTAGATTGTCCAACGTTTAAGGAGATTGCTCCTGAGTTGGCGAAAGTGCTGGAGGGATCAGACTTGGCGGGATATAACTCCAACCATTTTGACGTGCCACTACTGGCAGAGGAGATGTTGCGTGTAGGTGTAGATATCGATTTGAAACGTATGCGCATGGTGGATGTGTTTACGATTTTTCAACGACAAGAGCCTCGTAATTTGGTGGCCGCGTATAAGTTCTATTGCGGAAAAGATTTGACCAACGCGCACGCAGCAGATGCAGATACAATGGCGACTTACGAAGTGTTGAAAGCTCAGTTAGAGCGCTATGAACTGCCGGATAACGTGGAGGATCTGGCGGAATATACCACCGGTATAGTGCGCTTTGCGGACTTTGCGGGGCGTGTGGCTTATGACGCAGAAGGAAAAGAGATATTCAATTTTGGAAAGTATAAAGGACAACGCGTAGCAGATGTTTTCCGTCGTGATCCAGGTTATCATGGTTGGATCCAGCAGGGAGATTTTCCTCAGTATACCAAAGCGGTGTTCATGCGTGTGTATCTAAGTCTTCGTGGCTAAATCCGTTGAAACCATTCAAATCTCTAAAACTGTTTTGAATAATAAAGTAACTATATTGGGTTGTGGCAGTGCGATGCCGACGTTTCAAAATTCGCCTACAGGGCAGATTGTAGAACTGTGCGATAAATCATTCTTGGTGGATTGTGGAGAAGGAACTCAGCTAAAAATGAGACAGTTGGGTGTGAAGACGGCGCGGCTGTACACGGTGCTGATCTCGCATCTGCATGGCGATCATTGCTTTGGGTTGATAGGACTGATCTCTACACTTGGAATGATGGGGCGTACGCAGCCATTGCATATCTATGCGCATGGCGACTTGGAGAAACTGCTTCGCCCGTTGCTGGATTATCATTGTCAGGACTTACCCTATGAAGTGGAGTTTCATACGATAAATCCTCGTAAGAAAGAGGTGATTTTTGAAGACCGTACATTGACGGTTGAAACTATCCCATTGAAACACAAAGTACCTACGTGTGGTTTCCTATTCACTGAGCATCATCGTGATAAAGAACCACGCAAACGATATGCCTATTGTTCGGATACTGCGTATCGCGAGCAGATAGTGGAGCAGATTGCTGGTGTAGAGGTACTGTTTCATGAAGCAACTTATACAGAAAAAGATGTTGATAAATGCAAAAAACATACCCATTCTACTGCGAAACAAGCTGCGCAGATCGCCAAGTTGGCAGAAGCGGGTAAACTAATCATAGGGCATTTTAGTGCTCGTGAGGATGATCATACGGTTTTCTTGAACGAAGCAAAAGAAGTATTTGAGAATACTGTATTGGCGGTAGAGAAAGAAACAATTGATATTTGATGGCGAAGAATTCGACGAAATATGTGTGCTCGAGTTGTGGGGCTCAGTCTCCGCAAATGATTGGTCGTTGTCCCGTTTGTGGTGAATGGGGAACATATGAGGAAGAAGTGAGCATAGCGATTTCTACCAAGAAGGGTGGAGCAAGCTTGCGTCGCGGGGCGCAAGCGCAGCGTTTGCATGATGTAGAGGCCAAGGAGGAGATGCGTTTGGATATGCACTCGTCGGAGTTGAATCGCGTATTGGGTGGCGGACTGGTGCCGGGTAGCTTGGTGTTATTAGGAGGTGAACCTGGTATAGGCAAATCTACATTAGCATTGCAAGTGCTGATGAAAATGGGCAGTAGAAAGACGCTATACGCTAGTGGCGAGGAAAGTACTAAGCAATTGAAACTCAGAGCTGAGCGTTTGGCAGGAGAAGCGGATAATTTATATATCTTGGCAGAAACTTCGCTAGAGCGTATCTTGGATAGTGTGACGGAAATTCGGCCTGATATTGTGGTGGTAGATAGTATTCAGACTATTGGCACGGAGTCAATAGAAGCGAGTATTGGAAGCTTGAGTCAGGTGAAGGAGTGCGCAGCAAGAATCTTGCAGTACGCAAAGGAGAAGAATGTGCCGTTTATTATTGTTGGACATATCAATAAAGAAGGTTCATTAGCAGGACCTAAAGTGCTGGAGCATATAGTAGATACGGTGTTGCAGTTTGAGGGGGATCAACACTACGTATACCGTATTTTGCGAGCGCAAAAGAACCGTTTCGGTAGTACAAGCGAACTTGGTATTTTTGAGATGCAGCAAGATGGTTTGCGCGAGGTGTTGAATCCAAGTGAATTGCTCTTGTCTGGCAATCGCGATGGCTTGTCGGGTGTGGCTATCGCAGCTGCGGTGGAAGGTGTACGTCCATTATTGATTGAGGTTCAAGCACTTGTGGCGAGTGCGGCATATGGTACCCCACAGAGAAGCAGTACTGGTTTCGATGGTAGGCGATTGAATATGCTGCTGGCTGTATTGGAGAAACGTGTTGGATTTAAACTGTTGCAGAAAGATGTGTTTGTGAATATTGCGGGTGGTATCAAGGTGAATGATCCTGCTATTGACTTGCCGGTTCTGGCAGCAGTCTTGTCTTCCAATATGGATATTGCGTTGGATGTAAAAACCTGTTTGACAGGCGAGGTTGGATTGGCTGGCGAGATTCGCCCTGTGAATAGGATTGATCAGCGAATTCGCGAAGCGGAAAAGCTTGGCTTTGAACAGATTATCATTCCTGCTGGACAGAAGTACAATATACATGGTTTGAAGATAAAAGTTGTGGAGGTAAGTAGGGTAGTGGATGCTTTTAGGAATTTAATGAAGAAATAATTTGCATATTTCAAAAAAAAGTAGTACCTTTGCGGGCTAAAGTTTGTAGTATAAACATAATTATCATTTTTTGTATGAAAAGAGGTGGTTTTATATTGGTTTTATTGGCAGTAATCTTTATGCCAAATGTGCTTTTTGCAGCGCATACATTTGCTTTGGATCGTCTTCAATTAGGAGCGCAGATGGGTTTGGGCTTTTATGTAGGTCCTGATAACGGAAGAGTACAGCGTGTTCAAGCGTATGATGCTGCTAAACTCGGAGAGGGAGATTTAGGATGGCCAGGTATAGAGACTTTTGGCTTTTTTGCTGGCTATCGTTACAATGCACGTTGGGAATTCCAGTTGCAGACAGTGCGTCAACGTCTGTATTTTGCTGAGCGAGTGGATGATGCTGCGCGTAAGACGTATTATAATGCAATGTGGCACTTGGACGCAATGGCAGAGTATAACATCTTGATTTATGGCGACAAGATGCGTGCAGATTTGGGCGTGTATAACGTGGTTCCTTTTGTAGGATTTGGTTGGGGATTGACCATGTATAACGCAGAGGCTACACAACGAAGCAATGGAGATGGTGTAAATACAAAGATGAATACCATGTATCCAAGAGTAGGCTATAAAATGGATGAAAACAAGAAATATGTGCCTGCTGATGTGAATGTGGCAATGTATATCCCTGTGTCTACTGGTGTAAAGTGGCGTATCAATGACAATGTGCAGCTGAAAGGTGCGTTCCAATATCAGATATATATGCAAAGCCGTAGTGGCGCGCTAGATAGTAATCTTGAGGGTTATACTCCTGCTATGTCAAATGGCGTGTTTGGATACGCAATGGGTAGCCATCACAACTTCTTGTTTTCTTTAGGTGTTGTTGTTAACTTTGGCACCTGGTATGAGGATGTCTTGAGAACTACTCTTGATTATTAGTCGGCGAGTTTGAACGGGCGTAGTAATTTCATATTGCGTTTGGCCTTCTTATGGGTGACAGTTCTGTCCTTGCCTTTGTTCGCGGATTCTGAAATGTACCACATGGAAGTGGGAGTTCATGGAGGAATGGGGTATTATGTGGGAGAGCTAGCTCCGCATGTATTTCTTTCCACGCGCGAAGCATATGGTGCTCATTTTCGATATAAGTTCAATGAGCGTTGGGCTGTACAAGCAAAAGGATTGAGACAACGTGTGTACTCCAAGGTGGATAGCGTGAATAATCCGGTATGGAATATAGATGCTACTGCAGATTTTAATTTCTTCTATTTTGGTAACAGAAAGACTTTTAATTGGCGGAAGGTGTGTCCATATGTGTTTGCAGGTGTTGGATGCTCGGTGCTGAATGTATCCGATACGTTGCAAGTTAAACCATATGTCCCAGTAGGAATAGGATTGAAGTGGAAGTTCCATGATCGATTTCAGTTGCAGTTAGCTTGGCAGCATAACTTGTATATTACACCCAAAGCAGATTGCCTTGAAGGGCGGAGTGATGCTTATCCTACGAACCAAAATGTGAATCAGAGCAACTTACTCAACAATGATATGACGTCAACAATGACACTTTCGTTTGTTTATGAGTTTGCAAAACATAGATACAAAGCTAAATTAAGACGATATTAAGTAATATGAGTTATAAAGAACAGATACAGCAGGATAGGATTCCTCGTCATATAGCTATTATCATGGATGGTAATGGTCGTTGGGCGAAGCGTCAGGGTTTTGCGCGTATGTTGGGGCATCGTCAGGGGGTGGAGACGGTTCATAGAATAACTGAGGCTGCAGCTGAATTGGGGATCGAGTACTTGACATTATATGCCTTCTCTACTGAGAATTGGAATCGTCCTAAGGAGGAAGTAGATGCGTTGATGGCACTATTGGTGGATACGATTGCCAAAGAAACGCCCACATTGATGAAGAATAATATTCGTCTTCAGACAATAGGTGATATTAGTCGTTTGCCTCAAGTTACGCACGATCGGTTTATCGCTTGTATTGAACAAACTAGTCAAAATACAGGTTTGACGCTTGTGATAGCACTTAGCTATAGTGCTCGTTGGGAGTTGATTCGTTCTGCTCAACTCATAGCAACTGCGGTGCGAGATGGCAAGATGTTAGTCGAAGATATCAATGAAGAAACAATATCCGCGCATTTGACAACCGCTCAGATGCCTGACCCAGATTTGTTGATTCGTACCAGTGGAGAATTGCGTATTAGCAATTTCTTATTGTGGCAATTGGCATACGCGGAATTGTATTTCACAGATTGTTTGTGGCCAGAGTTTACAAACGAAGAATTTTATCATGCGATAGTGGATTATCAACATCGCGAACGCAGATTTGGAAAGACCAGTGAGCAGATTCGTTAGTATATTAGTGAGCCTATTGCTTGCCTTGCCTCTTTGTGCGCAAGTAAATAGTTCTGCAGTGGAGTCGCAAGATACTACTGCGGTAGTTGTTGCCCCAACTCCAGTTGTGGAGTATAGTATGCATCCTAAGACTTATGAGATAGCTGGTATCTCGGTGACAGGAGCTGATAGCTATGAGGATTTTGTGTTGATAGGATTCTCTGGTTTGGCTGTTGGTGATAAGATTGAAGTTCCGGGTGAGCAGATTACTAAGTCACTCAAGCGATTCTGGAAGCAAGGTCTATTCTCAGATGTAAAATTCAAGGCATCAAAGATTGAAGGTGATAAAATTTGGTTAGAGATCGCACTCAAGCAACGTCCTCGCGTATCAGAAATTGTGTACCACGGTTTGAGAAAAACTGAGCAAGAGGATATAGAGGTTAAGGTTGGTATCAAAAAGGATGGACAAATGACACCTGACCTCGCGGATCGTGCTAAGAAGATCATTACAAAATATCTAGAAGAAAAAGGATTCTATCAAACAGAGGTGGATGTCCTGCAGTTTAACGACGAGGCTCGACCTGGTTTCGTTAGGGTGGCTGTTAATGTCCATAAAAACGAAAAGACTCGTGTGGGACGTCTGATTATCAATGGTAATGAGGCATTGACTCATAATCAGATTAACCGTGCGATGAAGAAAACCAATGATAATAACATTATCAATCTCTTCCGTACGAAGAAATTTGTGGCTTCAGAGTTTGAGAACGATAAGAAATTAGTGATTGAAAAATACAACGAGATAGGTTATCGTGATGCGATTATTACAGCTGATAGCGTTGTCCCTTCGGAGGAAGACTCCACGCGTGTTGATGTCTATCTGACTATCGATGAGGGAGATAAGTATTATTTCGGAGATATACATTGGGTCGGAAATACGGTTTATCCATATGAATATCTAAATGCAGTTCTAGGTATTAAGAAGGGTGAAGTATACAACTTAAAGGAGTTGAATAAACGACTGAATGAAGACGATGATGCCGTCGCTAAACTCTATACAGACCAAGGCTACTTGTTCTTTAGTGTCGATCCTGTAGAGGTGCGTATTGAAAATGATTCGATTGATTTTGAGATGCGCATGTACGAGGGTAAACCTGCTACAATTAATGAAATCAATATTGTAGGTAATACGCGCGTATACGAGCACGTAGTACGTCGTGAGTTATATACCAAACCAGGTCAATTGTACAGCCAATCTGATATTATGCGTTCATTGCGTGAGTTGGCGCAAATGGGACACTTTGATCAAGAGAAATTGGTGCCTGATATTCAGCCTAATCCAGAGGATGGAACAGTGGATATCACGTATCAATTGGAAACAAAGTCAAGCGACCAAATTGAGTTCTCTCTTGGTTGGGGAGCTACGGGTCTAGTAGGATCGTTGGGACTCAAATTTACGAACTTTGCTATCCAAAATCTCTTTAACCCAAAGAGCTATCGCATCGTGCCACAGGGTGAGGGTCAAACATTCAGTATTAATGCGCGTACCAACGGACGTTATTATACATCTGCCTCTATTAGTTTCTTGGAACCATGGTTGGGAGGTAAAAGACCTAACTCGCTGAGTGCAAGCGTGTTCTTTGCTTCTCAGTCTGGGTATTCCGATCGCTATTATCAATCTTACCAGAACCTCTATAACAACTACTATTATAGCTACGCGTATTCGGGAAACTCCGACTACCTGCAACAGTTGCAAGAATCAGAGTATGATCCAGAGAAATACTTGCGTACTTTTGGTGTAAGTTTAGGATACGGTAAACGTCTTAGTTGGCCAGACGATTATTTCTCTTTCTATGGAGAGTTAAGCTACCAACTCTATATGATGAAGGATTGGCCATATATGATCTTGACCGACGGAAACAGTCATAACCTGGCACTCAATCTTCAATTGTCACGTTCTAGTATAGACAACCCAATATATACACGTCGTGGTTCACAGTTTACACTCGGATTGAAGATCACTCCGCCATATTCTCTCATCAAGAAAACAACAGATGAGCAGTTTGCACAAATGACTACGGCTGAGAAATATAATCTTTTGGAGTATCACAAGTGGAAATTCTCTGGAAAAGTGTTCACTCCATTAACTCCAGATGCCAAACTTGTCTTGATGACTCGTGCTGAATTTGGCTATTTAGGACATTTTAACAAGAATGCTAAATCTCCATTTGAAACGTTCTATATGGGTGGAGATGGTATGTCCAGCTACTCTAGCTATTCTACAGAATATATATCTATGCGTGGTTATCAATCCGGATCGCTCACACCATATGATCCAGATTTAGGACGTAATATGGGATATGTTTACAATAAGTTTACGATGGAGTTGCGTTATCCTATCTCATTAGAGCAGAATGCTACAATTTGGGCACTCGCATTCGTTGAAGCTGGTAACTGTTTTGCAGATATCAAAGACTATAACCCATTCAAACTCAAACGTTCTGCAGGTGTGGGTGTACGTTTATTCCTTCCTATGTTTGGACTCATGGGTATTGACTGGGGATGGGGATTCGACCCAATCAATGGCTCAAAACAATATGGCGGGTCGCAATTCCATTTTGTACTTGGACAAGAATTATAATTATTATATATATAAGGTGTAATATGAAACGATATATTTTGATAGCCTTAATGGCAATAGCAGGCCTCGGAATAAAAACTCCAGTGATGGCGCAGAAGTTTTCTGTTGCATACGTTGATATGCAATATATTTTGAAAAATATTCCGCAATATGAGACAGCGAATGAGCAACTCAATATGATATCCAAACGTTGGCAAAAGGATATTGATGCAGCTCAACAAGAAGCTCAAGTGCTGGCTACCAACTACCAGACCGAGCAGATTTTCCTTTCCGCAGAGATGAAGCAAAGACGAGAGGAAGAGATTCTTGCCAAAGAACAAGAGGTGCTTGAACTTAAACGCAAGTATTTTGGTCAAGATGGTGAGTGGTACAAAAAGCGTGAATCATTGCTCAAACCTATTCAAGACGAAATCTACAATGCGATTCAAGATATAGCAAGCGAAAAACGTTACGACGTGGTGAAAGACCGTTCCGCTGAACCTAGTCTAATCTACATGTCTAGCAAATTGGATATTTCCGACCAAGTGTTGGAGAAACTAGGTGCTAAGTAACTACCATAGGCTTGCGCTACTCTTGCGCTACCTTTACGCTAGAAATAATAACAAAAAAGATAAAAAGACAATGAAAAAAATGATTCTTATGCTTGCTTTGGCTTTGCCAATGCTCGCAAGCGCACAAAAAATTGGACACGTTAGTTCTCAGGAGATTATGGCTATCATGCCAGAAACTAAGAAAATGGCTGAGAAATTAGACTCTTTGCAAGGTGTGTATGAGACACAACTCGCTAATATGCAAGAAGAGTTCAACAAAAAACTTACAGAGTTCCAACAACAACAAGCTACTATGACTGCTGGCGTACGTGAGTTCCGTCAACAAGAGTTGGCTGAAATGGAGCAACGTACACAAATGTTCTACCAAACTGTTCAAAAAGAACTGCAAGCAAAACAAGTTGAATATCTCCAACCTGTACAAGCAAAACTTCTAGAGGCTATCAACAAAGTGGGCGCAGCACAAGGTTGCACCTATGTAATGGACAAAGCAGGTATGCTCTACATAGCTCCTGATGCGCTTGACCTGACACCAGCTGTAAAAGCAGAACTCGGCATTAAATAATTTCCTTGCCTCCTCGCCTATAGCCTATAGCCTATAGCCTGGAGCAAAGCTACTTATGGCTGACGGATACTTAGAATCCCACTATGCTGAATACGAACAACGTAAAGCAGCATGGCTCAAAAAAAAGAAAAAAATACAGCCTCGTCCCTTGGTCGAAAGACCAGAGGACGAAGCCTTATAAATGGTGTAATTCAAAATTCATAATTATGACAAAAACTCTTCAACAAACTCTCCGCGACTCTGCATTTGCGCGTTGGACTGTCCTTGTGCTCGTGGCATCAATGATGTTCTTTGCCTATATGTTTGTGGATATGCTCTCTCCTTTGGCGTCAGTGCTCAATGATACACTCGGTTGGGATCAAGGTGTTTTCGGTACTTACGCTTCGGCTGAATATATCCTTTGTGTCTTTGGCTTCCTGATTTTTGCAGGAATCATCTTGGATAAGATGGGTGTTCGCTTCACTGGTCTGCTCTCTGCAGGCTTGATGGTTTTGGGCGCCTCTATCAAGTATATCGGTATCTCCGAGTGGTTTGATGCCAATAATATCGTTTGGCTCAACTCTTGGTGGACTGCTATGCCAGGTTCTGCTAAGATGGCCGCTTTTGGCTTTATGATCTTCGGTTGCGGCTGCGAGATGGCAGGTACTACCGTTAGTAAGATCCTCGCTAAGTGGTTCAAGGGCAAAGAGATGGCTCTTGCTATGGGCTTGGAAATGGCTATTGCTCGTATTGGTGTATTTGCTGCCATGGCATTCTCGCCAGCTATCAGCGAGCGTTTTGCTATCAACGGTGAACCATCTGTAGTAGCATCTCTCTTGTTCGCTGCCCTCTTGCTGGTGGTAGGATTGCTCAACTTCTTTGTATTCACCATCATGGAAACTAAGTTCGACAAACAACTTGTAGCCATTGGCGAAGCAACTGACATGCATGACCCTGAAGACGAGTTCCATGTATCTGACCTCGGTAAGATCTTCAGCAGCAAGATGTTCTGGATTATCGCGCTCTTGTGCGTATTGTACTATTCTGCTATCTTCCCATTCCAACGCTTTGCTACCAATTTCTTGGAGGAGACATTGATGATTGAGAACGACGAGGCATCTGGCCTCTTCAAGTGGTTCCCTATCTTGGCAATGGTGCTCACTCCATTCTTGGGTATGTTCATCGACTACAAGGGTAAAGGTGCATCCATGATGATGGTAGGTGCGATTATCATGGTTATCTGCCATAGTGTATTCGCCTTCGTATTGCCTATTTTCCCAAGCAAAGCTCTTGCTCTTTGCACTATTCTTGTGTTGGGTGTAAGCTTCTCATTGGTGCCTGCATCTATGTGGCCATCTGTTCCAAAGATTATCGATGAGAAGATCCTCGGTTCTGCTTATTGCTTGATCTTCTGGGTACAGAATATCGGTTTGTGCCTTGTGCCAATGTTGATTGGTAAATTACGTGTTTCTACCGATGGCTATGTAGTGCCTATGATTGTGTTTGCTTCGTTTGGTGTAATCGCTTTCGTGTTGAGTCTTGCACTCAAGGTAGAAGACAAGAAGAAAGGCTATGGCCTCGAACTCCCAAACAAAAAGTAATTCTTCTAGTTAAGAAATAAAGAATACAATAGAAAAGTGACAAGTCGTAAGATTTGTCACTTTTTTTTGTGTATATCAAAATAAATTCGTACCTTTGCGCTCGCAAAGGTCATTTGACCTAAAAATACCGTCGCTCACCGACATAAAACAGGAGGACATATTATAAAAGCGTTTGTTGTTGACGCTTGTTTTGGTAACCTGAAAACTGGAAACTTTCTGACCTATCCAAAGCAAGATGGCAATAAACGCCTGTGGGATATGTGTATCTCACCACAGAGCGTCCAGCACTGGACTGCTCTGTTTGGTGGCTATTCATATTCAGCGTAGGCGTTATTGTTTATTCTTATAGGAAAGGTATTCCAGTGCCTCAGGTTAGAGAGTAAGCGTATGATGTCTGCGCTTTTTGTATGTCCATTATAGGATAATTACAACAACTATGGACAACAAAAAGAATGTTTTACAATTGATAATCAGTGCATCATTGCTTTTGATTATTGTACTTTACCCTAACGTAGTATATGCCATCAATAAAGATGCAGGGTGGACTTATACACTAACAAGTTGCATATTCTCGCTTCCTATCATAGGGTTACTTATTTGCTTTTCTAAAAGGAGCATATATTATATAGGTGTATGTGTCTTGACTATTGTTTCTATTATTGACTTAACAATGATAGATTTGTATCAAGATTACCTTTTACCTGGTGGTATTCTTTCTACTATTAAGACTAACTCTCAAGAAGCAGCAGAATTCTATCGCACAAACTTGAGAGAAGTCCTCCGATGGATTCCTTTAATCGCTCTTTGTGTATCTACTTGCTTGATTTATAAAGGCACAAAGTCTTATAAGTTAAAACTTGCAATAATACTACTATCATTTCTTATTCCAACTTGCTTCATTACAGGAAAGTTGTTGGTTAGTTATCATTCAGAACTAACCTTACGCTATTATCTTGACCATCGAGTCTGGAATAGAACTCCATATAATGTGGTTTTTCAAACGATTAACACAGCCAAAGAACTAAATAAGCGAAAAATGATTGCACACGCAGGCGATATTGACTTTGGGGCACAACAAAATAAAACAACTACAAATAAGCAGGTTTATGTCTTGGCAGTTGGCGAATCATTGCGTTATGATAATGTATCTCTCAATGGGCTCTATATTCGTTCCACCACGCCAAAATTAGAAAGCAAAGATAATTTGCTACTATTCCATAACTACTATTCCCAAGCATGCCTTACCATGTATTCTGTTCCTCAATTACTTACGCGTGCTACCCCCGATAACTATGACCTCAATTTTATGGAGCGTTCTATAGTTGAACCTTTCCGTGAATGTGGGTTCAAAACTTTTACAATAGTTAGCAATACGAATTTACTTTCTTACGAAACTTACCTTTCAAATGGAGTAGATTCTTTAATTATAGTGCCTAATATTGTAGAAAATGGAGAGATATTGAGTGGAGATAAGACAATGGCTTCAATTGTTGATTCTATTACACATGTACATGATAAAGTATTCATACTCATGCAGTTCTTGGGTAACCATAGTTTCTTTACTAATTATGAAAAGGAATATGATATTTACAAACCTAATGCCAATTCTTGCACCGAAGAAGAGCGATTGACATCTGATAGTTTGCTTATAAATGCCTATGATAATAGCATTTTGTATACTGACTATATCCTCACTTCAATTATAGATGTAATTGATCAACCTGATTGGGTTTCAGGCTTTATGTTTATGTCTGATCATGGAGAGGTTATTTCAAAAGAAGGAGCAGGGCACGGAGGCAATTGTAGTCCAATAAAGACGGAATACCATGTGCCTTTAATTTTTTGGTGGTCAAATGAATATGCTAACCTGTATCCTGACAAAGTTAATCATGCAAAACAGCATACTTATAGCAAAATAAATGGAGATAATGTGTTTTATACTGCATGTGATATGGCAGATATAGAACTTGATTCAACGTACAATGAACCAACTTGGAGTATCTTCTCTTCTAATTTTGAAGAGCATGAACGTTGTATTCTTCTTCCTGATGGAATAAGCACAATTATAGTAGAGTAGATCTCATAATTCATCACTCATACTTCATCACTGAAGTAAGCTCATACTTCACAACTACTAATCATTTATTTTTAGTTAGTGATTACTTAGTGATTAGTTAGTGATTCCAGTACCTTTACCGTACCATTACCGAAGAAATACCGATAAAACTTGCAGCTTTATGGGCGGAGTGTAGGTGTTGAATGCCTATATGTCGCATACGATATCCTTTTATCTCCCCATAAACGATTGGCGAAATCCTACAAAATTTGCTAATCTCAAAAAAAAGTTGTAACTTTGCAGCGTGAAATAAATAGCACTTTCTACGAAAGTACATATCAACACATTGCATAATGAATTGGGAATTTTTAATAAAAGATAAAGAATCGCTCATCGTAAGTACAGACACCCGCAATCTGCCAGCAGGTTGTGTGTTCTTTGCATTGCATGGAGCAAATTTCGATGGTAACAAGTTTGCTAAACAAGCACTCGAGCAGGGTGCATCTCTCGCTGTCATCGACGACCCAGAGGTGTATAACACCCATAGCCTCTCGCCCATCGCCTCTTCGCCTCTCGCCTTTTCGCCTAATCGCCTCCTCCTCGTAGAGGATACCTTGCTTGCCTTGCAAGATTTGGCACGCGCATGGCGCTGCGAACTGGGGTTGCCGATCATCGGTGTCACAGGTACCAACGGCAAAACTACAACCAAAGAGCTACTTGCCACAGTACTTTCTACGAAATATAATATCCACTATACCCAAGGCAATCTCAATAACCAGATTGGCGTACCGCTAACCCTACTACAGCTAACGCGCGCACATGAGATGGCTATCGTGGAAATGGGAGCATCGCACCCTGGGGATATCAAAGAGTTGGTGGAGATTGCCGAACCAAACTACGGACTCATCACCAATGTCGGTCGTGCACACTTAGAAGGGTTTGGTTCCTTCGAGGGCGTACAGCGCACTAAGCAAGAACTTTACGACTACCTCGTAGCTCATCAAGGTACCATCTTCCGCAACGCAGACAATCCTTATTTGGAAAATATGTTAGCAGCTGCGTGCAATAATTCAAAATTCTTAATTCAAAATTCAAAATTATACACCTCTGGTGTAATGCCATCTGGCACACATCTTGTAGGTGAGTATAATGCCGAGAATATTTCTGCCGCATTGTGCGTAGGTGAGCATTTTGGCGTTTCGCGTGAGCAGGGACTAGAGGCTATACGTCAGTATGTGCCAACCAACAACCGCTCGCAGAATGTGAAAACTGCTAATAATCAGTTGATTGTAGATGCATACAATGCTAATCCTACTTCTATGCAGGCGGCCATCAACGCCTTCAAAGGCGATACATATATCTTGGGCGCTATGCGTGAGTTGGGCGACTATACTCATCTGGAGCACCAGAACGTGGTGAATATGTTGGCGGAACGTAAGGCGGACTTGGTGTATTTGGTGGGGGAAGAATATCGCTTGACTACATCGCCATATCCGATCTTTAATACAGTGGAAGAGCTGCACGAATATTTGCTTGCTAATCCGCTGAAAGATAAGAAGATATTGCTAAAGGGTTCGCGCTCTACAAAAATGGAAAAACTGTTAGATATACTATAGACTATGACTGATAAAACCAACAAAAAAGACCCTAAACAGGTGATTCTCATATCCTTGATAGCTGCTTTGGTAGCGATATCTGCTTTCCTCGTCTGGATGAATCTTCAACAAAAGACCGAGATAAAGGAGATAGTAGAACAGATGGAGTTCGAAAAAGAGCAACTCGAGGACGAGTATGAAGAGTTGGCTATTCAGTTTGATGGCTATCAAACTCCGGATATCCACAACGATTCGTTGGTAGAACTCCTTTCGCAAGAGAAACAACGTGTGCAAGACCTCTTGGAGGAGTTGCGCATCACCAAGGTTACCAATGCGCGTCGTATAGCTGAACTCAAAAAGGAATTGGCCACTGTGCGCCAAGTGATGGTTAGTTATGTGCACCAGATCGATTCACTTGATCGTACCAACAAGAAACTTGTGGCAGAGAATCAGCAAGTGAAGCAGCAATATCAAGAAGTGGCTCGCCAAGCGCAGCAATTAGAAGAGGAACGTACGCAGTTGGTAGAGGTGGTTAACCGCGCTTCGATGTTGGAGATTAGTCACTTTCAGATGATTCCGCTCAATAAGCGTGATCGCAAAACAACAATATATAATCAAATCCAGAAACTACAATTTGATTATACGATAGGTCGCAATATCACCAATAAGCCAGGAATGAAGATGCTTTATATGCGTCTTACTCGCCCTGACGGAGAGGTAATGCAGAAAAATCTGAACGATGTGTTTGCATTTGAGAATAGCGAAATTGCATATTCTGTGTCAAAAGAATTTGAATATGCAGGTGAGGAAATCTCCGGTTCGTTGTATTGGTTGGTCGAGGAAATTCTTCAGGTGGGAATATATAATGCTGATTTCTTTGTGGATGGTGAATTGATTGGTTCATTCCCATTTGAACTTCAACAATAGTATAACTAATGGAAAATAAGCAATATAGAGCTGTCTTCATAGATTGGGATGATACAATTGGGGATTTCCTTGGAGCAGCGAAAATAGCTCTTCAAGAGATGTATGACAATTATAATCTGAGTGATTATTTTGCATCTCAAGAGGAGTTTGTGTCTTTGTATAAACCACATAATTTAGAACTCTGGGATAAGTATGGCAAGGGATTAGTTAGCAAGGAGTTTCTTCGGATAGATCGTTTTCTTAATCCGCTTCTTCGTGGTAGTAAGCTGGCTGCTAATTCGGCAACCTTAACACCTAAGGCATATGTCCTAGCCGAGCAATTGAGTTACGAATTCTTGGCTTTAACTACTGCATATTTTTCACTGTTAGATGGTGCAGAAGAGCTAATACGTTATCTGGCGCAAAAATATCCCTTAACCATAATCACAAATGGCTTCGTAGAAGTACAATATGAAAAGTTTGAAAAAAGTGGGATGAAGGATTTGTTTGCCCATATTGTACTGAGTGAGGAGGTAGGATGCCAAAAACCAAATCCAGGAATATTTGAGGAAGCATTGCATTTGAATGGACTGAGAGCAGATGAGGTGGTTATGATTGGTGATTCATGGAATTCTGATATTTATGGGGCTCAACGTGTAGGAATCGATCAGATCTGGTTTCGCAAATCGGACGAACCACTCCAAGAAGGACAGAATGCCACTTATATAGTAAAAAATCTGTCCGAAATAATGGCTATCTTGTAGAATGGCATTATCTTGTGGAATGATTTGGTGCTACCTCTCAAAATTAAAATCTTTGATTTTATTTGTATATGTAAAAAAAAAATAGTAACTTTGCCCCGTTTTATAGATCAATGCAATGAAAACATTAAAACTTATACAATCGGACACCTATCTGCGTCCTTATGCAGAAGCTATCGAAGGACGATACAACTATGCACTCAAACGCGAACAAGAACTCACCGGCGGAAAGACATTAAGCGAGTGGGCGAATGGATATCTCTATTATGGATTGCACAAAATAGAGGGTTCTAAGGGCGCGCAATGGGTGCTTCGTGAGTGGGCACTAAACGCTACAGCCATCTACATGATCGGTGATTTCAACAATTGGCAGAAGGATGAGGCATATCGTTTGCAACCTGTGGACAATGGCGTATGGGAAGTGGTGCTGGATGAGGATATGATCAAGCATGAGCAACTCTACAAACTACTCGTGGAGTGGTACGGCGGTAAGGGCGAGCGTATTCCTAGTTACACCAACCGCGTTGTGCAGGATGAGGTTACCAAACTGTTTGCTGCGCAAGTTTGGTGTTCAGGAGGCCAGGAGTTTAGGAGTTCAGGAGTTCAGAAGTGTAGAAAGGGTTTCAAGCGTAGAAAAGCGAATGATCCGCTCTTTATTTACGAGTGCCATATCGGTATGTCAAGCGAGGAGGAGAAAGTGAATTCGTATGAGGAGTTCCGCACAGATGTGTTGCCTCGTATTGCGAAGCTCGGCTACAACTGCTTGCAGATTATGGCTATTCAAGAACATCCATACTACGGTAGTTTTGGTTATCATGTGTCTAACTTCTTTGCTGTGTCATCACGCTGCGGTACACCAGAGGAACTCAAGCGTCTGATTGATGATGCACACGCATACGGCATGGATGTGATCATGGATATCGTGCACTCACATGCGGTAAAGAACGAGTTGGAAGGTTTGGGTAATTTCGATGGTACTCCATATCAATACTTCCACGACGGCGGTCGCCGTGAGCACCCAGCGTGGGATAGCTTGTGCTTTGATTATGGAAAGACAGAGGTGTTGCACTTCCTCTTGAGTAACTGCAAGTACTGGATGGATGTGTATGGTTTTGACGGTTTCCGCTTTGACGGTGTGACCTCTATGATGTACAAGAGTCACGGCTTGGGCGAGGATTTTGTGGATTACTCTTGCTACTACAACGGCAATGAGGATGGCGATGCGATATGCTACTTGACTTTGGCGAACAAGTTGATTCACGAAGTGAAGAAAGGGGCGATCACGATTGCGGAGGATATGTCGGGTATGCCAGGTTTGGCTTGTCCTGTGAAGGATGGCGGTATGGGCTTTGACTATCGTTTGGCGATGGGTATTCCAGATTTCTGGATCAAGTATATCAAAGAGGTGCGCGACGAGGATTGGAAAGCGGGACATATCTTCTACGAGATGACCAACCGCCGCGAAGATGAGAAGACGATTTCTTATGCCGAGAGTCACGACCAAGCGTTGGTGGGCGATAAGACCATTATCTTCCGCCTCTGCGATGCAGATATGTATTGGCACTTTGAGCATGGCCATGCGACCTATATGGTGGACCGCGGTTTGGCGTTGCACAAGATGATTCGTTTGATTACTGCATCAACCATCAATGGTGGTTACTTGAACTTTATGGGTAATGAGTTTGGCCATCCAGAGTGGATTGATTTTCCTCGTCAGGGCAATGGCTGGAGCCACAAGTACGCACGTCGTCAATGGAGTTTGGTGGACAATGAGCGTTATTTCTTCAGCAATCTTAATAAGTTTGACGAGGCAATGGTACACCTTTTGAAGGATAATCTGGCGCCGGTGAAAGATAAATGTGGTGTGCATCTGCCATGGGTGGAGAAACTCTGCGACAACGAGGGCGACCAAGTGGTGGCATACCAACGCGGAAAATTGGTGTTTGTCTTCAACTGGAACGGCGTGAAGTCCTTTGACGGATACGGTATCCCTGTGAAAGCAGGTAAATACAAAGTGGTGCTAAATACCGACGCAGTGGAGTTTGCAGGCTTTGGTTTGTCAAATGACACAGTAGAGCACTTTACTATGCCAGACGATGGTTACCTCAAGAAAGGCAAAGGTTGGTTGCAGTTGTACTTGCCAGCGCGAAGCGCCGTTGTTCTTGAACTAGAGGACTAATAGGTCCCACGGATTTCACGGATGGATACAAATTAATTAGTGAAAGTCAGTGTTATAAGTGGGCAGTAAAAAAAAGAGAATATTATTAACAACATAAAACAACAATATCATGAGATTAGTTATTCAATCAAACTATGACCTACTTTCAGAGTGGGCAGCAAATTACGTAGCAAAACGCATCAACGAGTTCGCTCCAAAAGAGGGTACTCCTTTCGTGTTGGGTCTTCCTACAGGCTCTTCACCTCTCGGTATGTATCGCAACCTTATTAAACTCCACAAGGAGGGTAAAGTGAGCTTCCGTAACGTAGTTACTTTCAATATGGACGAGTATGTTGGTATCCCAGAGAATCACCCAGAGAGTTACCATACCTTTATGTGGACCAACTTCTTCTCTCACATTGATATCCGTCCTGAGAACGTGAACATTCTCAACGGTAACGCAGAGGATCTCGTGGCTGAGTGCGCTCGCTATGAGGAGAAAATCAAGCAATACGGCGGTATCAAACTCTTCCTTGGTGGTATCGGTCCTGATGGTCACATCGCTTTCAACGAGCCAGGTAGCTCACTCAGCTCACGTACTCGTATGAAAGAGCTCACTACTGACACTATCATTGCGAACTCTCGTTTCTTCAATAACGATGTAAATCAAGTTCCTAAGACTGCTCTCACCGTGGGCGTAGGTACTATCATGGACGCTCAAGAGGTACTCATCATGGTAAACGGTCACAACAAGGCACGCGCATTACAACACGCTGTAGAGGAGCCAATCTCTCATATGTGGACCATCTCTGCGCTCCAAATGCACCAACACGGTATCATCGTAGCTGATGAGGCTGCTTGCGCTGAGCTCAAAGTGGGAACATACAACTACTTCAAAGATATCGAGAAAAACAACCTCGATCCTAAAAGCTTGCTCTAATGCTTCAGATTTATAATACATTAAGTAGACAAAAAGAGATATTTCGACCATTGCACGAAGGACACGTAGGCATGTATGTCTGCGGTCCTACTGTGTATGGCGATGCACACTTGGGACACGCACGTCCTGCTATCACTTTTGACCTCCTCTATCGTTATCTCCAACACTTGGGCTACAAGGTGCGCTATGTACGTAACATTACTGACGTAGGTCACTTGGAGCACGATGCTGACGAGGGCGAGGATAAGATAGCTAAGAAAGCACGCCTTGAGCAACTTGAACCAATGGAAGTGGTGCAGTATTTTACCAACCGCTACCATCGCGATATGGAGCTGCTGAATGTGCTTCCACCATCCATCGAACCACACGCTAGTGGACATATCATCGAGCAGATAGCTTTTGTGCAAAAGATTATGGACAAGGGGTATGCCTATGTGAGCAATGGTAGCGTCTATATGGACGTAGAGAAATATGCCAAGGATTATCCTTATGGTAAACTCTCTGGTCGTAACCTAGAGGATATCGTTACCGAGACTCGCGAACTCGACGGACAACAAGAGAAGAAGCACAGCTTCGACTTTGCCCTCTGGAAGAAAGCTGCGCCTGAGCATATCATGCACTGGCCTAGTCCATGGAGCGAAGGCTTCCCAGGTTGGCATATGGAATGCTCTGCAATGGGTACCAAGTACCTTGGCGAAGAGTTTGATATCCACGGTGGTGGTATGGATCTCATGTTCCCTCACCATGAGGCTGAGATCGCGCAAAGTTGCGCAGCCCTAGGCAAAGATAGTGTGCGCTACTGGATGCACAACAATATGATCACCATCGCTGGTAAGAAGATGGGTAAGAGCTACAACAACTTCATCACCCTTGAGCAGTTCTTTGCAGGCAAGCATGAGTTGTTGGCGCAACCATTCACCCCAATGACTATCCGCTTCTTTATCCTCATGGCACACTATCGTTCTACCGTGGACTTCTCTAATGATGCCCTCGTAGCTGCGGAGAAAGGTCTTGCACGTTTGACCGAGGCTTACCAACGATTGATGAAGATCAAAGCGTCGGCTACATCTACCGTAGAGATAGGTAACTTGCGTGAGCGTTGCCAAGAGGCAATGGACGATGATCTGAACTCGCCTATCGTTATCTCTCACCTCTTTGATTCTGCACGTGCTATCAATACTGTCTTCGATGGCAAGGGCACAATCTCCGAGGCGGATTTGGAGGAGCTCCGTGCAGTATGGAAAACCTATGCGATAGATATCCTAGGTTTGCAACTCGACGGCGCACAAGATGCTGGCGTAGGTATAGACGCTTACAAAGGAGCGGTGGATATGCTGCTCAATATGCGTCTTGAGGCTAAACGCAACAAGGACTGGGGAACAAGCGATAAGATCCGCAATGCTCTGACAGAACTTGGATTCACAATCAAGGATACCAAGGATGGCTTCGAATGGAGTCTTTGATGGATTAAGTGTTTTGTGTTGATACAGAAGTCACGACATATTATAAGATTAGTCCTGCTTTTAGCGGGACTAATCTTTGTTTTTTCTACTTGCGGGATGAAATCCGATAGTGAGACCAAATCCAAAGTGATCATAGAGGACACTATGGTTTCCTATCCTGGACGTACCTTTAGTTACAAAGATAGATTCCGCGATACACAAACTAAACAAGAGCAAGCTGCACGTGCTATAGGACTTTCTACTCCACCACAAAATCGTCAGCAGGCAGCTAAGATGCGTAGCCAGTTGATTCATATTAAAACCAATGAGAATTTTATTGTAGACTCTCTTACGCATTCCATTCCTTATCTTGTACCTGCTGCTGCAAAAGAACTTGAAAGCATAGGACAAGAGTTTGCCGATATCTTGCAGCGCAATGGTTTACCGCATTATCAATTTTATGTCACGAGTGTACTTCGGACCAAGGATGACATAAAGTGTTTACAAAAGAGTGGGAACGTGAATGCTACCACAAATTCTTGCCATTGCTATGGTACAACATTTGACTTGGCGTATTTTCGCTTTAATAAAGTGACACGAACGCGCGAGTATATGCATCAGGATAATTTGAAATTGGTCTTAGGTCAAGTACTCCTCAATCATCAACGCGCAGGCAAAATCTATGTAAAATACGAATACAAGCAGGCTTGTTTCCATATTACTGTAAGACAATAAATTATTAAAACCTTAATAAAAAGATGTGTTTTTTGTTAAAAACACATGATTTCTTTTGTTTGTTCAAAATATTTTGCGTATCTTTGCAGCGTTAAATAACTATTGCTATGCAAAACGAGATTCCATTGATTGATTGCCCCATTGATTATATCTTTGGCGAGGCAAGTGGCAAGGTGTTAAATGAGTATGGTCGTTTCCCTTGTAAAATACAATGTGGTGTGTATGCTTTTATGGTAAAAGGTACAGCACGTGCAACAGTCAATATTACGCAGTATGATTTTCGTGAAAACGATTTGATATACCTTGCACCTAGTAGCTTCTTCCTTGTGCATGAGTTCAGCGAGGATGCACGTATGATCTATATTGTATTCTCTTCATCGTTCTTGGAAAAGAATGCCTATAGCATTCGCCGTCCTCGTCTAGTAATGGCAGAAGCTTGTCAGATTGTTAATGTAACAGCTGAACAATCTAAGGTTATTATGGATTTTTCGAGTGTGCTTGAGGCCGCGGTAAACTGTACACCATGTATGCTAAATAGCGAGCGTATGGTTCATATTTACAATCTAATACACTTGATGTTCCAGGATTATTTTGTGGCGAATAGTGGCACTACTACGAAGCCAATGGATCGTAAATCAGAGATTTTCCAGGAGTATAGCGACTTGGTGATGAAGCATTACCAGGAGTGGCATCATGTCTCTGAATATGCTGAAGCAATGCATATTACGGTTCCACACTTGTGCTCAACTATCAAACAGGCTAGTCATCGTACTGCAGGTGACTTGATTGTAGAAGCTATTATAACGGATGCAAAGGCACAACTTAAGTTGTCAATTGCTCCTATTAAGGAGATAGGACTTAGTTTAGGCTTTGAGAATGTGGCTTTCTTTAATCGATTTTTCAAGACACATACGGGTGTGACCCCTAAGAACTACCGAAACGGTGAGGCATAACAATACGTTAACCATGGGTTAACAATTTACATGCCAAGATGAAGTCGGAATCGAACTGCCCACCAAGGTGTGGTAGGGTCTTGTATCCGTGTTAGTCGGAATATACCATACACTTCTCCTATTCGTAAAATATTACCTATTCCTACTCCCGCTTCTACATAAGGAATCTGGAGGTCGCTCATCGTGGAGCACCCTGTTTGGGTTGTAGGGAATGCCAATACTGATTGATGACTGGTGCGTAACCCACCATAGGCTACTTTTATTTCTGCTAATTCACGCAGACGCAAATAGCGTATACCTGGAATCAAACTGAATAGTACTCCTTTACCATTCCAATGAGCGTGTAATGCTAGATATCGATCAGCTGCATACTGATAATTATTCATTAATGAGAAACGTTGGAAATCAAAGGTATGTGTTTGATTACCAGCGAAGTGGTGTAGGAACGGATATGGGACATCGCCCAAAACAATCCCAGCCTGTAGTAGGTAATCTAACTCACCACCAATGCCTAAATCTACATTGTGGCGCAACATTAATTGCACGTTTCCATACATGCGGTATGTTGGCATATGTTCCAATCTGTAACTACCCATCTCTGCTCCTAAGTAAATAACTGGCAGGTTATTATAAATATGGCGTCGTTGGAAATAGGTATCTACTTTTCGTTCGTTAAAACTTACACGTGCTGAAGCTCCGACTGTAGCATAGAATAGGGATGGTTGTGCAAAATAATCTCTAGTGGGTTCTCCATAACCTAATTTACCTACTTTTAAATAAGACTGTGTTTCTAGGTGTTTATTCCAATCATCTGTGAAATGGATACGCCCTTCTTGGCGGCGAGCCATGGTATTATAGTAATATTTAGGGTTAAAGGGAAATCCCTGCATAAGGCGAGTGATCAGATTGATCTGAGTGTTAAAGATAATATTTTCACGCATGTACTCACCAAAATCATCAATGTCGGAATAGACATATTCATCTCCGTATTTTAGAAACATCGTATGTCTGCGTTCTGAGGGTAGAGCAATGTTGATTTGTCCAAAACCTTTCCATGCTCTATCGCCCATTCCATATGCCACCATCGCTTCTAGACATACATTTTTCCATAACTCCTCTGTGGTTCGTAATGGTATGCCCACTCTAAGACCTTCAAATTTGCTAAATTTGAAAACATGGTGAACCTTACCTATCTCCACGTATTTGTGTGTGGGGATACAACCTGTTTGCAATACATATGCTACTAATTTGGCCGTTTTAAATAGTGGTGTATTGTTTAGGCTATCTAGTGCGGGTAAAATTAGTTCATCGGTTTGAGATATAACGCTAGTTTCTTTTGCGCTAGGTGTGATTGCCATATCACGAGTTAGCAGTAGTGTTGGAAAAATATGTGTTGTGTCCTTGTCAGATGGCGCCTTGATCGCAAAGTCCATCAGCAAAGTGATTTGCTCTTCTTGTAGTTGATTGCTCTGCGTAAATGACTGACGAATAGTTAGTTCTTTTAGGTAGTTAATGCTATTTTGTGGAGGAATATTCACTTTGATACTCCTGAGTGCATAGCTTGCAGAGTCTATTGTCATCTCGCCGTTGAAAGTCGCATAGAATGGATTTTTCGTCTTGAAATGTAGTAAATAATGTTTCTCTTGACCAACGTATGTACTGTCCACTAAATAATATTTGTAGTATGTATTACCAGAAGCAGCTAGTGGGCTAAGCATTGAGGTGCTTAAAAATGGTAATGTGTTGTTGTAGAAATCAAACGTATTAGGTATTTGACCTAATAGCATCTGATAATCGGTTATGGTCAATAGCGTAGCTTGTTCTGCGACACTATCCGCTATTTGTTGGCGCCAATAGAGTGGAACAAGATAACTACTATCATCTTGTTGAATCATACCATTTTGCAGACTTTTCCAAAGTGCACGTTTGAGATGCTTTGATTGGATATCAGATACATACAAAGCCGTAGTACCATTGGCCTGATCGGTCAATGGTATTTCTCGGTTGGTTGCGCGACGTGCACGAACTTTCTCCATCAATAGCAAGGCGGGATTCTCATTTGGAGTTACAAACACTTCAGCCAGCGTGCCGACTTTTTCGCGTAAAGCTACATCAACCCCCGATTGTGTGAATGGCTCTATCTTAAATCGTTCGGTGTGATAACCTACTGCGCTTACCACCATAGTGCGTGAGCGATCCATGTCTTCACGCAGCATAAAAAGTCCTTCCGAATTTGTGGTTGTTCCTGATTGAGTACCTTGTAGATACACATTTACATTGGATAATGGCTCGCCTGTATTTGCATCATACACTTCACCTACCACTATAGTTTCTTGAGCATACATACATATGCTTAGTATAACGTAACTGACTATCAACCAAATCTTTTTCATCTATTTTCAGGATGGTATTTCAATATTGCTTCACGTAAGTCGTGTACGTCAACGTGCGTGTAAATCTCTGTTGTACTGATGCTCTCATGTCCCAATAACTGCTGAATAATGCGCAAATCTGCACCATTTTGTAAGAGGTGTGTCGCAAACGAATGACGTAGAGTATGTGGGGAAATAGTCTTCTGAATACCAACTTCGTTTGCCAAGCGCTTGATAATAGTAAAAATCATTGCCCGCGTTAATTGACGACCATAACGATTGAGAAATGCGATATCTTTTGATTCTTGTTTGATGTCCAATTTGCTACGATCTTCAAGCCAATAGGCAAACCATTTCAATGATTCAGGTGATATAGGGACTAATCGCTGTTTGCTGCCTTTCCCAGTTATGCGCATATACCCCTCTCGCAAGTATATATCACTTAGTTTAAGATTGACTAATTCGCTTACACGCAGCCCACTACCATATAGCATTTCTAGGATAGCCCGATTGCGATGACCTTCACTTTTAGACAGATCAATCTTTTCAATCATTGCATCAATTTCTTCTAATGACAATACATCAGGTAGATGCAACTCCTTTTTGGGTGTTTCCAATAGTTCGGAGGGGTCTTGTTCTATATAGTGGTGATATAGTAAGAATCGATAAAACGAATGTATGCCTGCTATTAGACGAGCTTGTGTACGAACTGAAACTATCTCCTTGAATGTTTCAAATACAAATGCTTGTAGGTCATCAAAACTAGCGAGTACAATGTCTATATTATGCTTATCCATATAGGCTTGCAGTCGCTGAAGATCAAATAGATAAGCATCAACAGAGTTGTTGCTCAGACCTTTCTCTAACTTAAGATATGTACGGTATTCCTTTGCTAACATATGTATTATCTGTACATATCATCGGTTACAGGACCTTGGTAGGTGGCATGATAGAGCGTAGAATCTGCTGTATAGAGATTAAAATCCAGTAAAATATTATCTTCTGTGTATTCTACTATCATACTTCCACTTGTGAATAGCATGATATCCTGTATTTGATCTTCTTGAATAACAAGCAGATAAGTTCCGGTGATACTACCTTCGAAATCCATTCCACGCAGGAATGTCATATTTTTAGCTACAGTGTCCATCTCGTATTTTCCTGCTAGCAAACCGCTTGCACGATCTTGTGCTACAAATACATCCGATAAATAAAGATTGCAACCCGAACCTGAAATATGGAAGTCAGAATCATAATCCAACCCCTCTGACAATAAGTCAATAGCATATACCTGATGCCCACTATTGTAGTATTCTCCATATGTCCGGAAATCTGCCTGTAAATATACACTATCTATCTGTAATACAGTAGGTTTTGTGGGATTATTTGGCTGATTGCATGCTGCTAATAGCAGTAGTATTGCTATATATAAATATGACTTCATAATCTTAATTTGTGATTTTTCTAACAGGTATCCAGGCTGCCAATGCTCCTAGTATAAGTACAACTATTGTTACCAGCATAATGTCCCATCCTTGGACGGATACAGGGTAGGCTGAAACAATATATTCCGTACCGTTACCTAATTTCAGTAAACCAAAGTGCTCTTGCAGCAAGCAAACGGATAGACCCGCAATAAGTCCACCTAAGGCACCCAATGCATTTACTAACCAACCTTCTAACAAGAAAATTGTTCTTATCATATTGTTGCTCGCACCGAGATGAGACAATGTCTTTATATCTTGCTGTTTGTCAATAATTAACATTGATAGCGAGCCAATACCATTGAATGTGGCAATCAGAAGAATAAATACCAAAAGCAAAGTAGTCAGTAGTTTTTCGACTCGCAAAATGCGAAAGAAATCTTCCTGTTGCTCATAGCGGTCTTGTAGAATATAGCCTTCACCCAATACAGATGTGATTTCTCGCTTAACTTTTTTGATACTATATTTATCTGATAACGAGATCTGTAGCGCGGTCACTTCGGTGCTATCATATTCTAGCAATCTGCGAGTTAAGTCTATATCTACCAGCATCATATGATCGTCATATTTCTGCTGATTGACGGCAAATGTACCAGCAATAAAACATGTCTCGCGATTGAAATTAACATCAGAACGTAGCATGTTTACTTTCCCAGTACGCTTGGGAGCATATATTTGCATGCCATTAACGAACCGTGCACCTATTCCTAATTTCCATGCCAAGCCTTGTCCTAGTACAGCGCGATCAAATGCACCATCATATGTCAGAAAATAACCATCTGTTATGATCTTGTTTATGCCAGTTAGTTCTGCAAAGTGGGTATCAACTCCCATCAATTGTACGGGCATTTGCTTATCCTCAAAATAAACCAATGCTGTCTCCGTAATGCTTTCACTCATCATCTCCACCCCCTCAATTTGCTCTAGTTGGTAGCGGGTCGATTCTGTCAAGTGAAATGATTTTCCTGTACTGGCAATCACGCGTAGATCAGGATCAAGTTGAGAAAACATCTGCTCAACCATTACTCCAAAACCATTCATTACGCTCAGTACGCAAATCATGGCTGCAGTCACCACTCCTACTGCTGCGGAGGAGATGGCTGTGATAATGTGAATGGCGTTGAATTGTTTTTTTGCAAACAAATATCGCCATGCTATTTTGAGTTCAGTTTTCATATTATCAACCCCGATACCACTCCGTTACCACCTTGTTGTTCTAACGAAGGGATATAGAATGGATACCGCAGGTATATTCAATAAAGAAGAATGGTTATTGTTTCAGTAGTTCGTCTATGCGAGCCATCTTATCGATAGTTTCATCCAGGTGGAAATGTAATTCTGGTATGATACGTAGTTGATGACGTTGCATATGCCCCATCTCGCCGCGAATCTTTGCAGTGTCTTCTTGTACCTGTGCAATTGTACTTGCTACCTTATCTTGTGGAAATACACTCAAATATACGTGTGCAATACTCAAGTCTGGTGAGACGCGTACTTCGCTCACAGAAATCAAAGTGCCACGCATCGCGCGCGCGTACTTTAATAGTATATCGCTCAAATCCTTTTGGATGAGGCGTTCTATCTTTTGTTGTCTTGTAGATTCCATATATATGTTGTTTTGTAGAAATTTGTTTACAATTTATAGTACTAGAAACTAAGCTCCTCTTTTTTGAAGATCTTATATCTTTATCAAACGCAATAAGGGAAAGGAGTGTGCACTCTTTTCCCTATGCTGATGCCTTAGGAAAAAGCCCTAAGGTGGTCTAATCGTTGATTAGCGTTTGTGACGACCTTCGTCAGCTACAGTCAATTTCTTGCGACCGTGTGCGCGGCGAGCTGCCAATACACGACGACCATTTGCAGTTGCCATACGAGCACGGAAACCGTGTTTGTTGCGACGACGACGTTGGCTTGGTTGGAATGTACGTTTCATTTTTTATAGTTTTTTACGCCCCATCTCGTGGGCTTGGTTAATATTTTACGCGAAAAAGCGTGCAAAGGTACTGCTTTTTTTTTAACTGACCAAATTTTTGTGTAAAAAAAAGAGTTTTTGCCTAAAAATCTTGCGTATGTCTTTTTTTTATTGTACCTTTGTCTGCCATTTTGGCAGATGTACGATATTAAACCTTGAAACTTTCAACTTTTGAAACTTTTGAAAACGATGGAACAGAAAGATTTACAACGCATCAAGCAGCAGTTTAGCATTATTGGTAATAGTGCGCAGCTTAATCGTGGAATTGAAATTGCTGTGCAAGTCGCGCTGACTGATTTGAGTGTCCTAATTACGGGTGAAAGTGGTGTCGGTAAAGAGCATTTTCCCAAAATTATTCATCAAAATTCGCCTCGTAAACATGGACCATATTTCGCTATCAACTGTGGTGCAATACCTGAAGGAACTATTGATGCAGAGTTGTTTGGACATACTAAAGGGGCTTTTACGGATGCTAAGAGCGAACGAAAAGGTTACTTTGAAATAGCAGATGGAGGAACATTATTCCTAGATGAGGTCGGAGAATTACCTCTCTCTACACAGGCAAGGCTTTTGCGTGTATTAGAGACAGGTGAGTTTATTCGTATGGGTAGCTCAGATGTACAGAAAACGAACGTACGGGTGGTTGCTGCTACCAATCTTAATATCCCCAAGGCAATAGAGGAGGGACGTTTTCGAGAAGATCTATACTATCGTCTGAATACGATAGAAATTAAGGTTCCTGCATTGCGTGAGCGTAAAGAGGATATACCATTATTGTTCCGAAAGTTTGTGGTCGATTTTGCAGAAAGATATCGTATGCCTGCAATTCGTTTGACGGAAGATGCTACTGAATTGCTCAAATCCTACTATTGGCAGGGAAATGTTCGCCAACTGAAAAATATTGCAATGCAAATCAGCCTCATAGAGCAACGACGAGAGATTACTTCGGATGTATTGGCTAGTTATCTGCCTGCGCATCAAATGCATCGTGGATTGGCTTTGGTGGGACAGCAAACCAAGCAAGAAATCCCGATGGAAGAGATGAAGATGCTATACAATATGATTGCAATGTTAAAACGTGAGGTGGATATGCTCAAGCAGCAAGTGGAACAATCACATCACAATCATACATCTCATGTTGCAGTTGAAGATGGAATCGTAGAATGGGAACAAGGGCAGGTGTTGACGCCTACTGCTGTAACAGTCAATCCTGAAGTCGTTGCGACAGAAACTGTCGAAGACACAACAAAAGAGTTGAAATTGGCAGATATGGAGCGTGAAACGATTCGTAAAGCATTGATCCGAAATAATGGTAATAGAAAGGCTACTGCCACGGAATTGGGATTAAGTGAAAGAACATTGTATCGCAAAATCAAAGAATATGACTTATGAATAAAGTACTGTTGCTACTGTGCATGATTCTGCTGAACGCATGTACCATCTCTTATAAATTTAATGGCGCTTCGATTGATTATTCAACTACGAAGACCATTTCTATCGCAGATTTTCCGAATGTCTCTGCTTTGGTATATGCGCCATTGTCTAATAATCTCTCGGATGGTATTCGTGATCTTTTTCAGAGACAAACGCGTCTTGAGCAGGTACGCCGTGGAGGAAATCTGGAAATTGAGGGTGAAATTACTGGATATACCCTTACCCCAATGGCAGTTTCAGCTGATAGCTATGCCGCTGAAACCAAACTTACTATTACTGTAAAGGTAAGATTTACAAATAATGTTGCACCTGAAGAGAGTTTCGAAAAAACCTATTCGGCGTATCAAACATTTGATGCTTCGCAGATGCTTAATGATGTGCAAGATGAGCTTTGTAGTACGATGATTGCCGAGATTGCGGACCAAATATACAACGATACGGTAGCAAAATGGTAAAAAATTTGGTAGATTCAAAAAATTATTGTACCTTTGTCGGCTGAAACGTTTTTTTTGTTTAAAACTTTATAAAACTATTATAATATTATGTACGTACTATTAACTATTTTGATTGTTATTGCAGCAGTATTGCTCACTCTTCTAGTGTTGGTTCAAAACAGTAAGGGTGGCGGCTTGGCTGCTGGTTTCTCTAGTGGTAACCAAGTTATGGGTGCTCCTAAGACTGCTGACTTCTTGGAGAAAGCAAGTTGGACTTTGGTGGCTATTATTATTGCGTTGAGCATCATCGCAGTTGGTTTCAATAAGACTGAGAATGCTACATCTGAGGAAGCTAGTGCTATTACTGAGCAAGTTCAAGAGGCTTACGAAGCTGAGCAAGCAGCTCAAGCTGTACCTGAGTTTGAAGGAGCAGAGGTAGCAGAGTAATCTGAAACTATTATTTATTGACAAAATAGAGAGGCAGACGTGCCTCTCTATTTTTTCTATGTGGTCTTAAAATATATCTATAGAATGTTTATGAGATCTCACCCCAATTGACGACAGTTTGGCGTAAGATATCCAGTCGTTGTTTATATATACGATTTTGCATGTCTTCTAAGAGTGGATCGGCATCTAGAATAGTTAATGCTGCTTGACGGGCAAGTTCTAAGATTTGTCCATCGTGGGTTAGGCTGGCTATCTTTAAATCAAATGGAAGTCCTGATTGTTGAGTACCTTCTAAATCGCCAGGACCGCGCAACTGGAGATCGGCTTCTGCAATACGAAAACCATCGTTAGTCGCGACCATAATATCCATGCGCTTGCGAGTATCTTTGCTGAGTTCTAATTTGGTCAGCAATAAACAATAACTTTGATCTGCACCACGACCAACACGACCGCGCAATTGATGTAGTTGACTCAAACCAAATCGTTCTGCATTTTCAATGATCATTACGCTAGCGTTAGGAACATTCACGCCTACTTCAATCACAGTTGTCGCGACTAAGATCTGTGTTTGACCACTAGCAAATAATTGCATTTGTTGATCTTTGTCTTGGGTGCGCATTTGACCGTGAACCATTGAAATGCGGTAATTCGGGAAAGTCTGACATAATTGTTGATACCCATTTTGTAGATCTTGCAGGTCAAGGTTTTCATTCTCTTGGATTAGTGGATATACCACGTATACCTGTCTTCCCAATTCTATTTGTTGGCTAATAAATTGGTTGATTGTACTACGTCTTTGGATATTATAATGCAACGTGTGTACGGGTTTTCTGCCGGGAGGGAGTTCGTCGATAATACTTACCTGAAGATCACCATAGACGGTCATTGCCAGGGTGCGAGGAATAGGTGTGGCTGTCATGACGAGTACATGAGGAGGACGAATATTTTTCTCCCAAAGTTTAGCACGTTGGGCCACTCCAAATCTGTGTTGCTCATCTATAATGCATAATCCGAGATTGGCAAATTGAACGTCCTTTTCAATTAGCGCGTGTGTGCCGATTAGAATGTCAATATTACCATTACGCAATTGCTTGTGAAGTGGCTGGCGTTGTTTTGTAGTAGTAGATCCTGTGAGTAGTTGGCAATTTACAGACGAGTCACCTAGCAGTTTGATAATAGTCTCGTAATGTTGATTTGCTAGGATTTCTGTAGGTGCCATAATACAGGCTTGGTAGCCGTTGTCTACGGCAAGAAGTGCAGTCAGTAGTGCGACAATGGTTTTTCCGCTACCTACATCTCCCTGTAACAAACGATTCATCTGTCTTCCTGATTTAAGATCCGTTTGTATCTCACGTAATACACGCTTTTGAGCATTTGTTAGCGGGAAGGGGAGGGATGAGTATTGTGCATGAAATGTCTTACCTACTATTGGCATCCGAAAGCCTTCGTTTTGTTCTCGCCGTTTCATTTGGCGCAGGATCTGGAGCTGTATGTAGAAAAGTTCTTCAAACTTCAATCGCTCGCGTGCTTTCTGCATAGCGATTTGGTTTGTCGGGAAATGGATGTTCATGAGTGCCTCATTAAGCGGCATTAGGTGCTGCTGCTCAATCAGGTCTATTCCTAGTGTCTCACGTACACCATTGTTTTTTAGTAATGGCATAAGTTCTAGGGTTATGTTGCGCATGGCCTTGGAATTAAGGTTTGCGCGCTTCATCCCTTCGGTTGTGTTGTAATATGGTTCTAGACCTTTGGTCGTTTCGGGTTTAACCTTGGACATCGGTGTAAGTTCTGGATGTACAAAGTTATATTGGTGATTGAAGCGCGATGGCTTTCCAAAAAGCAGATATTGAGTATTGCGTTCCAACTTTAGGTACTTGATTCCCTTGAACCATACAAGTTCGATGGTATGCCTACCATCGCTGAATGTAGCAGAGAGACGCTGTGCGGCTCCTACTCCTACAGTATGCCATTCTGTAATCTGACCTATGATTTGTACATAGGTGTCCTCGTCATCTATCTCGTGGATAAAATAGAAACGACTACGGTCGATATATTTGTACGGAAATTGGTACAACATATCGAGCGCAGACTTTACACCTAGCTCTTTACGAAGAATGTCGGCACGCTTAGCGCCGACACCCTTACAAAATTCGATATTTTGGATGGATAAATCCAATATTATTGCAAACGGAAGTTTACAGGTACGGTATATTTTACGCGTACTGGCTTACCACGTTGCTTACCGGGTTTCCATTTTGGCATGGACTTAATCACGCGGATAGCCTCTTTATCAAGTGATGGTTCGCCAGATGAACGAACTGCTACCACGTCCACGATACTACCGTCTTTGTTTACCACAAACTGGCAGATAACGCGACCTTGGATACCATTCTCTTGCGCGATAACAGGGTATTTTACGTTTTCTGCAAGGTACTTGAACAAAGCTTGTTGGCCGCCTGGGAACTCTGGCATAGACTCTACAACCATAAAGATTACCTCCTCTTCCTCCTCTTCTACTGGAGCTTCTACTGGAGGAGCAATCACTACTTCAACGTCCTTGTCATCCTCTGTATTAATCTCAATTGTTTCAGTCTCTACGTCATCTTCTACCACGTTCAATACTTCTACTTCTTGTACTGCTGGTGGTGGAGGTGGTGGAGGAGTCTCTTGGGTAGTTTGTTGGATGTCAATCTCTTCCTCAAAGAAGAAATCTGTGTCTGTTACTTCATACTTTGTCACTTCTTTTTCAGTCCATTCAAAAGCGACATAGCAAATACTTAACACAAGCACAAGACCCATAAGGACATAGGTCAATTTCTTGTCTTCCAAGCTTGCTTTGGGTGATTTTTTCAGTTGCATATACTATTAAATTTAAAATTCTATCTACGTATCTCTAAAAAGAAAATCTTCCTTTCAGCGTGCAAATTTACTGCTTTTTTTTGAAATGTGCAAATATATTGTTGAATTTCATAAAATTTTATTATTTTTTTTGCTTTTTTGATAGAAAAGTTGTAATTTTGCACTCGTAAATGAATATACGTACGTTGTTATATTCTTCGGGGGTGCAGAATTTTGCTAAGCTGCTTTCTGCGAATGTGGTGGCACAGGTCATCGGTCTGGTTGTATACCCTATACTCACGCGCATATACGCGCCTGAGGATTTCGGATTACTCAATCTCTTTCTGAGTATTGGCAATGTGTTGGTGGTTCTAGCGCTGGCAGATTATTATTATTCAATTGTTTTACCCAAGGAGGATAAACATGCTGTGGCACTTGTTCATGTCTCCTTTTTCTTATTAGTGGCAACTACGTTAATAACAACGATTAGTGTCTTTTTTGCCCACCCGATTAGTCTCATATTCAAAACGCCTGCTCTTGCTAGGTATTATTGGATGCTGCCCCTTTATGTGTTCCTTATGGGTGGGTGGAATATATTGAATTATTGGTATGTGCGCCAGAAGCAATTTGGTCGAATTAGTGTATATCAAGTTGCTCAAAGTGTATTATCTGCAAGCGGAAAAATTGGATTAGGGTATGCAAATATATTACAGGCGGGTATGATATATTCTGTCGTTGTAGCACCATTAATCTCGTTACTAACCAGTTTGTTATCTCTTCCTAAGAAGTGTTTAGATCCACTAAAGCGAATTTCGTTGGATGATGTGCGAGAGCAAAGTCAAGCGTATAAGAATTTTCCTTTTTTTGTCTTGCCACGCAGTTTTATCAATGTGCTAGCTGGTCAGCTTCCTGTCTTGCTGTTAACGCCATTCTTTGGCGCGAAGTATGTAGGACTCCTTAGTATGGCAGTTCTATTGGGTTATACACCTATTGGTACAATCAGTCGGGCAATATACCAAGTCCTTTATCAAAATACTACACAACGAGTACATTCGCAACAACTAATAGGTAGTATATATTGGCGTTTTGTAGGTTATTCTGCACTTGCTATTTTACCTGTCTTTGGTTTGTTGCTTTTCATCTTGCCTGATCTCACTGCTTGGTTATTGGGGCAAGAGTGGCGTGTGGTAGGAGATTATATTCGTTGGATGTTGCCATGGTTGAGTTTGTCGCTTATAGTGGGAAGTACATGCTACCTATCGGATGTTTTTATGCAACAAAAAACAGGACTTCTCTTCGAAATCCTGCTAGCTGTATGCCGTGTGGGAGGTCTTTGCTTGGGTATTTATTTCAACGATTTTCTTGTAGCTGTAATAGGCTATTCTATCGGCACAGCGCTTGCTGTTTTTGCACAATTTATATGGCTATCAAGTCTAGTGCGAAAATATGATAAAGCTCTATCTTCGGATAGTCGCTTGTAGTGTTTCATTGTATGTTTTAATCAAATCTATTCCTACTCGTTTGTAGGTGTACTCTTCTCCGTAGGTACGAATCGTACTTATGGAATAGGTGTCATGCTTGTCTATCATCTGGCATAGTGCAGAGGATAATGCATTTTCATCTTCAGAAGGGATTACGATTCCACAGGTACTAGGAATATTCATCGCAATTCCTGCGGTATTACTGCTTATAATGGGAATACCTGCTGCCAGCGCTTCCGCCAACACAATGGCAAATGTTTCATATCTTGAAAACATCACAAATGCATCGCTTTGCTGCATCCATTGAGCTACTTCGTAGGGAGTTTGCTCGCCTGTAAAATGCAACACTCCTTCGGGGAATGCTAGTGATTCTGCATATGCCAAGTCTGTTTGGTAATCAATACCTGTTCCTACAATTATCAGTTCAAAATCATTCCTGTCTTTTGCAACCTCACGTGCTGCTCGTAGCATGCCTTGTATGTTCTTAGCTTTTTCATCAAAGCAGCTGACATGCAATAATCTTGTTTTTCCTTCTCGTTTAGGTGCAATGGTTAGAGGAGTGATGGGGGAGTAAAAGAACTCGTCAACTACGTTATGAATACGACGCCAATGCTTATTTTCTATCCCGCATGCTTTCATTGCGTTTTCTAACATCTGACTGACGGGCAAGATACAAGAAGCATTGCGAGCAATAAAACGCATAATCCTGCCATGCCAACCTCCTTTGAATGAAAGGTTTGCTGGCAAATAGCCAGACCAATGTTCTACTATGATGTAAGGAATATGATAGCGATATTTTAACCACCAAGCCAGTAGCCCATTCTTGTCCAATACATTCATTTGTACTATGTCTGGCAGCCCCCATTCCTTTTTTAATGCGCGCCACATACGCCACATCTCCATGTACCAGCGCCAACCTTTCGCTTCTGTGTAAAGCACTTTTACGTCTGCTCCTTGGTGCATGACTGCTTCGGCGTGTTTCTGCACAAACAAACCTGCCATAGCGTCTCGCTCTGTGGGATACCATGCGCTTAGGAATAATACTTTCATCGCATCTTCCTTTCTCTTAGCCAGTTAATCGCATTTGCAAACCAGAAATACCACTTGTAGTATTTCTCTACACTATAGTACCGAGTTGCCGTGCTGCCGAATTGTCTATAATGGTTCGCTACACCGCGAATCATACTTCCTTCGAAGTCAAATGCCACTCCCTTTTTCCTAGCTAACTTAATTGCCTCAAGCACCAACAACGCGCTTGCTCCTGAGTCCTTATGTTGGGGCGAGTAGCATGGAATCAAATAGTACATACTATGTTTGTCCCATACCAGGAAAGCTGCTGCAAGTACCTCATTATCAGCATTGCAAATCGTTAATATTTGGCTTTGCTGGAGACGCGAAGTCTTGCGCTCAAGCACCAATAAAAATTCGCGAGAGTAACTAATCTGCTTGCCTTGCTCTTGTAAACAGCGAGTGTGAAAACGATAGAAATCCTCTACACCCATATTTGTTTCTGCATGCAATGAGAGTGCTTTCTGCAGTTGTCGCTTTTTGTTCTTAGAAAAAGCGTTTATTACCTTGTCGAGATCAGATAAATCCTCGATACGGTATGTTACACGTTCTTGAACCTTGAACCCCAGCGCGCGCATCTCTTCCGCCGCTGGACTGCCAATAGGGAAATGTTGGTAATAATAACTGAGTCCTAACTTCTCCAATTGACCAACAAAATCTCGACAAATCTCTGCTACTCGATTCTTGCTATCTGATTCCGAATCCTCATTCACTATCCAAATGCCACCTATCTGACTTTGCTGAGGCATCACAATATATCTCATCCACGCGCGCTTACGCAGTAGATAGGGCATCGCAGCTTCTATTTCTCCGTTTGCATTGGTTCTCAATAGAACATCCCACTCCTTTCCTGCGCAGACGGCATCTAGCCACCAATCGCTCATGAATATTGGCATATCGGTAGCGGTCTTGCAATACTCGCGGTATAATTCTTTATTGTTCATATCTACCTGTCAATTCCTAATTAACTACTGGTTGCTTTTAGGGGCCCCATTTATCGTTCCTCATTTATCTACTTCTTATATGGTAATATATCCCGGTCCGCAAATTCCGTGCAAATATACAACTTTTTTTTTAATCACACAAATATTTCCCTGATTTTCTTGATTCTTCATCCATAATTCATAATCCATAATTCTTTCTAACTCTTAGCTGTTAGTTAGTTATTAGTTAGTTATTAATTAGTTATTAGTTAGTTATTTATTTACCTTTACTGAATATCTGAAATATTTCAGAGGAATATTTGCGTATGTCAAAAAAAAGTAGTACTTTTGCGCTTTAATTCAAAATAACCAATAAATTCTGTTGTCATGATAGTGGAAACAAGTCCCTACAAAGTGTTTGCAGGTTCTCAAGGTGGTGAACTAGCTAAGCGTATCTGTGAGTATTTAGGATGCCCTCTGGGTAATATCCAAGTAGCTCGTTTTTCTGACGGTGAGTTTGCCGTAAGTTTTGAAGAGTCTGTTCGTGGTCAGTCTGTGTACATCGTGCAATCTACTTGCCCTACGAGCGATAATATCATGGAGCTGTTGCTCGCTATTGATGCTGCTAAGCGCGCGAGTGCCTACAAGGTAATCGCTGTAATCCCTTACTTCGGTTGGGCACGTCAAGATCGTAAGGATAAACCACGAGTGTCAATTGGTGCTAAGGTTTGTGCTAATATGATTCAAGGTGCAGGGGCTGACCGTGTGATCACAGTAGACCTCCACGCTGACCAAATCCAAGGATTCTTTGATATACCTGTTGATCACCTCTATGGAGCAAATGTTTTGGCTGATTATGTACAATCTCTCAACCTCGAGAATCTTATCGTTGCTTCTCCTGACGTGGGGGGAACCAAGCGTGCTTCTGTATTCGCTAAGAAACTTACAGCGCTTACCAAGCAAGATGTTCCTATGGTTATCTGCTACAAGCATCGTCCTAATGCTAACCAAATTGGTGAAATGCGTGTACTCGGTGATGTGAAAGATAAAAATGTGGTTATTATTGATGATATCGCAGATACTGCTGGTACACTTTGCAAAGCTGCAGAAGTAATGAAAGAGGCTGGAGCTCAATCAGTTAGAGCATTGGTTTCTCACGGATTGATGTCTGGACCTGCCTGCGAACGTGTAGCTAATTCTGCGTTGGAGGAGTTGGTATTTACAGATTCTATTCCATTCGACAAAGCTCGTTGCACAAAGGTAAGTATCGCATCTATGGCTAAGCCTATTGCTGAAACTATCTTGGCTATTCAAGAGCATAGATCTGTAAGTGAATTGAATATACATTAATTTGATTTATAGGCAGTTACTATATATCGCTTTGTCTTTGTTCTTGGTCGCTTGTCAGACTAAACCAAAGACTACTACTACAGAAGTCCGCTGTGCTTTCTCAGCGGACTCTGCATATACTTATATTGCCCAACAAGTAGCTTTCGGAGCACGTGTTCCTGGTACAAAAGCTCACCAGGAGTGTGGGGATTGGCTCGTGGCCGAACTGAATCGCCATGGTGCACAAGCGAATAGCCAGTATGGCACTATGGTCAACTATGCTGGGAAACAGCAAGATATCCGCAATATTGAGGCATTCTTCGAGGGCAACACACCTGCAACAATCTTGTTATGTGCACACTGGGATTGCAGACCCTGGAGTGACGAGGAAGAAAACTACGAGAATCGCTTCCTGCCAGTAATGGGAGCCAATGATGGCGCAAGTGGAGTTGGTGTCATCTTGGAAATGGTTCGTCAACTCGCTTCTCTAAAAGCACAAGGCGAGATGGTGCCTTCTGTTCAAGTCGTGTTCTTTGATTGCGAAGATATGGGGGCTCCGGATCACTATACTGGCAAACAAATAAAAGACGATTGGTGTTTAGGTAGCCAACTCTGGGCAAAACGCTTAGTTCAAAATCCAAAATCCAAAATTCAATACGGCATTTTGCTGGACATGGTAGGCGATCCATCTGCCACTTTCCCACGTGAGTATTTCTCTGAAAGATATGCGGGAAATTATGTAGAGCAAGTTTGGCGTACTGCCAACCGCTTGGGATACGGACGTTATTTTGTGCAACAATCTACCTATTATCCTATCACAGACGATCATCAGTATGTGAACATGATAGCAGGCATTCCTTGTTTGGATATTATTGACTATAAGGCAAATACAGAGACTGGGTTTGCTACTTGGTGGCACACTCAGCAAGATGATATGCAAAATATAAACCATCAAACATTGCAAGCAGTCGGAGAGACTGTTCTAACTGTAATATGCTCGAAATAAAGAACTTACATGCCACTATTGCTGGCAAAGAGATACTCAAAGGACTCAACCTGACCATCAATGAGGGCGAGGTTCATGCTATTATGGGTCCAAACGGTGCAGGTAAATCTACCTTGTCGAATGTTCTTACAGGTCACCCTGCTTATACCGTAACCGAAGGTGAAATCACTTTCCGTGGCAAGAACTTGTTGGAAATGTCGCCTGAAGTGCGTGCTCGCGAGGGTATGTTCCTTTCTTTCCAATATCCTGTGGAGATTCCAGGTGTGTCTATCGTTAACTTTATGCGTACTGCTGTTAATGAAAAACGTCAGCACGAAGGAAAAGAACCGCTCAAAGCAACTGAGTTCCTTAAACTTATGCGTGAAAAAAAAGCGCTAGTGGGAATGGATAATAAACTCACTAATCGCTCTGTGAATGAAGGTTTCTCAGGTGGCGAGAAAAAACGCAATGAAATCTTCCAGATGGCTATGCTTGAGCCATGCCTCTCTATTTTGGATGAGACAGATTCTGGCTTGGATATCGATGCACTTCGTATTGTAGCTGAGGGTGTTAACGCACTTAAAACTCCTAAGACAGCGTCTATTGTGATTACGCACTATCAACGTTTGTTGGATTATATTGTGCCAGATTTTGTACATGTTTTGGCAGATGGTAAGATTGTTCGTACTGGTGGCAAAGAACTTGCACTCGAACTCGAAGCTAACGGCTACGCATTCCTCAACGAACAACATTAAACCACACCACCCAATGCTACACCAATCTACTCAATATCTCACCATACAGTCTGGTGAAACGCGTGAACTTGTTTTTATTAACGAGCCTAATATGGATTGGCATATCACGCAAGAGGCCAACTCCTCTTTGCGTGTGCATGTCCTCTTTCTTTCTGAAACTGATACAGCTGCGCAGTGGCACTCCAAACTTCATGTAGAGCAAAATGCGGAGGGATGCCGTACAGAAATTTATGCGATGGGTTTGCTTCACGATGCGCAACAGGCACATCTTCTCACGCGCGTATATCATAATATAGGTGGTGGCTACTCGTCACAGGTTTTGAAGTTCGTTTTGGACGATCATACGAAGGGTTCTTTCCGTGGTGAGTTGAAGATTCAGCCAGATGCACAGCAGACTGAGGCCTACCAAACCAATCGCAATATTCTCCTTTCTCGTCAGGCAGATATGCTGACCGAACCACAATTGGAGATTTATGCCGATGATGTGAAAGCAAGCCATGGGGCTACTACTGGCCAGTTGGATGAGTCTGCGCTATTCTATATGCAACAGCGTGGTATCAGTCGCGAGACAGCTACTAAACTTTTATTAGAGGCATTCTTTGACGAAGTTATTTCAACACTCTCGAGCGAGCAACAGCAGGAGCAAATTCGAGAGACAATTCACAATATTTTGTAATTGGGCATTTCCCGTTATTTATTCTTATATGTATACAAACAGCCAGCGAATTCTGCTGGCTGTTTATGTTAATGCGTTGTCCTACAATAAATCTATGTTGCTCGAATTGCCAATATGCTATTATTTCATTCGGTTGATGGCGTGGTCCAAGAGTGCGAGCAAGCTTTCTTTATACTTATTGTCAGGGAAGATAGTGAGCGCTTCGATAGCTTTTTTTCGGTATTTATCCATTTGTTGGTGCGCGTAGCGAATTCCGTCATAGCGCAATACGAATGATCGAATCTCTTGTTCTGCTTCAAAGGCATCAATATGAGGCTGCTTGCTAGCGAGTGCCTCAGCAAGTTCTTTGATATGTTCAGCCTCTTCTTTTGTAGCACGTTGTAGTGATTTGATAATAGGCAACGTAGCTTTTCCGTCGCGGATATCATTCATAGTTGGTTTGCCCAAATCCTCAATATCGGAGAAATCGAAAACGTCGTCTTTGAGTTGGAAACATAGTCCGAGGTACATGCCAAACTGACGCATAGCTGTTTGTTGGCGTGCAGTAGCGCCTGAACTAGCAGCTCCTATTTCGCCACATGCAGAGAATAGACATGCCGTTTTTTGCTGGATGATTTGCAGGTATTGTTCTTCGCTAATCCACATGGATTGTCCTGTATGTAGTTGCAATATTTCGCCAGATGTCAATGCCGATGTCATTTCAGAAACGACACCTAGAATCGTATTATTACGCACAGCGGCGAGTTGTCCGATGGCTTTGGATAGCAAATAGTCACCTACGAGAATAGCTATCTTGTTACTCCATTGTACATGTACGGCCTTGTCACCTCGGCGTGTAGGAGAATTATCCACCACATCATCATGTACCAATGAGGCAGTGTGCATCAATTCTAAGGAAGCTGCTGCCTTAATGGATTTGTCGGTAATGCCTTTGCAAATAGCTGCAGATAGCAATACCAATATTGGCCGCAATTGCTTGCCGCGTTTGCTGTGAATATAATCCAATGCCTCGTTTAGCAATTGATTATCCGAACGCAGTATCTCCGCAAATTCTGCCTCGAATTGACGAAATTCAGTTTGTATGGTACTATGAAAATCCTTCATCGGAGTCAATGCTGTTAATCCCATTTCTCGGCATTTCTGTATCCGAGATATACATCGCTAAATGATTCGGTGTGAGTTTGTCCGCCGATGATGTAGATGTTCTTATGCGAATCTACAACCACGCTTTGATATTGTCTTGTCTCATAGTTGCTAGGCAACTGGTTGTGTGCACTATCTGGTACATACCAATGCATACCTTCGTCTTTGGAATAAAGCATATTTGCTCTCCATGTAAGGTCATTGTCAATGCCGCCAAACATCAAGAGTTGGTCGTCATATTGAATGATAGAAGCGCCAGTCAATGATTGGAAGGATGGTTGAGATATAGAGAAATCTTTGAGGCGGTAACCGCTATTGCTAGAATACTCCAGGTTCCAGCGTGTGTTGATTGCCTCGCCATTCATACTACGTCCTCCTACGATCATAGCACGTGGTCGCTCGCTGCTGCTACCAAACTCCAATGCTGCAAAGTCATTAATAGGGAATGTTGCAGGCAGATAGCCATTATCAACTCCGTCTATCTTGTGCAACGGAGCAATACTATCAGTATGAATTGCAGCAAGCATCAATTGCTGGTTTGCTGTATCCTGTACCAGACACCATGCCAATTCGTTGTATGACACTAGCATATTGATAGGCGCAAAGGCCGCATCGGAATAATCTTTTTGCTCCCAATGTACTAAATCATCGGAATAATAGAGTGTGTTGCCCTCTATATAATATAAGGTGTCGTGATGCAAAACGATATCACGAACTTGACATGGAGTAGGGAGTTGTTCTACTGATTGGGTTAATTGTTGCCAATTGCTACCATTATTAGATTGATAAATCTGTGTAGAAAGACCATTGTTGACAAACAACGCGAGTTTGTTGCGATGCCAAAATGCCTTTGTTTGGCAGTTTTGCTTGCTAAAAATTTGATCCTGAAGTTTCTTCCAAACATACAAGTCTGGATCCACTTGATGTACGCTCAATTTGATACGATACCAGCGTTCGCTTTTCATATCAGATGCTACAACGTGCAAATAAATAGGATCTTGCGATAGATCCATGGTGTCAGTACCCGTACTGACAATGGTGGTATCTGGTAGAACGAAAGTTGCGGTACCAGGTGTTTCCTTATAGGTTACGTATGGAACTACGCTATCTAGTCTAGTACCGAAGCGTAAGGAGTCCTTGTTGTAGATAAACCCTGTATCAGATAGGTGCTCAACCTTGTATGTCGCCTCAGTAAGACCTGGATTAAGAGTGTCTGTGTAGAAAGAAAAATTATGTACCCTTGCTTCCGATGATGTTTCGGTGGTGGTACTTTTACCCATATCGCAACTTACGAAAAGGGTTAACAAAACAAATAATATTGGTAAAAAATAACGCATAATTCCAAAATTTCGCACAAAGTTACTGCTTTATTTGCAAATTTGCAAATAAAGTTGTAATTTTGCATATATTTTTACATAATTATGCTTTTTGAGACGAATATTTTGGAGTTATTAAAGTTTTTGCCTAGTAGAAGACTATTGCAAGAAAAGAGGCGTACGCGCGAATTACTAACTCAGAAACGACGCTTGATGACCAAGGATCAAGTGGAACAAGAGTCAGATAAGCTTCTGGCACATCTAGAGTTATTGCCTGCTTTTCAAGCAGCTAAAACAGTGATGATCTATTATCCGACTCACAATGAGGTAGATGTATTGTCGCTGATTAAAAAACATAAACATGAGAAGACTTTCCTTTTTCCTGTTGTCCATCGTAGCTCTATGCAAGCTTGTCCATATGAAGGGAATGCTAAAATGCACCGAGGGAAGTTTAATATCCCAGAACCAACTACTGCACCATATCAAGGTAATATTGATTTGATTGTGGTTCCGGGAGTAGGGTTTGATAAGCATGGTAATCGCTTAGGACGTGGTGGAGGGTACTATGATATCTTCCTTGCCAATCTCCGCAGGAATACGATATTGGTAGGTGTAGGCTATGATTTTCAGGTGGTGGATAAAGTGCCCACCAATCGTCGAGACAAGAAAATGGATTATATTATATCTCCTTCATCGGGGTGTATAAAAACAAAAAGGGATTGACCAATCCCCTTTTTATTTCTAGCTTCATTGTGTCAATTTTAAAGTGGCAATGAAGTTTGCTGTGCGCGTTGTGCGATGATTTGTTGATCTGTTTGAGGTGTGAGTTTCGCCTCGCCCGTGCGGTAGTAGTATATCATACCGTATGCTTGACATTTCTGCAACTTTGCGTAAGGCAACTCATCTTTGTAGAATGCTTCTACTTGATCCCAAATACTCAAGATAATTTCATCGGCTTGCTTGCGTAGCGTCTCTGTGTCCTCGAATACGCGGCTATGGGTTTTCTTGTGCAACAGGTGACTGGTATAGTCCTCTTTGAACATCTCATAGTGTACCTTTACCTTGTTGATGGCAGGATTATAAATGGCAAATCCTCCAGCTGCAGTGCGTTTGTTCTCACCATCGATGATGTTTTGTCCCCATTCCATTAATCCCTCTTCTGTGCTTAAGTCGGGTAGAGCATTGCTCTTTGGGTCAAGTTTGTATAGCTCTTTTTGTGCGCGTTTGATCTCGCCACGAATCACGGCCAAGTTGAGTACTTGAATAAAGTGAGAGATATACATGCGAGCATTGCGGACGCGATGACGATACTGCTTGTTGGCCGTTACCTTGCTATCGAAATTGGCATGGTACTGTGCTACTTGATTCTCATATTGCAACAGTAATCGTTGCGCTTCGGTGAGCGTGCGATAGTTGATGGCTTGGTCATTGTATGCAGCATTGCCTGCTTGTTGCACCGCTTTTTGTAGAGCATGCAAACGTGCTTGGTCTGTTTTGGGTAATCGACGATAAGGCATATGATAATTAATTTAATAATTTCAATTAAGAGTTTCTTGTGTTGAGCTTATTGGCTAGTTGACTCAATTGCTCAGTGGCCTCGTTTTGAGGTAGAGTGGCTAATATGGACAAGGCTTTGTTCGTGTACTCTTCTACCACTTTTTCGCATATATCACGCACGCCTAATCGGTCATATGTAGCTCTCACTTTGGCAATTTTTTCAGTATTATCTTTTAATGTTTGTCCAAACCAGTATTGCAATTCTTTGAGGCTTTCTACATCTGCTATTTGTAGTGCATTGATAGTTACAAATGTTTTTTTGTTGCAACTAATGTCGCCACCTAGAGCTTTTCCAAATGTGGTAGGGTTGCCCCAAACGTCTAGAATATCATCTTGTATCTGAAAAGCTAAACCTACATGAATACCAAACTGATACAAAGCCTCTTGCTCTTCTTCTCCTGCTCCTGCGATATACGCACCCATCTGAAGTGCAGTAGCTAATAGTACAGATGTTTTTAGGCGAATCATCTTTAGATACTGATCTATCTCTACGTGTTGTTGGCTCTCGAAATCCACATCGTATTGTTGCCCCTCGCAAATTTCAGTGCCCATCTTATTGAAGAGTTGCAATATCTTGGGTAATTTCTCTGCGGGTATTTTTGCCAGCAGTTTATATGCTTCAATCAACATTTGATCGCCCGATAGAATTGCGGTGTTTGCATCCCATTTTACGTGTACGGTAGGTCTGCCACGGCGAACCTCAGCGTGATCCATAACATCGTCGTGCAATAGGGTGAAATTATGAAAAACCTCTAACGCCAATGCCGCAGGCAACACTTCTTCGTCCTTGCCGCCAAACATCTGGCTAGCAATTACTGCTAACTGTGGACGGACGCGTTTACCGCCCGCTGCCAACGTATATTCGATAGGCTCGTATAAGCCATATGGCTCACGTTTCCAATCTAGTTTCGCAATTTCGTTGTTTATATCCATATCACTAAATGTTAAATTTAGGAAACGAGAAAATGATCTTCAATAATCTCACTAAGCACCTCTTTGATGTCTAATCCTGCTGCTCTCACTTGTTGTGGTATGAACGATGTGGCAGTCATACCCGGTGTGGTGTTCACTTCTAGCAGATTGATAGTCCATCCTTCTGTCAGTATATAATCTACTCGAATGATTCCTTTGCACCCCACAATGTCGTAGATCTTCAATGTCAAGGCTTGTACCACATCGCGTACTTCGTCTGGAATACGTGCAGGGGTAATCTCATCCACTTGACCGTTGTATTTGGCATCGTAATCAAAAAACTCATTGCTAGTGACTACTTCCGTAATAGGAAAAGCGACTGCTTTGTTCTTAGTCTTATAAACGCCGCATGTGATTTCAACGCCGTTCATAAAAGCCTCACAAATTACTTCGTTACCTTCGGCAAAGGCTTTGTTAATAGCAGGTTGCACTTCTTCTGCGGTTTTCACTTTGGTAACCCCAAATGATGATCCACCCACATTGGTCTTGATGAAGCAAGGCAAACCTACATTATTGAGAATATCAGATGCAGAGTATTGAGTGTCGGATTTACGGAGAAGAACACTTTCTGCTACGCGGATGCCAAATCCTTTTAGATAGTGATTGCAGGTGTATTTGTTGAAGGTCATGGCTGCTGCTAATACACCGCAACATGAATAAGGGATACCAATCATATCGAGATAGCCCTGCAGTACACCGTTTTCGCCAGGTGTACCATGGATAGTGATATAGGCAAAATCAAAGGTGATCTTTTGACCATTGTGTATGAAGGAAAAGTCGTTTTTGTCCATCTCTACCCAAACATCATCCCCTACTTGTGCTTTCCACTCTTTACCGCGAATACAAACAATAGTAATATCGTACTTCTCTTTGTCTAGAAAAGAATATATTCCTGCGGCACTACGCAGCGATACTCCATATTCTGAACTATCTCCTCCTGCTATGATGGCTATCTTTCGTTTCATGATTATCTATTTACCCAATTTGGCGACAAAGGTACAAAAAAAAAAGTATATATGCAAGTGGGAAGGAAAAATAAATACCGCCATCTATATTTTTTATATAAATGGCGGTACGTATTTCTAAGTCAGGGAATTAGTCTTTCTTTGCGGTTTTCTTAGCGCAAGATTTTTTCTTTGCCTCTTTGAGTTGCTTTTCTAATTTCTCAATCTCTTTCTCTTGGTTTTGAATAGTCTTGAGCAATTCGTTCAACTCTTCATTCTCAATTGTAGTAGGATATTGCTCATCTACTCGTTGGAGAAAATCAGAGAGTACGTTCATATAGTTGATAAACGCATCGTATGCTGATTCATAGTGCGAAGCACCTTGATCAATATGGTTCATATAGTGCAAGTAGTTGACATCTTGTAGGAGGAGCCAATCGTGCTTGAGTTGCTTGTCTTGACAGAGGTGTACGCGTTCTGCTACAGCAAAGAGCTTTTGCGTGGCTTCATTTTGTAAGTCATTACCGGTGTAAATACTTAGGTCTTTTGCTTCGCCTGCCCATGTGATAGGATAAGGAGCTACTACCACGTCTTTGGCTGCCAATTTCTTTGCTGCTTCAGATGGGGTCAAGAAACCAATTCCATATTCCATAGCAAAGTATGGCATAGCTTTAAGGAATTCGAATATACCTGTCATGGCATGTTGGCGAATACCGAAGGTGTCTGCACCTACCCATATATTCACCACTTGCTCCTCCTCTGGCAATGCAGCTAATTGCAAGGCATATTTCTCTGCGTCCATAGGGAAGTTATACCAATTAGGATCTGCAAAGTGGAATGCCAACTCATCACTTAAGTTGCCATTGCGCAATAGCATTTTCATCTTAGGAGCTGCTGCACTAGTATATACATAGTTTGGACTCTTCCAGCTGAGAACGTGTTTTGCGCCTTCGGTCATCACGGTTTTATAACCTTGTTGATACAACGAGATAGCAATCTCATCGGAATAGATAAGTTCGGTGTTGCAGATGGTGGTGGATTGATGACCAAAGAGTTCTTGCACCATTGCTTGTTGTAATTGGAGTTGCTCTACCGCCTCTGTTTCGCTATAGACAGATGCCAACGATTGGCTATATGGTGTGGCAACAAACTCCACGCAACCAGTGTCGGCCAACTCCTTGAGTACATCAATCATTTCAGGTGCAAATTGCTGGAACATCTCTAGCATCACACCGGACACGCTTAGTGCGCAATGGAATCTTCCTTTTGACAAACGGATCATCTCTGCCAATGTCTTGCAAAGAGGCATGTAAGAGGTGTTAACGAGCCACTCTACATGCTCTTCAGTCTGCATGTCATCATAGTAATAATGGTCTTGACCAATCTCAAAAAAACGATAACGCTTCATTCTGTAAGGAGCGTGCATCTGAAAACAAAAACAAATATTTTTCATATCTCTTGTCTTTAAACTTTCAACTTTCAATTTATAATATAAACTACTATCGTCCCAACACCATATCATAGATTCTGCGCACTTTCAATCCTGCGTCATACCACTTAATGTTGTTTACCTCGTTGCGACCTAGTTCACGTAGTGACTTATACATCGCTGGATACTTCACGATAGCATAAATAGCATCTGCCATGGCATCAATATCCCAATAGTCGGTCTTGATAGCATGAGATAGAATCTCTGCGCAACCCGATTGATGTGAGATGATAGATGGACAACCTACTTGCATGGCCTCCAGAGGAGAGATACCAAATGGCTCACTCACACTAGGCATGATATACACATCAGAGTCTGCCAATACCTCCTGCACTTGTCGTCCGCGCATGAATCCAGGGAAATGGAATTTATCAGCAATACCGCGTTGGGCTACCAGATCAATCATCTTGTTCATCATATCGCCGCTACCTGCCATTACAAAACGTACGCCATCAGTCTTAGCCAATACACGTGCCGCAGCCTCTACAAAGTATTCTGGGCCTTTCTGCATGGTGATACGACCGAGGAATGTGACCAATTTGTCTTTGCGTTCGTGTTTAACAAACTCATCGGGATTAGCCAGTGGCTCCACAGCGTTATGTACGGTACTTACCTTGCTAGGATCTTGACCGTATTTCTCAATCACGGTGCGGCGTGTCAGTTCACTTACGCACATAATATGATCTGCCTCGTCCATACCGCGACGTTCAATGGCATATACCGTAGGGTTCACGTTTCCACGGCTGCGGTCGAAATCAGTAGCATGTACGTGAATAACAAGTGGCTTACCCGAAATCTGCTTGGCAAACACACCTGCAGGGTAGGTTAGCCAGTCGTGGCTATGGATGATGTCAAAATCCAAAGCATGTGCCAAAACACTAGCTACAGCCTCGTAGTTGCCAATCTCTTCTAACAGGTTGTCTGGGTAACGACCGGAGAATCCCACACAGCCTAAATCGTCTGTGCCAATGCGTGAATAATCATAATGGATATGGTTGCGCATATGGTAGAATTCCTCAGGCGACATCTTGCCTTCCATACGCTGACGAACATAATCGTAGTGATTGTCCTTCCATACCACAGGTACACTGTTGGCACCAATGATACGCAAGAATGACTGATCTTCGTCACCCCATGGCTTAGGAATTACGAAGGTAATATCCATATCATCTTGCTGAGCCATACCGCGAGTCAAACCATAACTCGCTGTTCCCAAACCTCCCAAGATATGTGGGGGAAACTCCCAACCGAACATCAATGCTTTCATAACTCTTGCCTTTCAACTATAAACTTTCAACTTTCAACTTCTCCAACGTATTACAAACTTCAATTACTGAAGCCACACTTGGCGCGTAGCTCATACCTCCGTGCCCTTTGAATGGAGGGTTACCATCGTATAATTCATTGAGTGTACCGATACACAATTCACTCATCTCGGCCTCGTAGCCAGTAAGCAAACGACGAATAAAACTTTCACCCGAATGTTGATATACTTTTAAGTAGGCGATTGCGTATGCTGCAATTGTCCATGGCCATACAGGACCATTGTGGAAGTTGCGGTCGCGCTCCAACTGACCACCAATGTACTCAGGGCGATAACCACCGCTCTTTGGTGAAATTGTACGCAAACCCTTAGGAGTGTATAGCTCCTTAGTGCAGATATCTACAACTGCTTTGCACTGACGTCTGTCAAGTGGTGAATAGGGTAGAGATGCTGCAATAATCTGGTTTGGACGAACCTCTCGGTTGTGATAATCGCCATCTACATAATCATCAAGGTAGTATCCGTTCCAGAATGTCTTAATGAAACTATCTTTGGTGATCTCGGCTTGGTACTCCATCAAGTCTGCAATCTGCTCTTTGCCTAGACAGCGTTGTATAGTTGCGGTAAAGAGACGTGCATTATACCACAATGCATTAATCTCCACGACATAACCTGTACGAGGTGTGATTGGACGACCATCCTCTACAGCGTTCATCCATGTCGCTGGGCGCTCTCTGCCATCCACCCACAATAGACCATTGCTGTGTAAGAAAAGACGTGGGTGTTGTTGTCTGCGGATAAACAACATAATATCAATGATGAGTTGACCATAAACCTTAGTGGTTTCTTCGATGGAAGTGTATGCAGCATATTCTTGCAAAGCATGGATAAACCATAGTAGTACATCAGGTTCGTCCATTCCGACTAACTTATGAGGGCGTCCTTCCATAAATGCTCGCACTTCTTCTACCGCTGTTTTATTGACAATAGCGTCCCAATACTCTGGTCTGCCAATGCCCATTGTACAAGCCGGCATCGCCAAAAACTCCTCACGAGCTGAAGCGTTGAACCATGGGTAACCAGCCAATAAATAGCATTTATCTCCTTCGCGCTTGTAGAACTGTGAAGCTGCGTTCTTTAGACTGTTAAACATGGTGTCACGTGCGGAACGGCGTTGCAATTCTTTTTCCCAGAGTGCCTTTAATGTCTTAGGATTAGCTTCGCTGATACCTGCAGCAAAAATCACGCTCTCACCTTTTTTGATTGGCATTTCAAACCAACCTGGTACTAGTTGATCTTCCTTGTAGGAGAAACCGCGCTCTTGCTCTTTCATATATTCTATTCCCCTATACCATGCAGGCGCGTGCGTGTATTCCACTTTTTTAGAGCATTGCATATACAATTCAGGGAAGGATTCATACATTCGTGCTACGCGACCATTTTGTACCTCTCGCATATCGGAGTTAGCCATGCTGTTTTCGTGTGTCAACTCGTTGGTATTGCGGAATGCCAAGAATGGTTTTAGGCGCAACGTGGTAGGAGAGTGAGCCTCTACCAATGTGTAGCGAATCAAAACGCGTGGCTCAAAGCTGACCAACATACGCTCTTTGGTCAGGATAACGCCTCCGACGCGGTAGGTCGTCTTACTGATTACTTCGCAGTCAAACTCGCGGATGTATTTGTGTCCATTAGGAGTGTAAAGATTCTCGCCGTATTGATGAATACCAAGGTTAAACTCAGCTCCGTGCTGAATAACTGTTTCGTCAAGGCTACCTAATAATACATAATTTCCCTCTGGGAGCGGATCTCCTAGGGGTAATACCAATTGACCGTGATACTTACGTGTGTTGCAATCAACCAGCGTCGTGGAGTTATAAGCACCCGCACGATTTGTGCGGATCATCTCTTTGCTCAAACTGCGCTCTAAGTTGATTAGCAATGTCTTATCAAAATTCAAGTAACTCATATCAACTATATTTACCTTCAAATTTTACTTCTGCATCCATATAGAATTGACGAATCTGTTGCTCATCTTTGCGTTTGCATATCAGCAACACTCCGTTAGATTCTGCCACAATACTATCTTCCAATCCCTGAATCACCGCCAAGTGCCCTTTTGGTAGGGTCACAATATTGCCGTGGCTACCATAAAAACTAGCTTCGCAATGTAGCGCTACATTCCGAGATTCATCTTTATCGCTCAAATCGTAGAGTGATCCCCAGGTGCCTAGGTCGCTCCAGCCAAAGTCACTAGGCATGACGTAAACGTTCTGCGCTTTCTCCATCAAACCATAATCAATGGATATGCTAGGGCAGGTAGGGAACATGCTTAGGATGAAAGACTCTTCTTTCTCTGTCCCGATTTCTGAGGTTTTTTCTCCCTGTTCAGAACCCAACATAAACTTTTCTGCCAACTCTGGCATATGTTCTAACAGAGCTGCTTCTATCGTGCGCAAGTTCCATATAAAAATACCTGAATTCCAGAGAAAATCACCGCTCTCAACAAATTTGGTAGCCACTTCTAGGTTAGGCTTCTCTGTGAATGCCTTTACCTTTTGTATATGGCCATCCACATCGCTAAATTCTAAACTCTCAGCACTAAACTGGATATATCCATATCCTGTTTCAGGGCGAGTTGGTTTCATACCCAAAGTAACCAAAGAGTCATTCTCGCTGATAAAATCAAAACATGCTGTGATAGTTTGGCGGAATTTCTCCTCTTGTAGAATCAGGTGATCGCTAGCTGCTACTACGATATTTGCTTTTCCGTTATCTGTTCCTTGCTGAGCAACCATCGCTTTTATTCGTGCCATCGCATATGCGATACATGGTGCAGTATTTCTGCGAGCAGGCTCACATAATACTTGGCTAGGATGCAAATCTGGGATTTGCTCCAGTACAGCATCTCGGTAGAGAACATTGGTTACAATCAATATGTTCTCTATTGGAACAATAGGACGAAAACGGTCTATGGTCATTTGCAAAAGACTACGACCTGTTCCAAAGAAATCTAAAAATTGTTTAGGCTTTTCATTACGACTAAAAGGCCAGAAACGGCTGCCTACACCGCCTGCCATGATGACGCAATAATTGTTCTGGTTCATATTTTTGTTCATGATATTACTAATTGTTATAGTGCATTTTACACTGGCCTGCAAAGTTACAAAAAATATTTCATCTCCGCAACTCTTTTTCCAAGTAATTTTGCCAATATGTTGTAAAACATACATTCTGACGATTTTTGCCGCTTGCTTCATTCTATTAGGGAACTACAAACCCCGTTACTACTCGCCTAATTGCCGCTTCCTAGACCTTGCTTCATAACTACGGATTTTTAATAAAGTGTCCTAAAATCCACAAACATTTGCGTATGTCAAAAAAAAGCATTACCTTTGCGCCATTATAACTCCAACTTGAGCGTTGATGATCAATTGGGGTAAAACAAAAGCAATTTGAAATAATAACAATTCTAAATAAAAGTAACTATGGCTGAAGATAAGAAAATTCCCTCTCCAGAGAAGCTGAAAGCCTTGCAACTAGCGATGGCAAAGATCGATAAAGAGTTTGGCAAAGGTGCCATTATGAAACTTGGCGATGATAAAATAGAGGATGTACCTGTTATTCCATCAGGTTCAGTGGGTTTGAACCTAGCACTTGGCGTGGGTGGCTATCCACGTGGTCGTGTGGTGGAGATCTATGGTCCTGAGTCATCAGGTAAAACCACATTGGCTATTCATGCAATGGCGGAAGTGCAGAAGCAAGGTGGTATTGCTGCTATTATTGATGCGGAGCATGCTTTTGATCGCTTCTATGCTGAGAAACTGGGTGTGGATACAGATAACTTGTTGATTGCGCAACCTGATTGCGGTGAGCAGGCGTTGGATATCGCAGATGAGTTGATTCGTTCTGCAGCAGTTGATCTAGTGGTGATTGACTCAGTGGCTGCGCTTACTCCAAAGGCAGAAATTGAAGGGGATATGGGTGACAACCGCGTAGGATTGCAAGCACGATTGATGTCGCAGGCACTTCGCAAACTAACGGCTACTATCAATAAGACTCAGACTACCTGTATCTTTATCAACCAATTGCGTGAGAAGATCGGAGTGATGTTTGGTAGTCCAGAGACAACCACGGGTGGAAATGCCCTTAAGTTCTATGCATCTGTGCGTCTTGATATTCGCAAGAGTACCCCTATTAAGGATGGAGATGAGATTATTGGTAACCAAGTGCGCGTGAAGGTCATTAAGAATAAGGTAGCCCCTCCTTTCAAGAAAGCAGAGTTTGATCTGATGTTCAATGAGGGAATCTCACGAGTGGGTGAAATCATTGACCTGGGTGTAGATAATAATATCTTAACCAAAGCAGGCTCTTGGTATAGTTACGAGGGTACGAAATTGGCGCAAGGTCGCGATGCAGCGAAGAATGTACTTCGTGATAACCCTGATCTCGCAGAGGAGATAGAGGCTAAGATCATGGAGGCGCTTAAGAAGTAGTGGATCAAAAGACGCTCATATTAACACCTGAGAAGGCTTACGACGCGGAGCAACGCTACCGCGTCGTAAAACGTTCTATAGATGCTCGTCAACGTGCACTGAAGGTCAACCTTACTGTGTTGGTGGATGAGCAAGGGGATCCTATGGACAAACATGCGCCTATCCCGCTATATGAACCTCCGCACTTCCAGGATGTACATCACGCTACAAATACTGTAGCTATCATTGGAGCGGGACCTGCTGGCTTATTTGCAGCACTTACCTTGATCGAAAAAGGAATCAAACCTATTATCTATGAGCGGGGTAAAGATGTGGCAGAGCGTAAGCGAGATATTGCGATCTTGAATCGTAATCAAGGATTGAATAAAGAATCCAACTATTGCTTTGGCGAGGGTGGAGCAGGTACTTTCTCGGATGGAAAACTATTCTCTCGTAGCAAGAAGCGTGGAAATATGCAACGTGTGATGGAGTTATTCCATTACTTTGGTGGAGATGATAGGGTGTTGTACGAAGCACATGCGCATATCGGTAGTGACAAATTGCCAACGATTATCCGTCGTATGCGTGAATGCATTGTAGAGCATGGTGGCGAAGTGCATTTCTCAACAGCTGTGGATGCTACTCTCTTTCGCCAATTGCTAGCCCAATTAGGCAATGGTACTTCGATAAACGAGAATCCGCTACAGGGCATCATCTTAGCTATTGGCCATTCAGCCCATGATACTTACCAAATGCTTGCTGATGAGGGAGTTAAACTGGAGAATAAAGGTTTTGCGATGGGTGTGCGCGTGGAGCATCCACAAGCACTAATCAATCGCCTCATGTACCATGATCCATCGCCAGAACTAGTTCAGTTAGTAGGCAATGCATCCTACTCGCTAGTGACGCAGGTACAAGGGCGAGGGGTGTATTCGTTTTGTATGTGTCCAGGTGGGCATATTGTGCCAGCAGGCAGTGCAGCGGACAGTTGCGTAGTAAATGGTATGTCTGCTAGTCATCGCAATTCGCCTTATGCTAATTCGGGTATGGTGGTAGAGATACGTCCAGAAGATCTTGAGGGTATTGTGCAAGGGATTAGAGTATCAGGGGGACAGAAATTAGATTTGACAGGATTGGCTTTTCAGCAATACCTGGAGCAATTAGCTTGTGAGCATGGTGGAGCACCATCGATAGCGCCAGCCCAACGACTGAAAGATTTTGTAGAAGGGCGTATGAGCAAATCGTTGCCCGCATGCAGCTATTTGCCGGGTACGTTAGCGAGTCGTATGGATGAGTGGCTGCCTGCACATATTGGCAAGCGCTTGCAGCAAGGATTCCGTGACTTCGATCGTAAATATAAGGGATTTTTGACCAATGAGGCAGTGATCTTGGGAGTAGAGAGCCGCAGTAGTAGCGCGGTGCGTATGCCTCGTGATCCGGAGACTCTGGAGTCTGTGTCAACACCTTATTTATATCCATGTGGTGAAGGTGCGGGGTATGCTGGAGGAATTACTTCTTCTGCTTTGGATGGAATCAATATTGCAATGAAAATTGCAGAGCGATGTATAGCTAAATGAAACCTGTAGTATTACTATAATGTGTTATTTTTCAAGATGGGCAATATACTAAAGTTTCCGGTAATAATCTGTCTAGTGGCTTTGCTGTGTACGGCATGTCAAGGTAAATCGCCTCAGAAGTCCTATGGCTATTTTCGTATTGCATTGCCTGATACGGCATACTCTGATTGCGAATTGCAGGGCTATCCCTATGCATTTCGTTTGTCGGATAATGCCCGTGTGAAGGAGCATGCTCGTCAGGGGGAGAAGTATTGGATTGATATTGAATATCCTGCGCTGAATGCTACGATCTACTGTAGCTACAAGCCAGTTAATAATAATTTGCGTGCTTTGGCGTACGATATGCAAGAGTTTTTATTCTCGCATAGTAGTGTGGCGTCTGCCATTCCGGTGCAGGAGTTTGCCAATCCTGACAACAATGTATGGGGACTCTATTTTGAGTTACATGGAAATACAGCATCGCCGATGCAGTTTATTCTAACGGATTCTACGCAGCACTTTTTCCGTGCTGCGGTATATGCGAACTGTGTGCCCAATGCAGATTCTTTGGCACCAGTATATGATTACCTGCGTGAGGATGTACGTGTGATGATGGAGACAATGAGATGGCGATAATTGACCAAATAATAGAGGCAAAGCAGCGATCGCGCAAGTTGTTGGTGGTGCTTATTGATCCTGAAAAGGCAATGGGAGAGGTAGGTACGTTGTCGCCCTATTTATCGCTAGCGGATATGGTATTTGTAGGCGGAAGTACGGGTGTGCAGACAGAGGATTGTATCGCTACATTGCGTCGGATGACGCAACGTCCGATAGTGCTTTTCCCAGGTAATATAGCGCAGTTTACACCACAAGCAGACGCCTTGCTTTTTCTCACATTGCTCAATGCTCGCACTCCAGATATCCTGATTGATCCTCATATGGCGGTGGCGACACGCGTATTACAATCTGGTATCGAATCGATTCCTATGGGATATATCTTGGTGGATGGAGCCAGAGAAAGTAGTGTGGAACGCGCGACTCATTGTGTGCCGATGCCCCAAGATGAAGTGGAAAAGATCGTTTCTATGGCTGCGGCAGGACAATTGATGGGTAAATCGTTGATTTATTTGGAGGCAGGTAGTGGCGCAAATATGCCAGTTGCAGCAGCGGTGATTAGTGCCGTGCGTGAGCATTTGCGAGTGCCGTTGATTGTGGGAGGAGGGATATGTACACCAGCAGGAATGTTAGCGGCATTTGAAGCGGGTGCAGATATTGTGGTGATAGGCAATCATTTTGAGCAGTATCCTAATGAAATAGCAGATTTTGTACGGGTGAAAAACGAACGATATGGAGAATGATACTCGATATATGCAAATGGCTCTAGCAGAAGCGCAAAAGGCCTTTTCTATGGGTGAGGTTCCTGTAGGATGTGTGATTGTGGCTGATGGTCAGGTGGTAGGACGAGGACATAATCTGACCGAGATACTGGCGGATGTGACTGCCCATGCGGAGATGCAGGCTATCACGGCTGCGGCGAATACGTTGGGGGGTAAATACCTGTCGCAATGTACTCTGTACGTGACCGTAGAGCCCTGTGTGATGTGTGCCGGAGCAATCGGTTGGGCGCAGATAAAGCGTGTGGTGTATGGTGCTGGTGATGAGAAACGTGGTTTCACGGTTTATGCTCCTCAGGCATTGCATCCCAAATGCACGGTTACTTCGGGGGTACTAGAAGCAGAATGTCGAGAACTGATGCAATCTTTCTTCGCCCAAAAAAGAAATTTATAATTCAAAATTCATAATTCAAAACTTATGAAGTCATCTATACGAACAACTCTTCAGTTATTGTCGCTGGTCGCATTGGCGGTATTGTCGATTTATCTGGCTCCTAAGTATAACCATTCATTCAAATATGACTTTGAGTTGGGGCAACCTTGGGCACATGGACTAGTGACTGCGGAAACTAATTTTGCGATCTACAAGACCGAACAGCAATTGGAGAAAGAGCGCCAAACCCTCTTGCGCGATTTTTCTCCATGCTATGAGCTAGATACCAATGCTATACAGACGATTTACGTACTATCGCTAGCAGAGATGAATCGCATACAGTCTTTGGGCTGCTCGGAGGTGTCAGTAATGCACAATCGAATGGTAACGAATGTGCCAGTATCAGAACTTCATACTCCTAAAGAGGCATACGAACTAACGCACAAGAATATTCCAACAAACTTGGAATACGATTCGATTACCACGGAGAAAGTGCGTAAAGAATTGCTATCCTCTATTTCTTTGACCGAAGGAATGGTGCAGGCAGGAGAGAAGATTATTGATACAGGTGAAATCATTACTGAACATACGTATCAAATACTAGAATCGCTACGTCGATCGGTGGACAACAAAAACATCTCGCAGCGTCCATCATTGATGTCCATGATCGGTAGTGGAGTATGTATAGTATTGCTGGTGTTGATATTCTATTTGTACTTATATACCTATCGCCGCAAATTGCTGGATAACCTTCGCCACGTACTATTCTTTGTGATCTTGATGGCGATAGTTGTTTCGGTGTCGTTCTTGGTATTGCAGTATGCTCCAGTGGGATATATTTATCTTATTCCTTTTGCATGGTGTCCTGTCATTGCGCGTGTGTTTTATGACTCGCGTACGGCGATTTTTGTTCACCTTATCACCGTGTTTATCATATCCTTAGCGGTACCTGCTCCCTATATATTCTTATTCATGCAGATTCTCACGGGAGTAGTGGCGGTGATTAGTCTTCGCGATATGACTCAACGGGCACAGTTGGCCAAGACGGCAGCTTTCATCTTGATTACTTATAGCGTGATTTATACAGCAGTTACCATGCTGATGTCAGGGAATATCCAAGATGTAGAGATTCGTTATTATTTCTATTTCATCATCAATGCGATACTAGTGATATGCTCGTATGGACTGATTTTCCTCTTTGAGAAGCTTTTTGGCTTGGTCAGCAATATCACCTTGGTCGAATTGACCAATGTCAATTCCAATCTGATGTTGGCTTTTGCGGAGAAGGCGCCTGGCACCTTCCAACACTCGCTGCAGGTCAGCAATCTCGCTACGGAGGCGGCTAAGCGTATTGGCGCGAAAGTGCTGCTTGTGCGTACAGGAGCGCTCTATCATGATATTGGTAAGATGGTGCACCCAGAGTGCTTTATCGAGAATCAAACGGGTAATAACCCACTGCAATCGATGTCCTATGCCGAAGCTGCTAAGGTGATTGTAGAGCATGTGATTGAGGGTGAACGCATCGCACGCAAACATCATTTGCCAGAGGTTATCGTCCATTTCATCCGCTCGCATCATGGTACTTCGGTAACACGTTACTTCTATAATTCGGCGGTGAATGCGGCTATTGCTGCGGGCAAGACAGCTGCGGATGTGTCGAAAGAGGAATATGTATATCCAGGGCCTAAACCATCGACCAAGGAGGCTGCTATCTTGATGATGGCCGATGCTATTGAGGCAAGGTCTCGTTCGCTGAGTGAGTTGACGGAGCAATCGATTGCCGAGATGGTGGATCAGATGATTGATGCACAGGTGGCTGACGGACAATTCTCGGAAACAGTATTGTCCTTCAAGGACTTAGAGGATATTCGTGCGGTCTTCAAGCAAAAACTCATAGAGATCAATCACCATCGTATTACCTATCCAACTATCGAAGAAAATAAATAACCACACTACCTAATACTACACCATGCTCTCGACTTTCCCCTTATACCTTGCCCCCATGGAGGACGTTACGGATCCTGCCTTTCGTTTGCTCTGCAAACGCTTTGGAGCGACGCGTGTCTATACCGAGTTTGTGAATGCGGACGCGTTGGTGCGCGATGTGGCTTCTACCACACGCAAACTGCAGATCGGCGATGAAGAGCGTCCGGTAGCTATACAGATCTATGGCCGTGATGCCGAGAGTATGGCTGATGCGGCACGTATTGTAGAGCAAGCAAAGCCCGATTTTATAGATATCAATTTCGGTTGTCCCGTCAAGAAAGTGGCAGGCAAAGGAGCTGGAGCTGGTCTGCTCAAGGATGTGCCAAAGATGCTGGAGATTACTCGCGCGGTAGTGAATGCAGTACATACGCCTGTGACAGTGAAGACGCGCCTTGGATGGGATGATAACAACCGTATCATCACCGAGATAGCAGAGCCGCTACAAGACTGCGGAATAGCCGAATTGGCTATCCACGGACGTACGCGCAGTCAGATGTATCGTGGTGAGGCTGATTGGTCGCTTATTCGTGAGGTGAAGAATAATCCGCGCATACATATCCCTATTATAGGTAATGGCGATGTGACGACGCCTGAGCAAGCTAAACGCTGTTTCGACGATTACGGCGTGGATGCTATTATGGTAGGACGTGCCACTTTTGGGTGCCCATGGATCTTCGAAGATATGCAGCATTACCTGACCACGGGTGAGTTGCTTCCTCCACGCAGTTTGGAATGGTGTGTAGGTATATTGAAAGAGCATGTGGAGCGTAGTATAGAGTGGATTGGAGACGAACGCAAAGGTATTGTGCATAGTCGTCGCCATTTTGCTTCTTCGCCTGCTTTCAAGGGCTTATTTGATTTCCGACAAACGCGTATTGCATTGCTGCGTGCGGATAGTAAGGCGGAAGTGTTTCAGATAATGGATGATATCGTAGGTAGGTGGGGAGAGGATGGTAGATAATTGGCTTTAATTTTTATCTATAGTAAAAATAAAAAGAAAGACTCTCGGATGAGAATCTTTCTTTTTTGTTGCCGAACTAGGACTCGTCGTTCGGATTATGCTCTTGTACAGACTATCGCGTTGCGATATTAGACAATCGCATATCCTCACTCTCCCCACAAATTACAAATTTGCGGGGGCCCCTTTAGATGGGTTC
>JAZLDS010000012.1:0-96185 GCA_045614865.1 Paludibacteraceae bacterium | reverse complement strand
ACCACCGTATAGAGATTCTGATAATGCAATTGCGCCGCCGCTATGGCTTCGTCCTCAGTGAATAGTGACATCGCATTACGCACTAATTGCTCGTACTCGGCTTGTATTTGCACCTTTTTCTCTTGGCTCATCCAGGGCTCGTATGCAGCGGTAAAAACAGGATATCCCTGCCCGTATTGGGTCAATGCCCACACATCAATATATGAATTGCGCATACCTGTAGCATAGTTGAGCATTGCATTGGCACGACGATTGGCATCAATAACTGTGTTTTGATAGGTCTGCTGCAAATAATACATACTGCAAGCAAAATTGTATTTTGCATCTACGATATGTATATCGCCATATTTCGGAGTCGCTGCAAACGGATCACGACTGAGGTTATCTTGGGTGTTCAGACGTAGCTGATAGGTAGGGGATACTTTGCTAAGTACTTCCATTGCTTGCTTATAGTTGCGCTCGCGCAGGTACAATGTGCCTGCAATGTCGTATAGATAGTCCTTGTCTATATATCCGCCTGCAGCCAGAAATCGCTCAAAGGAGGAAGATGGATTCATGGCTCGGTCGGCATACTGCTTGACTATGGTAGCAGAGGAAGTCTTGAGTGACATGAAAAAATCGTTGAAGAAGCAATGGCGATTTTCTGGGGCTACCGCGGTGAAGAATAGGTTGTCTGCATAATTGGTCAAGGCGATGGATAATATGGATTTTCCTGCTTGCCTCATACGAGGGGCAACCTCTCCTAGTACAATCTTGCGCAGCATGGAGTTAGGGTAGCAACGATATCGCTTGATATCATAGTTTTGCTCATCTCGTTCAAAAGAGTAATTCGCCCATACATACCATGCATCATACGTTCTCCAACTCTCTTTTACGAGCGCTGCCTCCTTACGCACCAATCCGTCTATCCAACGCAAATCGGTATAGAGTTGTTTCTCGTAGTGGCTATCATAGGATTTGGTTTTGGCATCCAGATAAATACGTAGCAAACGGATGTTGGTTTGCATAAAGTCGGACGTGGCATCGCAAGTAGCACGACGAATCGTCTGTGCGGCTTTGTAGGAATAGCCCATGTTGTCCTCTAGATAGGCAGCGGTGTAATACCAGATAGACATATCCCTACTGCGATGGGTACGTAGGATATATTGCATGACCTCATAGTAATCGGAAAGTACATCACTACTCTGTCTATAATAGTCGCATAAATCATATTGCAACACGGGTGCTATTATCTCAGCGCAATCGGGATTGAAGTCATACATCTCACGCACGAACGCCGCATAATTACCAGTCCTGCTACTAGACCACTCTGCTAATGTCTGGTAATTGCCCTGCTCCAAATAATATTGTCTGGCTATCGTTTCCTTACCGAGATGCTGGTATGCGCCTGCTATATAATCTTTGATCATGGAGAGCATGAGTTCGTTGGTATCCCAATGTTGCACGTCATTCTCCCATAACTCAATGCAATCGGCATATCGCCCTAAGGAAAATAGCAGTCGCACACGCTGTAGTTGCAATCGCTTGACGTAGAAGGAATCATTACCTACGTTGTCAACAAAGTATTTCTCTAATTTATCCACCTCACAAAGTAGCAAATCCAAAGTAGTATTTCCATCCTTGCGCGATGATGGATAATACCATGGATCATTCTTACTACTGCGCGCTTCTTCTACACGTTTAGCCAGCGATAGCAACTTCTCTGGATATGCACCACCCAATCCCGTAGCAAGGTATTGCACAAACTTATTCTTTTGTGCCATCTGAGGCTTCTTCATACATGCCTCGTACATGGATGAAGAGTAACGATATACGACTTCCTCTATATGGTCCAATGGGATATGAAGGTCAGCTTCTTGTTGCCAAGTCTGTAGGTTGCGTTGCTTATAGTTTGGCGGACAAAAATAGGGCGTTTTGATGTCGTCGCATACACGATATACATTGTAGTTGGCGGGTATGTCGCCGGTGCTAGGACAAGCATAGATTAGAACGATATTACTCAGCAATAGGGCGAGAGTAGAAAGTAGAGATTTCATGATTGTCAAGGTTTTTAAGATTGTTTTCATCCAAATGGTACATAATAATTGAGGTTTCTGCGGAGAATGGTAGATGCTGCTTTAGCTGCTCAATGGCAACCATCTCCGATACCTCTTTGCGGATAATATCGCCACATATCAGCCAATGTCCTTCGTTGTAATGGTTTTTGATAACGCGATAATGTGTGCTGTCGGTTTGTTCGTATAGGTTCTCATCGCTATAGTCCTGCTGGTGTAATATAGCTTGAAAATCATTGTTGCGGAACCACACTCCCCAACCAAAATTAGGGAAGGCATAATCCAATGGAAGAGAGTAATTGATTCTCTTTAGATAGGGCATTGCATCTACGTTTGACAAAATCGAGTTCTTTGTTTCAGGATGTTTTAGAGAACCCGTATTATAGAGCATCAGTACGCCTCTATCCACAGGCGGCGCTGCAGTACGCAACTGATGCAGACGAATCGTTGCGCTCAAAATGATGCCTTGCGCATGTAAGATATAGCGCATTTCATCCAAAAGATGAAAATAGGTATTTTCAGTTGTTTCTGTCCAATCGCAATCTATTTGTACCTCATGCACTTTGTCACGAAAACCATGATAGCTACACATGTTCAATATACGTGTGCAGATTTTTTGCGCGTAATCATTTGCTTCGTGCCAGGGCATTTGTTTCAGGGCATGTAGCGTGATGAAGACAGTAGGCACGCACTCATCTACCTGTTGCATTACCAATGCCAGATTAGCACTATCGGGAAACTGGATAGTCGCTATGGGTTGTGGAGATAATGCCTCCCATAAGTTCCGCTTCGACATGTCTACATCGAATAGGCGCAGATATAGGCGTTTAACGTTGTGTTTGGTGATAAACTGTTGCTCGGCATCACTCACATTGAAGGTGGTGCGCCAATAGTAGACACTATTGCAAGCATTACGTGGAGAATCATACTGTCTCCGCTCTTTACATCCAACCAAGAGCAACGAGAATAAGATAACAACGAGGAAACATGAAATAGGATACTTTCTATTCATAGTCGTTAATGGTTTTAGGTGTTAATAATAATTTGGACTAAGTTCTCGCAAACTTGAATTCGACTGCAAAATTACAACAAAATTTTGATAATACCAAATATATTTGCGTATTTTTTACACGAAAGTTTTGATTATTACAAAGTAATAATAATTTTTTATTTTTTGGGCGGAAAGAGTTTTTGGTGGATGGTTGGTAGTTAGGCGACCACCATAGGACATCTCTAGGAGTTCTGTGGGCTTTCTGTGGCTTTCGGATTGTTTGCGGGCTATGCCAGTAACTGTTTAATGGTAGCCACCAGTTGGCGTTTTGCAGCGGTGGGATTGAGGTAGTAATTGATATACTGCAGTCCTGCCACATAAATCATGATGGGTGGAGCAAACTGCGTGTCGTCCATGCGCAATGGTACAATCGTTTTGCCATAATTGTTGGCAGTGGCAATCTCGTTCATCGTCCATGTGGACTGGTTGGAATTCGCAGAAGAGACAAACAGAAACACCTTGCAGTTGTATATCTGCTTAGCTATCTCTTGTGGGAATACCGTTCCGCCAGATAGACCTTGTTTGTCAATCCAATAGCTGATGCCTGCATTGTCCAAAGTAACGAGAAGGTCGGCTATAGGACTATGGGGATTGGGATTGCCGAAGATGTCGTAATAGTCCTTGGTGGAATAACTGATAAACACATCGTAGCTATGAGCAGAGGACATTTGTATGGTGGGAGGTGCAGCGAAAGCAGTCATCCCTTTGACACGCTCCCAAATTACATTACCAAAAAGCAATAGGGCTACGATGATGTCAATCACATTCCAAATTTCACGCTCGAAAGAGATTTTAGCGAAGGGTTGGAATAGCAATACAATCAACGCCGCTACAACGCATTTGATAGTCTCACCGCGTTGGTAGAAATCGTAGGCGAGATAACCAAAGACGATCGTGCTAATCAGTCGAATCAACACAAAGAACCCATAAGGCAATGGGAACAAGCATATCAGCAATGTGAATGCTAATACGATGCTAACTATTTCTTTGGGTGTGAGTTTGGTCATGGGTATGCCTGTTGCACGAGCTAGGTTTTGCTTGGAGTTATTCTTTTACACAGAAAGAGCAAGGGCGTTTAGCTAACTGTTGAGCGCGGTCAAGAGATATAACATGAAAGTTCCTGTTGCGGATGGTGTGACAGGTAGAGTCCGTGTGATAACACTCGCCATGAGCGGTGATATAGACCTGTTCGACATTAACAATTGCTTCTATCGCTTTATGTGTCTTGTGGCGAGACACGCCATAGTAGCAACCACATGCAAGGATAAGTAATCCTAATGCTATGAGAATGTATTTCAAATAGCGCTTGAAGGGTTTATCAACTGAAGTAGGTGTAGTAGGTACAAGGACTGTATCTGTGGGGTGTAGTACTGCCTGAATAGCATGCACTACATCGTTGAGGGCGGTCTTGGGAGTTGCGAGATAATCTATGTATTGCAGACTGGCGATGTAAATCATCAATCCTGGATGATACGATGAGGTGTCGTAGCGGAATGGTATGATGGGTTTATGGTAGTAATGGGCCGTAGCGATTTCGTTGACTACCCATGGAGATTGGTTGGAGTTCTCGGTGGAGATGAAAAGGAACACTTGGCAATGTTCGATTTGTTGGGCGATTTTTACGGGAAAGGTATCGCCTGCTTGCAATCCTTCTTCGTCAATCCAGTAAGATATACCCGCATCGCGCAGTGCATTTTGCACGCGCGATATAATGTTGTTAGGGATTATGCGATTGTGGTCATCTAGATAATCCTTGCGAGCGTAACTTATGAAGACGTCATTGTGAAGCATCGGTGATTATATCTTAGTATCTTTTCTTTTTATAACTTTAACTATACCGAAAGTACACAACACAATTCCCCATATAAAAAATATAGGAATAATGCAAATAAACATCAACAATGATATTGGAAATCTATCTGTATATGCATCTGCTACTACCATGTTGTCATATATCCAAAATTGAATACTATAAAATATGTCGTATTTGTGATAATAATAATTTGCCTCTTCATATAGGTTTATATGCATATCTGGATATAACCTTATAGAATCTGATGCTTTTAACCAACAATTATTAAAATTACATAGTTCATCCAACTTAAGTATTGTCTGTTTATCGATGTTATCTGAAAAGATGGTTATTGTAGTATAGTTATATCTGTCCGATTGCATACACAAATCTTCGTATTGCTTAGTTCCTAAAGTGTCGGGCAAATCTATGTTCAGCATTTTTTCAAGATTTATAGTTTTTTTAGCTAATTCCTTAGGATTAACTGTAAAAACTTGCAATAAAACTATAGTTGTAATTAATGCAATAACAAATATTATGTTTGCTTTCTTCATAAACTATTTTCCTCTAACATTAATATTCCAGTCGCGTACACTAAATTCTTTTTCAACGTCATCTTCCATATTATCAGGAAGATTGTAAAAGAAATCTATCCCGCTCAATTGTTCCACCTCATCAATTGACAATGTATAAGTCATCAAAGGACGATTACCTGCTTGATTAGGCATGACGAATCCAATTGCTGTCCATGATGTATCGGTTTGACGAAGGAAAACCTTAAAGAAAGCATTAGGAATCGCAATCTTTTTGTTTTGTCCGATAGTTCTATAGTCTTGAGAAACTAATGGGCCACATACGATGTATATTTCCCCATATTCTCTTGCCCAATCACGAGCTAACTCCTCAAGGTCATTCCAATCTCCACGATTAAGATTTCTATTCTGTGGACACACATTTGTCATATAAAAACTTTCATACATTGCCTGCTCAGACCACTTCATATCAGCAGCAGGAGCCATATGACCACGATCATATCCAGAATGAGTATATTCACAAGTTTCGATAGCTACACCTTTAATTAGGGGGTCTGGATAAAAAGAATCCTCCCTTGGTACCGTCCCGTACGTTTCATCATCAGTTAAAGAGTAAGCAACCCAGTTTGGAAGATTCCATTCATGGTTGTAACTAACGGTATAAGCAGAGTGTTCGATGATTTGTTCGTTATGCTTATCAAGTCCTTTCGGAATTTCATATTGATTATTGGGAAGTACATCATTCTTTATAGCGGTTGATAATGGTGCTTCATTAACTATTTGTTTTCCAGATTTAGGGAAAATTGTAACGTAGAGTAAAACAACGAAGCCCACCACTATACAACTGATGAATAAATGTAGGCGATAATATCCTTTATTGTTCTTATTAATTTTCGTTGGCATCGCTTTAATTAAACAATTCGTTTAACACACCGATACCTTCATTAATGAGGCTCTCAAATTGTGTAGCAGCATTATCAATGCCATGTCTTAAAAATACAGCATCAATCTTACTATTGAGTTCATCAATGCCTTTTCTCTCCTCAGCTGACATATCTGTCATTAAAACAGCATACTGCTCTCGTAACTGCAGGTAACGTGTTTCTGCTGCGTCCCAATCTGTTGCAGTATATGTTTCATTTTGCTCTAGGAATTGTTCAGTAAAGTGCTGATGGTCTTGAATATATTTATCCTTATCGGACATACATGAAATCATTACCAACGACACAAGAACTAGTAAAATAATACGAGGTTTCATAATATTTTAATTTAGTATTGCAATCTCTTTTGTCTCGAGAGCATTAAGTTGTAACAATGTTATTTTATATTGTGAACTATCTTTGCAGAGTTTTGGGGAATTTTGGAAGTTCTTATTGCAGATAGAATCCCAAGTTGTACGATTGTCTTCGAATGCAGTATCTATAAACAGTAATTTACAACTTGCGTTCTGTGCTGCAGCAGTACTGATTGTGGAGTTTGTACGTACAAAATGGTTTGACTTCTTATCCATTTGTTGAAGCAATGTATCAAGATTTGTATAATCACGTTCCACATAATCATAGCGACTTTCGCCTACAATGTGTTGATAAATAGAGAAGTTATCCAATTTAGCAAAAAGCTCACGCACCAAGGTTTCTTTTAGATTATTTTTGAAACGAACAACTTCTTCCTCTTCAACGTTATACGTGTTCTTAAACATACGATAAAGACGGATACTCTCTGTTATTTTATCTTTGCATAGGTCAAAGTAGTGATCAAGACACTTGTTTGAAACCAGAGATAGGAATGGGTCACGAACATCATCTTTCATATTCCGTTCTATCTCTTCTTTCCGCCATTCTTTTAAATTACCGACATATGATCGCATACCATTGTATTTTGAGTGTAAATTATGGAATAGTTTGGCAAGCGAGTCAATAATCATACCAGCGACATGTGATTTTAGTTTTATTATCTCTAATTGTTGTGAAAGACGTTGCGCATTTTCTTCTTCTTGTGTTATGCTGTTTATATAATCTTCATTAAGCGTAATCACCCCATGATGACGTCGCCAATTCCATAGGCAAAAGAAGAGTACATTCAGCGCATATAAACCATAGAAAATGTAACTTGCAGTATTCAAGAATAGTTCGTTAGCAGGAATCTTCGCCACAAATAATAGAATAGTATATACTATGAGATAAATTGCTACACTGATTCCAAAGAGGATGCGCCCTTTAATTGTATCCTTTTTATATTCTTCCAATGCGTGGCTTCGTTCCTCTTGCAAATCATCCTTCTTTTTCATACACTGATTACGCTCCAATTGTAAGCGTTCAATTGTACCATCACAAATAGAGGTTCGATTACTATTATTACCTAATGCTTGGAATATTTTATTGTATGTAAGTTCCTTATCTTGCAAAATGGTTTCCAAACGCGAAAGATGGCGTTTCTCTTCTTCAATGAGAATACGCAGAAGAGCCGATTTAATACGTGAGTTCGACATGTCAAAACTCAATGTCACTTTGAGATCATTACCTGCAACGCGAATCTCAGAATCGTTAACTTCTGTAATAATGCAAGCTACATTAAGAAAATCCTCGAAATAAGAATATGGAATATAGCAATATCCTTGGTCTCCGAACTTTGGTCCCCAAGAGTTTCGCACAATGAAAATTTTGTCTTCGTCAGAGTATCCACACACCACCATGGCATGATTCCCTGATTGTCCATTTTCAATCTCAATCTCAGAGGGACGAGCAATAAAGCCACCGATTGGTTCAAAGGAATCAAACACTTTTAGTGAAACGGCTACCGGATAACCTTGAGCTATAGCTGATTTGATATGATTCAAATCTCTTTGTACATTGAGTGCCTTGACAACTTTTCGCTGAAGTGCATCTTCATACGCCTCATTAGAAGGCATTGGCATATCGGGTTTGTCGGTGTATGGGCAATAATGCTCTGCACAAACTCCTTCTGTACCCATTGTGACTACCACATTGTATAACGAGCTACCAGAATCTTCTCCAATTTCGTTAGTTATCTTACGCACATTGTAATATACGAAGGATTCACTAAGATCAATTTCTTTCTTGTGGTTCTTTTTTAGAATATATTCATAGATACTCACTAAAGCAAATGCAGAACAAGCGCCTAAATTCCCTTGATTTTTAACAGGAGTGAAGTATTTTCGTAAATCAGCTTTAGCAGGAACAGAAGTTGTTGGTCTATAATCATCTTCAAGAGGTTTTTCAATTACATTTGATTGTAATTGATAGGTATGTCCATCAAAGACAAATCCTTTTTCTGTGAGTCGTTTTTGGCTTTGAGTATTTTCATAAATTTGTACCCCCAAAGCTTTTAATTCTCCAGACTTTAAACGAATGTAATTAGAAGACTCGCGCATAGAAACTTTAACGGACTTTAGTTCATCCAGTACTACACTAGGCATAGTTACAACTTCGCCAGAAGTCGTAGATAGAACTGCATTTTCTGCTATTCGATTACAGTTTTCTTTGCGTGTTAACTCCTCTTGTGTATCTTCTTTTTTGACAGATTCTTTTAAGCGGAAGAGTCTATTATTAGCATCTACAAAAAAATCAAGCACTTCCCTGCTACAATCATCAATAACCAATTGCTTCTTATTGAACATATATCCAATCAGTAGGTCATCGTCTTCTCCAAGTAGTTGTGCTAAAGTAGCTTTCTTTTCTGGAAGAGTAATCTCTGTTGAATCGATATACGCTTGACATTCAAGTGTTAGACGCTCGATCTCTTTTTGGAGTTCAGGATGTATTTGCGCAATGATAGTATTTTGATCCATCTGCTTATCAAGCCTACTTTTAACTTGCGTATCATAGAAATGGGAGAATACATTTACATTCCGCAATAAGATATCTTGTACAATTTTGGACACCTTATTTACATCCACTTCCCCTTGCATTACTTTCTCTCTATCTAGGATGTGAATATACGCTCTGTGCAATAGATACTGCACGAAATAATACTTGTCGAAACTTAGCACACTCAAACCCAAGGCATGAATAGGTCGTCTATCATCATACGCTGAGATATTGAACATCTCATTATAGTGACTGATAGTTAAGAGTGCAAACTCGCCAATGATGCGAACAAAACTCTCTTTATCCAAGTTTAGAGAAAGTCCGCTGGAATTACAGTTTTGAACGAGAATGAGATTGTTGAGTGAGCGAAAGTTTTTCTTTGATGAAAGAATATCGTTAATAGTTTGTTTCGTCTGACGTTGGTATTCTGCCATTTTGATAGGAAGTGTTTCGGCTTCATTTTCAACGAGAAATGCCAAATCAGACGGTATAAGAAAGAGATCCGCCTCGTATTGTTGTGGGAGAGTGTCTATAGCAGCAAGGAACTCTTGAACTCGCTCCCAATATTTCTTCTCATATACAGGGAGATAGAAACATACGTGTAAAGCAGGAGAGTCACCAGGGTTATTGATGGTTATCTTCTGATTATATAACAACGAAAAACAATCTGTTAGATATTCAGTACGATTCGTTTCAGGAATAGAATAGAAATTATTTAACGATATGTTATATAAGTTTTCAATACCTGATACAAATTGACTTGCATCTGATTCGCAAGGTTGAGCGGCGTACATATGTGCGCCATTCTCTTCCTCGCGATAGAGCATTGCATTAAAGAAAGTATTTTCTTCTTTGCTACCATATCTAACTACATATTGCTTTATGTCAGTTAATATACGCTCGGCATTATCACCAAGCATAATATGCACTGTATGTCTCATATGTTTCTGTTGTTAGTTATCGGGGGTTGTTTAAAGTTTTTTAGCATGATTAATCTCATCAGTGATGAGCTGACGAATCTTCTCGAAACCATGCTTCTTGATTTCATCTTTCGTCATATTAATTTGTGAGAAGTTGTCAAAATAAGCAACACGTACTTCTGCAAGGATAGCTCGCATAGCATCCGCACCTTTGCTACTTGCAAGATTCTCAAAGAACTCGGTAAATTCTTTGCGAATGGAAGTTTTGTATCTACGGAAATTATCAAACGCTTCGTCACGGTATTTGCCGATTGAAACCCAATTGTCATCAAGTGCATCTCCGTGCTCTTGGCTTTGGAAGAAATACTCTCCATCCTCGTTCTTTACTAGACCGAAAATAAAACCTTTTACCCATAGATCAAGTAAATCATCATCCGTTGCACGTTTTGGGTTTAGTGCAAACTCTTCACGTTGCATACGGAGTTCTATATTGTAGTCTATATGGCAGTCTGCATTACAATCTTCAAACTCTTTGCGATACTCCTCTACCTCATTGATCGTATAAGCAGGAACAACACCGACTTGACGATAAATGATAATTTTGTCAGTTACTCCAATGCTTGCAAAGTCACAATCCGCATTTTGAATATGATTTTTGAAGAAATCATCAGCAACCAAACGACTATGTGCTTTATCTGGCAAACCTATATAATAACTATCACGTGGAAATTCCTTTGGTCTATGTCCTCGATAATCATAGCGGAACATTGGAAGCGATTTGCTAATGGATAATTTAATCAATTTCTCAAACTCTTCCGCATCCATTTTATTGATAATATCATCGATTGTAGTATTGCGATGCTCTTTAGTGGTACGCAAAGACTTGGTGTATTTAAGAACAAATTTCTCTATCTCGTCAATGCCGTATTCTACAAATCCGTAGATTTTCTCTTCACCTTTTAAGGTGCGTACAAAATCTGCAAAAATTATATCTTCTGGATTGATTTTAATAGTTGTGACAATATTCTGAGCCAAATCAATTTGGAATGTTTGCGCTGCTTTGCTCACGCTATTTTGTAGTTTTGCTAAGTCGGAAGCTAGTTTTTTGGAACAAGCAATAAGGCTCTCGGCTATCATATTTACCTTGCCGATAGCAGTTTGTAGCAAAGACTTGATATTATTAAATATCATGATAGCTGCATCACGACGTGTAATCTCTCGCATATTGATGCAGAGATCCCTTGCTGCTCCTATGACATCTTCCTCTTTCTCCTCCAATTTTGCCTTAGTCTTAAAGAATTTACTATCATATTCTTTAAGATCACTAACAGCTGCTTCAAGTGTAGAACGAAGACGAGGTTGCTTTTCCCAAAGAATCTCTTTCTCTTTTCTCATTTCAGATAAATAGATATCAATTTGTGCATCTATGCCTTCAATGATATTACGAGCAGTAGAGATACCGCACTCTTTGTTTACGTAAGTGATGAGCAGTTTACGCAATTCAGTGCGTACTTTTGCAGTAAGTGAAGTAACTTTCTCGTTAACTACCTCGTCTTTGATTTTATTCATCTGCAAGTATTGCTCAACTTCTGGCATTGCATTAGCGTCTTCATTGATGGATAAATCGTATTTAGGATTTTTCTCAGCAATAAAGTCAATAACATGATCATTGTTATTATTTTCTCGGATATTTACCTCTGGAGAATCAATCCATGCATTAACAATAATATCAGCATCTTCACATGAATTAAACATGCGTTCAATCAAAATCTTAGCAGCCTTTATAGCATAGATATCACTAATTTCTTCGTTACGATAGAATATCTCGCATATACCCATACCAGCAGCCCATGCTTTCTTATTTTCGATATCCATGTTGCCCTCTGTAATATTCTTTTCTAAGTTGTCACTAACAGATGCAGAAGCGGAACTTAATTCACCAGCCGATGTCACTAAAGCAAGAGATATCATTTCTGTGAGTTCATCCACATGCGTATAGGTATCAAGGTTCTCGTTTTTGTTGTCAATAAAGACAACAGAGTTAAATGGTCGTTCACGGATTTCGTAACTATCTTTAATATAATCTAATTTTATAGGATTACTACCAATACCCATATGCATGAGATAGTCCAGATCCATGATTGCTCCATAAGCATTAGGAGCAACCTTAGCCATACCTGAACGAGACATGGACTTGAAAATATCAGGAAGCACAGCATAACCCGTTAGTTTACAATTAGGAGCTTCTTTTCGAAGTAGGTATGCCATGTTAATGAATGTACCGCAACCTGTTCCTCCACAGACGGAGAATACCATATGAATTTCAGTATTGGCACTTAAAAGTTCATATTTGTCGTTAGCTTGAATACGAGCATTTGTAATTTGATTAAGAATATTATGTACTTTTTGTGCCACTTGTACATAATTAACAGTAAACGCAAAACGTCCATTAGTACGAACTTGACCTGCACCGAGAGTCATACTAGTCAGTGCATAAAGGTTCTTTTCTGGTATCCATGAAAAATCCTCTTTATGAACATCGTAAATAGGACGTGCATCCTTGACTAATATAGGTAGTTGCTCACTCGGGCTGAGAGTAACCTCTTCGCCACGAATGGTTGTCAATGGGTTTTTCTTGTATTCACCACCATCGGTATCAATCCCCAAGAAACCAATCATAGGAGGTACTTCTCCATAGGTATCCATAAATGTTTTCTTGGTATGAAGAAGCGCGTTCATACCCGTTCCACCAAGTCCCACGTAGAGACAGCGTTTAATTTTAGTTGCCATGATATAGTAAGTTTATGAAATTTTCATTATAGTTTTAATCTTTGTTATCTCATTGACGATGACATAATCAATATTTGTTTTTAAGAATCCTGCATCAACCGAATATGTATTTTTATCAGGACGAACGCGAACAGTCTTTTTGTCGCGAGGTTCAAACACAACAGGAGCGGACCACATAGGGTTAATCTCATACTTAATAGCACCTGTAAACACACGATTAAACCAGTTCTGCTTTTGAGGAGATGCAGTAAGGATGCACATCCGATAACCTTTAATCTTGAGCTGACTTAAATATGGCTCTGGTCCTACGAGTTGAAGACGCGTAATACGGAATGTTGGGAAGAACATTTGTTTCAGGACAACAAACCAAAGAATCAGCGCTGCAAGAATGGTTATTCCAAACCACATAAGTCCTTCGGCTAATGGATTCATAACATGACGCTTTTGGAGTTTTATCTCCATAATAGCCTCGTCCTCACTATAATTATTTTTGTCATTGATACGATCGAGACCTGTTGCATCTATAGGTTTGATATACCAATAATGAATCTTGTCCGCAGCATGTTCGTTAAATACAACTCCTACTTCAAGTTCACGGTCAGACGCATTCACGCTAATGACATTTCCGTCAACAGCTTTGCCATTAACAAAAAGTTCCATCTCATCGGATCTTACTTGACGAAGGCGTCCATTATCATCTTTCTTGAATATGCCTAACTTTAACGGAGATGTTAGATATTTAACTGCATCGTCATTAAAATCAAAACAAAGTGTTTGTTTGAGTGTATCTGGTACTTGTTTTTTCCATAGGAATGGATTATAAGTATTGGTTTTACCCCAAAGTACAGCATCCTCATTATTTACTTTGTTGCAACTTACGCTGATTGTAGATACAACCGTAAGAATTATCAGGAAGAATTTATTTCTTAACATAGATATTAACTGTATTAACTGGTTTATTTTCTAACATAACTGCAGTCACATTATCAACGATTCGTGTGAAAGCAAATTTAGGATCACTCGCCATATCAGGAGTTGGTTCATACTCCAAAACGATGTCACCGTATAGATATTCAGTCGGCAATTCATTCATCAGCGCTTGTTGAGATTTTATAAAATGAGGATGTATTACAACAGAGTTATCTGATTGAAATTCAGCTACCTCATCAATTTCAATGTAGTCGTTTGGAATCGTTTTGAAATGAATCTTAAAACCAGCAGGAATATTGCCATCACCAGCATAGACATTAAACACAAGGCGTTTGGGTTTATTATATTCATCTCGAATGTTGATAAGGATACCTTCTTTCCATGAATTATTAATCTGCCGAATTTCTGCAATACCATTTAGCATTTGTGAAGCATCTATTTCCTCAAAATTACAAATCCCTTTTAATACGAGACTTAAATCATCATTTTTAGCTGCATTAGTAAGAAGGATATAATATCCATATGCATCCTTCTGCTTAGCAATATCACACCAATGGTCTAAAATATTATACAACTTAGTAGGATTGACATTGTCGTTACCATCTGTCATCAATTTCATGATATCAATCTTATCTGTTGAGAAGATATTATCGATTGTGTATTGAAGGGGAGCTGATATATTAGTGTTGGTAATGTTGTCATTCTTATAATTGCTTATCCTTCTAATAATAGCAGCCTTGCCTTCTGGAGTGGCTAATTCTCGCCACACATCCAATGCTTTATCTTGAAAAGGGACAACTACAATCTCAGTGCGCTCGTTGGTAATAGACTGTATGTCTTTTATCATCACATCTACTACTTTATCATAGATGTTTGGAGCTCCATTAAAACCTTTCATTGATAGTGTTACATCCCATAAATAGGTTTGTCGCACATCCTTAAATTGTCCTTGGGCGAATAGACCTAATGACGATAATAGAGTGGCAAGGCCAAGTAAAATTTTTTTCATAATATATTTATTTCCTTAATTTGCATTTTTTTTAACAATATGAATATAAAAAAAGCGTGGAGTCCGACTATTGTCGTTCCACGTTTTCGAGGCCTTCGCATTGCCTGCATCTTTGAACCGACAACGCTGAAGCCCACGCCGAATATAAATATTCTCTTGTGCTGTGTTCGTTTTTTTAAAGCACGCGTATGCGCATATACATATACGCAAAAGACGTACCCAAATTGGCACAAGAGGGACAATCTATATCCCGTAGGACATCTATCGTTGCTAAGTCCTGAAGATGCTTTAGAAAGTTGCGAAGTTTCGAAAACGTCAGAACAGAGCGTCAATAAACGCCTTTTAAATATGTCTGCTACCCCAGCCGATGACGCGCAGACATCCCCGGCGTGGAATTGCGGGTGCAAATATACAACATTTTTTCGAGATATGCAAATAAAAATGGAAAAATAGTGTAATTTTTCTAATTCGTTAGCAAAATACATTTAAGATACTGACAAAAATTGTCACTTTCACAAAAATAAGCACTAAACTAATCAAAATAAATGCGAGTTTCCGCTAGGGAACGAGCGCGATTTTTCGCACCCTCAGTCGGGTTCCGCCCACCTCGCTGGAGATGGGCGGTGCCGCTTAGTAGTTCCATATTTCATTTATCAAATCATAGAGCAACATTTGAGTTTTCAATGTACACTGTAAACCGCCCGTTTCGATTTCATCGATTACAAAACTTACTTGATTGTTGAGATTGTGCAAAATCTCTCTTGACTTAGCCTCTGACATGATTTTTTCCTCCAAATTTTAGGGTTCGTATTAGTTATTTTCTTGTAAATAGTTTTTGCAAATTTGCTTGTATTCATAGTGTGCCAAGACAGGAACACCATAGTAGCGGCTCTCAATGCTATAGTGATAGAAAACATCTTCGAGAAACTCCTCCACATCAAACGCGTGGACATATTGGCTGCGCTCGCTATCAATCGCTGCAAGCCAAGCTTTGAACGCTTGCTCGTATTGGTGGAGTTCTTCCTCTAACTGGTAATCGTACTCTATGCGCTCGCCTTGTGACAGATAAGGCGTATATTTTAAACCTCGCTCTCTCAAGGCACTAACAGCCACACCCTCAAACTCCTCGCGGGGCATTTCAATCTCCAACACATCGCAATCGCAATCACGATAAAAATCTTGTGAAACAATAAATTTTAGAACATTTGCGGTAATGCTGAAGCGGTGATCAACCTTTACATTTTCGCTTGCTGTGGATGTGGTTGCCTCATTGTGAGAATTGAAGAGATCGTTGTAGAATGAAAGTTGTGACATAATGAATTGATATTTGTTGTTGAACATTTGCGTATAAAGCAGTGAGCGTATGATATAACCTTTACGGTGCTTTATCAGAGTAGCAGAATAGCAGCACAAGGTTTTTGACAAAAATACTACCCACAGCGAGTCAGCCGTGGGATGGAGATTTTTGAGGTACACGGTTCAAAACTCTGTGTAACCTTGTTCTGGGTAATGGAGCGTAACTAACTTTGCAGCGTAAAGGTGTATTATATCAGCGCCCTCTGCTTGCCAATGTTCAACGAAGGCAATTCATACAACTTTCATCAACGACCTATTCCTCACAAGCAACTAAACGGACACAAAGCATGCGAAATAATCAGAAGGGGAATTTTTGGTTACATTGGTTACATTCTTTATAATCATCTGATTATCAAAGTAACAAATTAAGTTACCATCAGTAACTATGAGTTACCAAAAGTTACCATAGGTTACTAAAAGTTACCAAATAGGTTACTATATAATTTATTGAAATAAAATTACATATAACTAAAGTAACTAAGTAACCAAGTTATAGTTTGTTTTTTCTCCCCCAAAAAACAAAACAAAAAGAAAGTGCGCCTACTCTCACGAGCCAGCGCACCCCACCGAAGAAAAATTAAAGTTTAGGTAACTACTAATATGTTTCATCTTTTGCCTTCAGCACTTTATGAACATACCCCAATTCTACTTCATTAAGAAAATCTTCTGCACGAAAAACAAAGCCTTTTCCACGATCTTTATGATAGCAAGTGATGTAGTTCCCATCACTTGACTCAAAAGAATAAGGGATTTTCAAATATTTGGTTTTAGCGATTCCGTCGGTAAGCGCTACTGACAAATGCAAGTTTACCTTCAAATAATCACAGATTGCATCAGAAGTGAGCCGCTGAATATCAGGAATCATTTGTTTAAGAATGTTCACGGAAATGAGATATTCTTCGGCTGGAAACTCCAAGAACAAATCATGTATCCTATCTTTGATGGCTTTTACAGGTTTTGGTTGCTGATTTTGCTTCAATTTGATCAATGCCTCTGTTTCAATATCAGCTGGAGAAAACCACATACGTGATTGAGGCTCACGGATGTGCATTTGACGTGATAATAAGAACGACAAAAAACCAGGGATTTCCTCACCTAAAATAGGAAGAATATCAGGGATAGCATCTTCCTCTGGGATGGGGTCAATCTTGCGCACCCAAAAGCGCACCTCGTCCTCTTGTGTGTAGATGAAACGCGTTTCATTGTTAGAACACAACACATACTTGGTAAAGTTCTCTATCTCCTCATGATCCTTACCTTTGCGCTGCATTGGAACCTTCTTAGCTGTGGACATCATCTTCAAGCGTTCTGTTACTTTGGTATTATCTTCCAACGAGGTTTCATCTACTCCGACTATGAGTTTACCACTGACCAAAGCGTTAAACTCTGAGGTAATTTCGGAGTTACCAACGATGATTGCATTATTGCCAAATGTCTCACGGAGCAGATCAAGGAAAGTAGTCTTTCCTGTGCCGCGTTCTTGGCTCACGAGACAAAGAATAGGCAAAATCTGCATTGGCTTAAGATATAGCAATTGCATATAATCGTAACCGAATTCTACCTGTTCGCCAAAGATGTGTTCCATTAGCTTTTGAATATGTGGCCAAGGACGATTAGGTTCGGCTACATAATTGATTGGTTGGTAGAGATTATAGCAATCATTTATGATGGCCTTATAATCTATATGGCTTGGCTTATTGACAAATGCCTTAAATTTACGCACATTAACCAATTGACATTTCCCAAAATCGTCCACGATAGTACCTTTGCGACGAGGAGCAAGTTTTATCTCTAACACATCTGTGCGTATATTAGGCACTTTTATCATCTCAAAATAATCATCGCCTACACGAATAAAATCGCGGATAGCTAAAGGCATCGCTCGAATAACTTTATCTTCGGCGGCATTGTATTGATAGAGCATGTGCTCGAATACAAACTCCTCCTCTCCGATTTGATTCTCCCATCGCGCATAGAAACTTTTAACAGAATCCAAAGCAAACTGTCGCTTGAGGCGGTTGATTTGGTCACGGATATTCATACGGAAGAAAAATTTAGAGTTTATCTCGTCTTCCGTTATATCCTGGATTATTTCATCTATGTGCGATTTGTAGGCGGGAGTGAGTAGCAGATCATCAAGCCCCTTTGGGTGGTCGATGAGATTATCCGTACGGATGTAAGCGAACTCAATCTTTACTTTTGAGAAATCTACCAACAAATCACGTGTATTCTTGATAGAATTGTAGAAGGTTTTAGGGCGCAAAGCAAGGTCTGACTTCTTCTTTAGTGCTTTTTCAGAGATATTCAGGCAGTCGCCATCGTATAAAAGCACAACCTTTTGAACTTTACAAGTATTGATAAGCAACTTTATATCGGGATAGAGTTCCTTTGTTTTGGAATCAGCAAACAAAGTAATTGAACCCAATCCCACAACATCTAAGCCATAAAGCGAGCCTGTCATCGCTTTAAAATAACCCTCCGTTAAGATGAGGGTATCAATCTGTTCTTTTTTTTCGAACTTCTCAAGCAAGTTGGGTGGGAAGAATGGATAAGTAGGTTGCCCCTTAGGAAAGCGATACTTACCCCCACCCTCTTTGATGTTATCGGGATGAAGGCGTGTGACATAGTAGTTCTTCAACTTGGTGATACTACTATGGTCGTATGTTTTTCCTTGATTTTGATCAGGATATGTAATAGCCCAACCATTGAGGGTATATACAAGAATCTGTATATTCCCATCCTTATCTTCAGAGAAAATATCCATATGACCACGCGCCGTTCGGAACTCATCACCCTCGCTTTCGCGCTTGAGCAAAACTTTGTTATGCTCTGGTGTGAGCCCCATTTCATCAAAAACGCGCCTCTGGAAGTACGAACGTTCCTCTGTGGGGGTTATTGTAGTAGATTCATCCATGACCTCTCCTCGGCTATTCTAATGAACTCTGCGAGGGCTTTCACCTCGATATCTTGATAATCATCCGAGTGGATGTAGCGTAAATGAAGCACATTGCACTTGCCGAAGCGCTCATTGCCCAGGACAAATTGATGGTGGCAGGTAACTTCATCTGCCTCAAACATCTCGTTACCGAGAAAAGAATCCATCAATGGGGCATAGCCGATGATATCTGAGCAAAGCAAATAGCAACAGCCCTCTTCAGTCGAAGAGAATACGGCGTATTGTGGGGTATTTGGTTTCATACTAAAAATTATATCTTTCCTTAAAGGACTTGTAAACACTTTCAACAACTGCTAACTCAGCAGGCGACCATTCCGTATCGCCACGCATACGACTATAGAAGCGCGATTTCTTCCAATTGGTACGGTTGCACACCAACATTTGGAAATTAGCCTTAAAATCGCGGTCCATGCGTGAGTAGTACAAACGTATTTCAGGATTCAGACTCATTATATATAAAATTAGGTATTTTTATAGTACTTATTTTATTATATGGGTATACAGGAGAATAACCATATTTCACTGCCACAGCATTGATTATTGTTCTTCTCCTTGGATTGGGAGTGGCGATGCCATTGAGCCAGTTGTAATAACTTGATTTTGTCACTTTGCACAAATCAATTATAGCTCTCCGAATTGCCCTGTATTGCGACTTTTCAACATTTTGTAGAAAAGTTCGGAGGCGAAAATCATCTTTTTTCATATAAAAATCAATTTTTTTTGCATTTTTCTTGCGTATTTTGGAAAAAATGTGTACTTTTGCAGCAAATTTTCTGCGCAAAGATAGTACATTTTGTTGAATATAGCAAACATTTTGTGCATTTTTTGCAAAAAATATACAATTTTATAGTATGAAAGCCGAAGAAATTGCAAAAAGACTGACTGATTTTCGCAAATCACAGCACATCACCATCAAAGAATTAAGCACAAAGTTGAATATGGAATTAGCAACTTTGAGCGCACAATTATCAGGCAAACGAGGAGTAGCGGTATCAACCATCAATGGAATAATAGAGCTCTACCCAGAACTGAACCTTGAGTGGGTCATGCTGGGTAGAGGAAATATGTTTGTATCAGAGGAGAAGCATGAGCACCTCACTACTCACGCAGAGGTAGCGGAACTAAAGAACTTGGTTGCGCAAAAAGAAGAGGAGATCAAATGCCTTAACGCTCAAGTTGAGGTATTGATGCGAACCTTGCAAGGAAAGAAAGACTAAAAAGCAGAGGCAAATAACAAAACAATCGCAGGCTCAGTAGATGGGTCTGCGATTGTTATTTTCTAGCACTTTTTCGTAGTGATACCATAGTTGATAGTACAACTGTTACCCGATGGAAAATAAATGGAAAAAATGTGTAACTTTTTTGCTCATAAACTTGTGTATATCAAAAAAAAGCAGTACCTTTGCAGCAGAAAAAGTGATACCAAAAGTGTTACCACAATTGATACCAAAAGTGATAGCACGCACAGAGTACTTCATATATAGGGTGATCTTTAAATATTAACTACATCAAGGGGTAAAACCGTATGAGATAGTTAGTTATAGAATGTAGCTATTCAGTTATAGCACCACAGAAGGACCAAATCCCCGGTTTGATTTCGTAAATCGCCGGTTCGAGTCCGGCCAGTGGCTCAAAAAAGACATCCATTTGGATGTCTTTTTTGTTTATATTGCGTTACATATCTGCGAGTTATAACAGTAAACCGTAATTCTAAGAAGGTTGTACATAATTTCCAAAAATACAAAATGCAAAGGCAAAGTGGTTCGAGTAATGAAGAACAATATGTCAATACAAAACGTACTAAAAATCAATAAATTACAGAAAAAAAATGTAAGCACCAACCATAAATCGATACAAAAAACGATACATGAATCGGTACAAAACCGACATAACTTAGATCGACGATTTTCGTATTTAATTGCAATGTACTTTTCGTTTGCTGCTGGGTAGTAAACGAAAAAAAATGCAAAATTTTCAAGCAAATTTCGAGGGTATCTAACCCTCCATTATCGTCCAGCACAAGTACACAACAACGGAATCGGTTGGTGTTGTTAGAGAGTATAACTCCACTTGAGGTAATGCAAGCGATTCCTTTTTCGGGTGCAAGACTGAGAACAAATTGCGGGACGCCCTGCATGCCGATTATAGCCGCTCATCGGAAAGACGGTGCAAAGGTACTGCTTTTTTGGATAGGTTGTTGGTTGGGATTGTAACCAAAGTGTAGGCACATAAAAAAATGCAACCTTTTGGCGGGTTGCATTTAGTTGGTTTATAAGGAGTTGTTGGTTTTAATCAATTGATTTTTGTTAGAACATTTTTGTATCTAACAGATGTCAATTCTGCATCTCCTTCCTTAATTGGTTGATGAAATATCAAAGCCAGTTCCCAAGTTAAAGTTTCATTTTGTTTGAAGATTGGGTCATATTCAAAATGGCAATCAATTGTTGTAAAACGCTCGCCTGTAATATCTGTTATGGTTACTTCAAAAGAGTCGCTAGAATTAAAAGTCAATTTGGTATGTGCTACATTTTTAACTTGTATAGGTAGTGATTTCGCTAAAACTCCATGAACGATAGAATGAATTAAACCATTCATCATTACAATAGCAGAAGTATGAACAGTAATATCCTCTAAAGTAGAGTTTGAGTTATCGTTTTCTGGTTGTTCGCTACCAACTTCAAGAGGTGTTAGATTTTCCTCGTAAGCAAATGGCATACCAAAGTTGTCCGTTTGAATAAATAGTTTATTCTTTTCCTCGTAGATGGTCACATTGCTTTTCACGACTGCTAGAAAGTCAATTTCTGTATTGCCATATACAGGAATAACTTCCGTAGTCATTTCATACTCTCCAATAAAATCATTGAAGATTGGATTGGTATTTTCACAACTTATGGCAAATAAGGATATGATTGCCAATAAAAGAATAGAATAATATCTTACCATAGTCTTAATAGAACATAATAGAGTGATTAAATATCAAATGTACATATTGAGCCAACAATAGTGTTATTTCGCTGAACCCAATGCTGTAGTTTAACAACAATTGGTTTTTGATTTTTGGCCAAAGTATCAAAAATTTCATCCGCACCACGATTGGATGCTAGGTCAATAAAAGACCCTGAATGATGAGCAATCTCTCGTACTAATTTATTTGAGTTATCTCTATATATATGACGTATATCAGTACGTAAATTGGTAATTCTGAAGGCTATCCATGAAAAAACATACGAGTCATTATTTGGATCTGGACTAATAATGTAATAATCTCCCGTTTCCAAATCTTCGTATAGACAATCGCGCCAATTTACAGGAACATAATACTCTATATTGTCATATATGTAGTCTTTTTTCTTGGCTTGGGGAGTAGAAAATATGAAATAAGGTATTTTATTTCTTTTTGCCAAAACTCCAATTATATTTAGCACCTCAGATAAATCATTGTAGGGTTGCAATCTATAAGTGTTTGGAATACCATATATATAACTCAAACGTTCACGAGCTGTTTTTACCATAATTTTTCTATCTTTGAATAATAATCTTTAGTTGTAATATTCGATTGTTCTTTCTTCTACGATATATGCCTTATCATTAGAATAAATAACACGCGATAGCCAATTGCCTTATTTATCATATGATAAGTATTTGAATGTATAATTAGCGTCACCATTATGCCAGTTACCTTTTTTTACTAATGAAATAGGGTGCCCATTATTATCATATTGCATAACTCCCTCATAACCAATCAAAAGACCATTTTAGGCTGTGCACCTTTCATTTTCCTGCCCGTACTAAGTTATGAGATAAGAAAGCTTAAGGCAAAAAAACTGCGCCAAGAAAGCGCAGTTTTTTTTATGTATTTATTACTGTCAGAAAGAATATCAAAGAATGACTTTCTTGGTGACACGTTGTCCGTTCTTCTCAAATTGAATGAGATACAAGCCATTGCTCATTCCGTTGAAGTTGACTTGTTCCGCATTACGCTGAACAGATACAGCCTGACCACTCACAGTATAAATAGTGACATTGTAAGGAGGAAGCATATCCATAGATATCTCAGGGATGAACACATTCTCAATAGCGGTTTCAAGGCTATAAGCAGGACGCATGGTAGGCAATTGAAGTTGTTTTCCAGTAAGGATCATCAATTGACCAGGAGCCAACGTAACGGTAGTATTGGTTTGCTCCTTTTGCTCGTAGTAATTGTACCACTTGCCTCCAGGGATAGTAACTGTCTGGGACTCTGTAGCACTAAAGTTACCTACTACAAAAACATCACTACCCCATTGGATGGTACGAACAATCTTACCACCAGAAATCTCTACGTGAGTAGGATTGCCTTGGAACACTTCAGGTAAAAGCTTGGTACGCAATTGAATAGCTTGTCCAACCTTGTGGAAAGCAGCAGTACGCCAAGCACCTTCTCCCAACCATGTTTCAGGACGTGCTTTGACACTCATCTTATAGTTGTAGTCGTTTTGAATAGGATCTCCATAAGGTGATTTACCGCTATCATCTTTACCCCACTCTCCCTTTTCGCTTTGCCACTTAGAATAGTCGAAACCAAACTCAGCAAAGTGGTAGAACATTTGTGGTCCATTGAGGAGAGTTAAGAACGCCATATTGAGTGGTACGCGTGCAATACGAGCTTCATCGTTGGTTTGCAGATTACCTGCACCCCATTTTTTCGCCTTGAAGAACGCACGTTCTTCGTCGTGGCTCTCGCAGTAAGATACATAACCATCTCGGTTAGCATTGGCGAAACTATCTCCATCCTTGAGCCAACCCATAGCGGTTTGGTAGTATGCATTGGTGGTATTATCCCAGCATAGCATGCCAGCGCTGATAAGCTCGCGGCGATCGTTATCGCAATTGTCACCCCAATGCTCAAGAATCATATATGCATCAGGAGAAACCGCCTTGACGCCCTTCTCATAGTAGTCCTTGATATTGCGAACAGAAGTACCCGCAGTAGCACCACAGAGTCCGTGGCTCAGGTCGAGACGGAAACCGTCCACCTTATACTCTTCAAGCCAGTACTTGAGAACACGGATGAACATATTGTGTGCAGGTTCGAAATCGTGGTTCCAATCCTCATACACATTGTCTCCGTGAGGAGCATTGACATTGAACCAAGGGTTGTGTGCAAGATCATCTCCCCAAGGATAAAGTTTGTTCATAGGGTTGAGTCCTGTAGCATGGTTGAATACCATATCAAGGATGACCGCGATACCACGTTTGTGGCACTCATCGATAAATGTCTTGAGTTGCTCAGGAGTACCATATGCCTTGTCAAATGCGAAATAATGGTTTGGTGAGTATCCCCAGTTGAGGTTACCATCGAACTCTTGTACAGGCATCAACTCTATAGCATTTATACCCATATCTTCGTAGTAGAACATACGATCTGTCATCGCTTGGATGGTACGTTGAGAACTATGGTCATATACCCATGCCTCGTAGATAACGAGGTTATTCTTGTCAGGACGTTTAAAATTGAGTGTAGCATCCGACCATTCGAACTTAGGTTTGCCTGTTTGAATAACGGTAACATAGCCATCTCCCTTTGCAGGATAATCCATGAGATTAGGATTAACCTTTTTAGGTTCCCATTGGTCATCCTTGTGCAATACTTTCTCAGAATAGAGATCAGAAATGCGTACAGTCTTACCATCTGAACGAACGACTACGTATTGCATAGCATACTCTTTCTGAGGTGTTAATCCGCTGATTTCCAACCAGAAATAATTGCCATCTTGCTTCATTTGGTATGCATTAGAGATTGCCCAATTATTGAAGTCACCTACGACAAAGACATGTTGAGCAGGTGCAGATTTGCTAGCAGCATAGGTAGAAAGTGTAACTTTGGTAGGATCTGCCTCATTGTAGTAAATACCCATATCAATGCCAGCAGGACGTGCAGCCTTGGTAGGAGAAGCCACAACACATGTTTGTGTCAAAGCCTCTTTGGTCTCGCCATTCTTGGTAGCAGTAAACTTGAAATTATAATCTCCTTGTGCAGCCAAATTATGTGTATAACTGAGACTGGTACCCTCTTGCGATAAGAGTATGTTGCCGTTCAAAGTAAGCGTTAGTTGAGCTGTTTCAGTAGAAGAGCAATTAACCGTCACTTTGTCGTTTTGCTTAGAGATTTCAGGAAGTTGAGTAATAGCCACATTCAATCCCTCTTCTACAAGTGTAACGAAGATGTCGCTATTATCAGCCGTTTTACCCTCTTTCGATCCGCCAGGACCATCGTGGAAGACGAAAGCAAGCTTCTCAATCTTGGTGCTAGTAGATACTTGGTAGAAATTGTAGATATTAGGAATCACCAGCTTCCAAACATCACCATCCTTGGTCATTTGTCCTTTGGTATTGGTACCACGCCATCCATCGATGGTGCTCTTCCAATCTCCATCATTAGCAGAAGCAGATGTAATCAAACCGGTATGCGCGTAACATTGGGTAGCACCTGCCATACCTTTATTACCCTCATTAGGATTGAAGATAATGGTAATCTCGCCTTTGTATCCCTTTTGGATGATACTAGGAACAGTTGTCACCTGTGCAGACACCAACATGGTGAATACTAGTGATAAAAATAATGTAATTTTTCTCATATTGTATGTAGTATAGATTTTTATTGGTAACCCCACGAACCATTCGGTTCGCGGGGATATTGTATATAAATAGCCTATATAAACAGCCTATTTATCCATTATTCCCACTCGATTGTTGCGGGTGGTTTTGCAGAGATGTCGTAGCAAACGCGGTTAACGCCTTGAACCTTGTTGATAATCTCGTTGGATACCTTAGCCATGAACTCGTATGGGAGTCGAGCCCAGTCTGCTGTCATAGCGTCCACAGACAATACAGCGCGAAGAGCTACTGGATGCTCATAGGTACGTACATCACCCTTCATACCAGTACTGCGTACTGTAGAGAGAAGGATAGCACCTGCTTGCCATACCTTATCATAGAGTGCAACACCGTTCTCATCTTTCCACTCGCGGAGCATGTTCACATAGATAGCGTCAGCCTCTTGGAGGATGCGTACTTTCTCAGGAGTGATATCACCCAAGATACGAACGCCAAGACCTGGACCTGGGAAAGGATGACGACCAATAAGATGCTCAGGTACGCCCATATAGCGACCAATGCGGCGAACCTCGTCTTTGAAGAGGAGCTTGAGTGGTTCGCAGAGTTTGAGGTTCATCTCTTTAGGTAGACCACCTACGTTGTGGTGCGATTTGATAACCTTACCAGAGTGGTTAATAGACTCGATGATATCTGGATAGATAGTACCTTGACCAAGCCATTTAGCGTCTGTGATCTTCTTAGCTTCCTCATCGAATACTTGGATAAAGTCGCGGCCGATGATCTTACGTTTTTGCTCAGGGTCAGTCACGCCTGCGAGGTCGCCGTAGAAACGCGCTTTAGCGTCTACGCCGATGACATTGAGTCCGAGGCACTCGTAGTCGCGGAGAACGTTCTCAAACTCATCTTTGCGGAGCAATCCGTGATCCACAAAGATACAGGTGAGTTGATTGCCGATAGCGCGGTTGAGGAGCACAGCAGTAATAGAGCTGTCTACACCACCAGAAAGCGCGAGAATCACTCGGTCGGTACCGATTTGCTCCTTGAGCTCAGCAACAGTAGTCTCTACGAAGTTAGCAGGAGTCCAATCTTGTGCACTTTTGCAAGTGTCAAGCACGAATGGACGGAGTTCCTCTACGGTAGGTTGCTCGCCTTTAGCGATGTTAAGTACTGGGATGCAAGAGCAGAATTGTCCGAGGGTATTTTCTAATACCTCAGGTTGTTCTACTGCATCCTTATCGCCAGAGAGAATAAGACCAATAATGTCTTTGTCATCCTCTGGATACTTGTTGTAAGGAAGGACCTCGCAGAAAGTGTCCAATTCACGGACGCGGCGTCCGATGACTTGGGTGGTTTCTGATCCGAGATCGAGAATGATAATTTTTTGCATAAAAGCTATGTTTTTTTGTTTTTTGTTATTTTAGTTAAGCTAGTGATACCAGTTTGGCTAGCTTATTGTCCACGGGTGTAGTTTGGAGTCTCAGAAGTGATGGTGATGTCGTGTGGGTGACTCTCGGTCATACCAGCAGCTGTAACACGCACGAACTTAGCTTGTTTGAGTTCGATGAGGTTGTGTGCACCGACATAACCCATACCAGAGCGAAGACCGCCCATGAGTTGGAAGATAGTCTCAGCCACATGTCCCTTGTAAGGCACGCGACCTACGATACCTTCTGGTACAAGTTTGTTGACATTAGTCTCCTTGCCTTGGAAGTAGCGGTCAGCAGAACCAGCCTTCATGGCATCAATAGATCCCATACCACGATATGCTTTGAACTTACGACCGTTGTAAATGATAGTATCACCAGGAGCTTCCTCCGTACCAGCAAACATTGATCCGCACATCACGCAGTTGCCACCAGCAGCGAGGGCTTTCACCACATCGCCAGAGTAGCGAAGACCACCATCAGCAATCATAGGCACACCAGTACCTTCGAGTGCAGAAGCTACTTCAAAGATAGCAGTCAATTGTGGCACACCTACACCAGCGATGATACGGGTAGTACAGATAGAACCTGGGCCGATACCTACTTTCACGCCATCAGCACCATTCTCCACGAGGTACTTAGCAGCCTCAGCAGTAGCGATATTACCTACTACTACGTCGAGATTAGGGTAAGTAGCTTTGATGGTGCGGAGTGCATTGACGATGTTCTTAGAATGTCCGTGTGCAGAGTCGAGTACAATAGCATCTACACCTTCTTTATACAACGCAGCCACGCGGTCCATGAAGTCAGGTGTGATACCCACTCCAGCCGCACAGCGAAGACGACCTTTAGCGTCCTTGCAAGCGTTAGGGAAATCTTTGAGTTTGGTAATATCTTTATAGGTCACAAGTCCTACAAGTTTGCCATTAGCATCAACTACTGGAAGTTTCTCCACCTTGTGTGCTTGGAGAGCTGCCATTACCACCTCGTTGTCTGTAGAAGATATGGTAATGAGGTTCTCGCTGGTCATGACTTCAGCGATAGGACGGCTCATATCGGTTTGGAAACGCAAATCGCGGTTGGTAACAATACCTACGAGGTTGTTCTCCTCGTCCACAACAGGGATACCGCCGATGTGGTTGTCGTGCATCATTTGCTCAGCATCGCCTACAGTTTGGTTAGGCGAGATAGTGATAGGATCGGAGATAAGTCCGTTCTCAGCACGTTTCACACGGCGTACTTCAGCCGCTTGCTCAGCGATAGACATGTTTTTGTGGATTACGCCAATACCACCCTCTCGTGCGATAGCGATAGCCATCTTAGACTCGGTGACAGTGTCCATAGCAGCCGATACCACAGGGATATTGAGGCTGATATTACGAGTGAATTGGCATTTGAGGTCTACTTCACGAGGAAGAACCTCAGAATAGGCTGGGACGAGTAGTACATCATCGAATGTAAGTCCCTCATGTAAAATACGATCAGTCATGTTTTATATAGTATTTTTGTTCATTATATTCACGAAATTGGTTTCGCCTTCGGCTTCACGAATTATGGTTCGCTTCGCTCACGAATAGTGGTTTTACGAAATTTACGTCGAAGACCATTTTTCGCGGTAGCCATTGTTCGTAGCTCCGCTACCATCGTTCGTGCACAAAGCACCACTTACGGCGCATGGCGCCTTAAAGTGCGTGATCGCAGTAGTAGCAGCGGACAACGCCTTCTTTATCTGTATATGCCTTTTTCTCTACAGGCTCGGTAGTTGCGATACAGCGGTCGTTAGAACAGAGTTGGTCGGTGATATACGTCTCCACCTTATGAGACTCCTCTTTGTCTTGCCATGACAGCAAGGTGTAGATGAGCGCCATACGCACGTACTTACCATTCTCCACTTGGCGGAAGTATGCTGCACGTGGATCCTTGTCAACATCCACAGTGATCTCGTTAACACGAGGAAGTGGATGAAGGACAATCATATTCTCTTTAGCGAGTGCCATTTTCTCTGTATCAAGAATAAATGCATCCTTCAGACGCTCGTACTCAGCAGGATCGTCAAAACGCTCTTGTTGTACGCGGGTCATATAGAGTACATCGAGAAGAGGCATTGCTTCTTCGATAGTAGCATATTCGCTATAATTATCTCCCAACTCATGCTTCATATAATCAGGTAAGCGTAACTCAACAGGAGAAATAAGCACAAAGTGTACACCCTCGTAGCGCTTCATAGCCTTGATGAGTGAGTGTACGGTACGTCCGTACTTGAGGTCACCACAAAGACCTACCGTAAGGTGGTCAAAGCGACCGAGCTCGCGACGGATTGTAAGCAGGTCTGTGAGTGTTTGAGTTGGGTGTGCGTGTCCACCATCACCAGCATTGATGATAGGGATACGGCTATATTCGCTAGCTACACGAGGTGCACCCTCTTTGTAGTGGCGCATAGCAACGATATCGGCAAAGGAGCTAACAACACGGATCGTGTCAGCTACAGTCTCGCCTTTGCTCACGCTACTGCTCTTAGCATCGGAAAAACCGAGAACATTACCACCCAGTTCCATCATAGCCGCCGTAAAACTAAGGCGAGTGCGAGTACTAGGCTCGTAGAAGAGTGTAGCGAGTTTCTTGCCGTGACACGCTTCGGCGTACATGGCTTTATTATTAATAATGTCCAATGCACGACTGATGATTACATCTACTTCGGCAGTGGTAAGATCTGGAGAGTCAATAAGGTGACGCATCGTCTGTTTAATGTTTAGAGTTTAGTGTTTAGAGTTATTTCATCCAACTCTCGTCAGAAGGATTGTTACGGAATTGAATCAGGCGGTCCTTGTCTGCTGGCTCGATATAAGCTTTCTCTGCCGCTACTTCCACGAGTGTATCTAGGTCGCAAAGGCTGACGTTCTTCACCTCAGCTGCAGCCAAACGCTCAAGACCTTTCTTCATTCCATAGGTAAAGATGCTCACGATACCGAGCACATCTGCACCTGCTTCGCGCAATACATTCACCACCTCGATGCAGCTGCCGCCTGTAGAAATAAGATCTTCTACAACAACAACTTTTTGTCCTGGGAGAAGTTTACCTTCGATTTGGTTGCCACGGCCGTGGTCCTTAGCGCCACTACGAACATAACCCATAGGGAGATTGAGAATTGTGGCTGTGATAGCAGCGTGTGCAATACCTGCGGTAGAAGTACCCATCAGTACCTCTACTTGAGGATAATGCTCGCGAATAAGGGTTGCAAGACCGTTCTCTACGTCATCGCGTACTTGTGTGTCGCTGAGTGTAAGACGGTTATCGCAATAGATAGGACTTTTGATACCACTAGTCCATGTGAATGGCTCGTTAGGACGAAGGAAGACAGCTTTGATTTTGAGCAAGTCTTCAGCGATTGTTTTTTTCATTTATTCAAAAAATATTTAATAGTTTCAATGTTTTAGGCGGCAGAGCCGTTTGTTTCAATGTTTCAAGGATTTTTTGAGAAATTGGAAGCGGCGAATAATGTGACCTGCTGATAAGGTAGTAACTGCTAAACCCAATGCCCAATGCCAAATACCAACTTTTGTATTAGCACCCTCTACGAGAAGCAGGACTAATCCTGTAACTACCAATACAATAAATACTACTGATAGAATTATGGTCACATGGCTTTTGTTTTTGGTTTGCCCTTTAAATACACCTTTGTACCAATTCCAATGTGTTTGTATGTGCAAGATACCTGTAATAAGCATAAAGAGTGAAGATAACACATGTGCAACAGCCCAATTATGCCAAACTTCGTGCATAGCATTATGCCCTGCAAGGTGCATGCCTATGCCTGTAACAGCACATAAAATACCCGCCAAGAGCAGTAGCCAATCTATTACAAATATCTTCTTCATATTATTCTTTGCAAAACTCAACTACGCATCTCTTGTAAGCAGCTACTGGATCTTCTGCAGCGGTGATAGGACGGCCGACTACGATATAGTCAGAACCGATCTCGCGTGCTTTCTCTGGAGTAGTAATACGTACTTGGTCGCCTACTACACCGTCTGCAAAGCGGATACCAGGAGTTACGGTTACAAACTCTGTACCGCAAGCTGCTTTCACCATACCTGCTTCGAGTGGTGAGCAAACGACACCATCGAGGCCAGCAACTTGAGCGTTCTTAGCATAATGAACCACTACATCGCCGATATTGCCCTGGATAAGTAGATCGTTATGCATACGCTCCTCGCTAGTAGAAGTGAGTTGGGTTACCGCCAAGAGCACAGGACGTGTGCCATCTTCGCGCGTGAGACCCTCAACAGCAGCTTTCATCATCTCGATAGTACCAGCCGCATGGAGGTTACACATATCTACATCAAGGCGAGAGAGTACAGACATCGCTTTCTTAACGGTGTTAGGTATATCGTGCAATTTCAAATCCAAGAAGATCTTATGTCCACGGCGTTTCAACTCGTGCACGATAGCAGGACCCTCTGCGTAGTAGAGTTCCATACCAATCTTTACGTAAGGCTTTACATCGCCCATCTTGTCAAGGAAGCGATAGGTCTCTTCTGCTGAAGCGAAATCGCATGCAATGATTACATCTTTATTCATGATTCACTATTCCTATTATATCTGTTAATTTTTCTATTTTCAATTCTTCCATAAGGGCTGGTAGGCGATCAACGATCTGTTTCGCCACCATTGGGTTGGTGAGGTTAGCTGCGCCAATCTCAACGGCTGTAGCGCCTGCCATCATCATTTCAATCACATCCTCTGCGCTGCTCACGCCACCACAGCCGATGATAGGCAAACTCGTCGCACGCGCCACTTGATTGACCATACGGAGTGCAAGAGGGAAGATACCTGAACCCGAGTAACCACCATAGCGGTTGGCAATCACAGGTTTGCGACGACGGATATCAATGCGCATACCGAGCACGGTATTGATCAGGCAAAGGCCGTCTGCGCCTGCTGCTTCGCAAGCTTTGGCGATAGCCACGATATCGGTCACATTAGGCGAAAGCTTCATATATACGGGCTTAGTAGTCACAGCTTTAACTGCTGCTGTAACTTCTGCTGCAGCCTCAGGACTGGTACCAAACGCCATACCGCCATTGTGAACGTTAGGGCAAGAGATATTAACCTCGAGTATATCAATTGGCTCTTTGTCCAGCAGGGCACAAGTCTCTACGTATTCCTCGATAGAGAATCCGCTGACATTGGCTACGATGCAACCATTGTAGTGGCTCTTGAGACGAGGTAACTCGTGGGCAATAACATGCTCTACGCCAGGGTTTTGAAGGCCTACGGCATTGATCATACCATAGTTGCCACACTCCGCGATACGAGGGAGCGCATTGCCATAACGCGCTTGGCGAGTAGTTCCTTTGAAGGAGATACCACCGAGGCAGTTAATATCGTATAGCTCAGCAAACTCGTCGCCAAAACCGTAAGTTCCAGATGCTGGGATCACAGGATTGGCAAGTTGGATGCCAGAGAGGGATATTTGTAGTTTATTGGTCATTGTTCAGAAGTTCAGAAGTTATTTACAATTGTAGTATCTCAGCAGGGAAGACTGGTCCTTCTTTGCAAACGCGTTTTGGTCCGATGTTGGTTTGGATGGTGCAGCCCATACATGCGCCAAATCCGCAACCCATACGCTCTTCCATACTTACTTCGCCTTTTGTGCCTAATGTTTGAATCAATGCTTTGATCATAGGCAATGGTCCGCAGGTGTAGTAATAGGATTGTTGTCCGTCCATAGCGTTGGTGACAAAGCCTTTAACGCCATGACTGCCATCCACAGTAGTTACAGTCACATCGCAACCGAGCGCACGGAACTCGTCCTCGTAGAAGACTTCCTCTTGGGTATTAAAGCCGAGAATAACCTTCACCTCTTTGCCCCTTTCACGCAACTGACATGCGAGCATGTACATAGGTGGAACACCTACTCCACCTCCAACAAGCAATGGTTTGTCGCCTGCTTGAGAAAGGTCATAACCATTACCTAGAATGGTGAGTACATCGAGCTGAGTACCAGCAGGAAGTTGGCTCATCGCCTCTGTGCCAACGCCCACTACCTTATATATAATGGTAAGCACACCGTCTGTGATATTGCACACAGATATAGGACGACGCAGAAACTGTCCCTCCACGCGAATATTCACGAACTGCCCAGGGAGAATACCTATGGTATCACCTGCTAGAAGCATGCGATAGACATTCTTGGCGATGCGTTCGTTGGATTTTATTTCAAATATAACTTGTTTCATTTCAATCCGATACTAACCGTTATTAACCGCTGAATTATTGTACACCGTGATGCCATTGACAACCGTCTTTACACATTTGCCATAGACCTCCCATCCTTCGAATGGCATAGCTTTTCCCATAGAAAGGAAATTCGCAGGATCGATCTTATAACAAGCATCCAAATCGTAGTAGGCATATGAGTTGCTATTGTCAATACCAATGATACGAGCTGGGTTGGTGGACATGAGCTCTATGAGTCGCTCAAAGGTGATGATACCTGTCTTCACAAAGTGGGTGTACATCAATGGGAATGCCGTCTCAAGTCCTACGATACCAAAAGCACTTTTCTCGAGTCCACGGCTTTTTTCTTCTTCGCTATGAGGTGCGTGATCGGTGGCGATGCAGTCGATAGTGCCATCTTTGATACCTTCTATGAGGGCCAAGCGGTCTTCTTCCGCGCGCAAAGGAGGATTCATTTTCCATTTACCATCCTCTTGTAAGTCCTTGTCAGTTAGGAGCAAATAGTGAGGCGCTGTCTCGCAGGTCACAGGTAGTCCTTTGGCTTTGGCTTGTCGAATAAGCTCCACAGATTCTTTGGTCGAGATATGGCAAATATGAAAACGACACCCTGTCTGTTCAACCAGACGGATGTCGCGTTCGATCTCCTGCCACTCGCTCTCAGGCACGATGCCACGATGATTGTTGTTTTTAGCATACTCACCAGCGTGGATGTAGCCGCCATTGAGCAAGGCTTCTACTTCACAATGAGCCACCATGACACGATCTACGGCACGACAACGCTTCATAGCTTCGCGCATAAGTTCCTCATCTTGAATGCCACGTCCGTCGTCAGAGAAGCCCTTCACATAAGGAGCCAAAGCCTCAAAGTCCACAAGTTCGCCTGCACCTTTCTGCCCAATAGTAATAGACGCGAATGGGTATACTCCCGTGTAGGTGTCGCGACGGATGATATCCAGCTGCTCTTGTAGGTGCTCAACGGTGTCTGGAACGGGGTTGAGATTAGGCATAGTAAATACCGCACTATAGCCCGACGCGGCCGCTGCCATGCTGCCCGTAAGGATAGTCTCCTTATACGAAAAACCCGGCTCGCGGAAGTGGACATGAAGATCCACAAGAGCCGGAATTTGTACTATGTTGCATTGCTTAAGCATACTAGTTGCGCAAATTTTGAAATTTCCTGCAAAGGTACAACTTTTTTTTGAAATACGCAATAGGCATTGAAAAAAAATTAGACAAATACTGCATTTGTATAGAAAAAACTAAGTAATCACTAATTAATCACTAGCTAATCACTAATAATTAGTAGTATTATAGAAATTGCATCGTAGGAGAAGAAAAAAGGGGAAATGAACAGATAATGCAGATAATTTGTGTATATGCATTTTTTTTTGTACCTTTGCAGCCGGTTTGGGTAAGTGATGCTTACGCCTATGAAAAAAGAGTTTCAGAGTAGTATGCGTTTATCGCAGTTTTCAAGGCTTTGGAACGATATTTTTGTGGAACATAGGATTCGCCGTACGGGCGTCTAAATGTGCTAAATACATAATCATCATGCTAAATAATACAGAACAACAAGAAATTTTACGTCGTCGCACGTTTGCGATTATTTCGCACCCTGATGCCGGTAAAACGACGCTAACCGAAAAGCTCCTGCTTTATGGAGGTGCCATTCACGTGGCAGGTGCTGTAAAATCGAACAAGATTCGCAAGACAGCTACTTCAGACTGGATGGAGATCGAAAAGCAACGTGGTATCTCTGTGGCTACTTCCGTGATGGGTTTTGACTACAACAATTACCACATCAACATTTTGGATACTCCTGGTCACCAGGACTTTGCGGAGGATACATTCCGTACCTTGACCGCTGTCGATTCGGTTGTGATCGTGATAGACTCAGCCAAGGGTGTTGAGACCCAGACACGTCGATTGATGCAGGTATGTCGCATGCGCAAGACTCCTGTGATGGTGTTTGTGAACAAGATGGATCGCGAGGGTAAAGACCCATTCGATTTGATGGACGAGGTGGAGAGCGAACTCGGAATTCATGTACGCCCATTATCTTGGCCAATCAATAGTGGTGAGCGTTTTAAGGGCGTTTATAATATCTTCCAATCAACCCTTGATCTCTACACTCCTAACAAGACTCAAGTCACAGAATCTCTGCGTTTTGATGATGTGACAGATCCACAAATCGCAGCGCTTGTAGGGGAGCAAGATGCGCTCAAGTTGCAAGAGGATTTGGAGATGATTGAAGGTGTGTATAATCCTTTTAGTCAAGATGATTATTTGGCAGGTGACTTAGCTCCTGTGTTCTTTGGTTCGGCGTTGAACACTTTTGGTGTGAAGGAGTTGCTGGAGTGCTTTGTTCAGATTGCTCCATCCCCACGTCCTGTTGAGGCCGTAGAGCGCAAGGTAGAGCCAATGGAGGATGGTTTTACAGCATTCTGCTTTAAGATCCACGCGAACATGGATCCTAATCACCGTTCATGTATTGCGTTCTTCAAGATTTGTAGTGGTAAGTTTGTTCGTAACACCTATTATAAGCATGTACGTGAGAATCGTCAGATGCGTTTTTCTGCCCCAACCTGCTTTATGGCTCAGCGCAAAGAGACTGTAGATGAGGCGTTTGCAGGCGATATAGTAGGTTTGCCAGATACAGGTAACTTCAAGATTGGCGACACGCTGACAGCCGGTGAGATGCTTCATTTCAAGGGATTGCCATCCTTCTCTCCAGAGATGTTCAAGTATATCGAGAATGCCGATCCAATGAAGCAAAAGCAATTGGATAAAGGTGTTAGCCAGTTGATGGATGAGGGTGTGGCTCAGCTGTTTATCAGCCAGTTTAATGGTCGTAAGATAGTGGGTACAGTAGGTCAGTTGCAGTTTGAGGTGATTCAGCATCGTTTGGAGCATGAGTACCAAGCCAAATGTCGTTGGGAGCCTCTGCAGATGTTCAAGGCTTGCTGGATAGAGTCAGATGATGAAGCCGAGTTGGAGATGTTCAAGAAGCGCAAATCACAATATATGGCGAAAGATAAGGAGGGTCGTGACGTCTTTATGGCAGATAGTGGCTATGTGCTCCAAATGGCTCAAAACGACTACAAGAATATCAAGTTCCACTTCACGAGTGAGTTTTAATACACTTGTTCGGATATACTAAAATTACCCAAGCCGTTATCGGTTTGGGTAATTTATTTTTTTCCATTTTATCAAGATCCACTTTTTAGCCCTAGCGAATGCTTTCATCCATGCTTCAGGGTTGAAGAGCGGAGAGTCTGTAGCTGCAGTATAAGTAAGGAAAATTCCGATTGGTAATAGAATCATCGAACTCAACCACATTCCCACTCCGCAAGGCCAGAGCGCTTCGCGTGCCATCTTGTAACCCGTATTGTCTATGATATAATAGATGATAAACATCACGACCGAAATGACCACGGGTGCTCCCAGTCCACCTTTTCTGGTAATCGCACCTAGTGGTGCTCCGATGAAGAAGAAGATGAGGCATGCGAATGCCAATGTAAATTTACGATGAAGCTCAATCTCATGTTTGCGGATATATCGCTGGTAATCATTGAGCATCAAAGAGTTGTAATCTATATTATCGCGATGTCCCTTTGCCTTATCCACCGCTGCCGATAGGGCTCGGTATGTCTCATCTACAGAGAAATTGGCGTAGAGCGAATCGACATCATATTGTTGATATAGCGATTTGGCATCTCCCCATGCATCCACGTTGCGCCCCTCTACTCTATCGCGCCCAAAATACTTATTGTTGATCATGTTCTGGCTTTGTTCGAAACTGCGTTGATGTGCCAGAGTCTGTACCGAGTCAATGGACTGCACCAGTTTTACGACGTCTTTTGATACGTGCTGGTCGCTGAGAACCGTCTCGTCGTAACGATTAAATTCGGTATCAAAATCTATGAGAATTTGCTTCAATGCAAATGTTTCTCTTCGATATGGAATATTCTTCTCAGATTTCGTAGCACGTTGCTGCTGACGATCTAGGTTTTCAAAAGATTCTCCGTTATACAAGCTGAGTTTCAGATACTTATTATCCTCCGTAAAATAGATTCTTCCGGAATCAGCGACCATGACTGTTGCATTTTGGAATCCCTCTTTGTAATCATAGATCATCATATTATAGAGCATTCCGGTCTCAGGGTTCTTGTGTCGAACATAGATATTGTATCCTTCTATTCCGTCGTAGAACTCTCCTACTGGTATTTCCATTTCAGGTGACCGTTGCTTGAGCGAGAAGATCAGTGCCCAGAGTTTGACTTGTGAGCGTGGCAGTATATAGTTGGAAAACAGGAATGCGCCTACGCATACAAAGCCAATAGCAATAGCCAATGGGCGCATGATACGAAATAGGCTCACACCAGCAGCCTTCATGGCTGTAAGCTCGAATTTCTCTCCCAGATTGCCAAAGCTCATCAAGGATGCCAATAGTATGGCCAACGGCAGAGCAAGTGGCACAACGGATGCTACTGCATAGACAAAAAACTCTGCTAAAACGCTGATTTCTACTCCCTTACCCACAAGATCCTTGACATGCATCCATACAAATTGCATGAGCAAGATGAAGATACAGATCAAGAATGTGACCAATAGGAGTCCCAGAAAATTCTTGAGCAGATAGAGATCTATTTTTTTAATTCGAATCACCCTAATAAACTTTCAGCTACAAAATTTAATGGTAATAGCTCGGCAGCGCTTTCCAATATATAGCACATTTCCTCGCCATACAAAACGACCTTCATTGGTTTCCCAAACCGATGTTCCGTCTCGAGCATCACTTGTCTGCATGCTCCACATGGGCTGACAGCCTCCTTGGTAAACAGTCCATTCGTGTATGCTGCGATTGCTAGCACTTTGACCGGTGTATTAGGATGGTTGGCATTGGCAGCAAATAGCGCAGTACGTTCGGCACAAAGTCCACTAGGATAAGCAGCATTTTCTTGATTGGCTCCCAAAAGAATCTGTCCATCCTCCATTAAAAGGGCAGCCCCCACATGAAAATGTGAATACGGGCAATAGGCATTCTGAGTCATGTTTTTAGCAGCGTCAACGACGTTGCGCAAGACTTCGTCTAATTCCTCGTATTTACATTGGGTCATTTTTGTTTGTAAGATAACTTCTTTCATACCGCGTCGCTATTATCGTTCAAATGTGATGCAAAGGTAGTATTTTGTTTTGGAATCCACAATTGGATTCCTCAATTATCCATTGTCTGCCACCAATTCTTCTGCGCGTGCAAGAGCACCATTGATATGCCCACGAATATTCTCGCGGCCAATCATCTGAACCAGCCCAGCTTTCTCCAATGTTGTGAATACTCGTTCATTAACACCAGACAAGACAAGTGTCATTCCACAACGCTCAGAGCGCATATACAATTGCTCGAGATTATGAATACCCGTAGAATCGATAAACGATACTTTTCTCATACGCAGAATACGTACTTTTTGTCCGTCTGCTCCCATGCGCTGGCTAATCTCATCGAACTTATTAGCAATACCGAAGAAATATGGACCATCAATCTCATAAACCTCTGTGTATGGAGGTATATGCAGCATCTCTAAGTCATTGCCATGTAGGCGAATATCTGTTTGTTGAGTAGGGTCAATCTCATCAGAGAAAGATCGAATCACAGTAGCCTCATTGGTTCGTTTGAGGAAGAGAATAACCGCCAACAGCAAGCCCACTTCGATGGCAATAGTCAAGTCAAAGATCACGGTAAGTATCAGTGTTACCAACATGACAATGAAATCTGACTTAGGTGCTTTTGACAGTGCCACGAGTGATCTCCAGCCAGACATATTGTAGCTCACGATGATGAGAACACCGGCCAGACATGCCATAGGTATCATACCTACGAGTTGTCCGAAGCAGATTAAAACAAGGAGTAGCATTAATGCGTGTACGATACCAGCCAAAGGTGTGCGTCCTCCGTTGTTAATATTGGCCATGGTACGTGCAATAGCGCCTGTGGCAGGAATACCTCCGAAGAATGGTGTCACCACGTTGGCTACACCTTGCGCAATCAATTCGGTGTTGGAGTTATGTTTATCGCCAATTACACCATCTGCGACCATCGCTGACAGCAGCGATTCAATAGCACCAAGCATGGCAATGGTGAAAGCAGAAGGGAAGAGCTCTTGTACAAGGTTGAGCAAAGTCTGACCTTCAGCCAGATTAAGTTCAGGTAGATGTGGAGCAGGCATACCGCTAGGTAGAGCATATAGATCGCCGATCGTGGTGATAGAGGTGACGCCAGCGAACTCACGCAATAGCCATACCACCAATGTCATCAGCACAATAGCCACCAATGAACCCGGTATTTTCTTGCTGATTTTAGTTGAGAAGACGATGATTAGCAACGAAGCTATACCAATTGCAAATGCCCACCAGTTGATATCGCGCCAATGTTCAAAATAGCAAATCCACTTATGTATAAAATCGGCAGGAGCATCTTTAATACCCATACCAAAAAGATCGTTCATTTGGGTGGAAAAGATGGTGATGGCAATACCGGCAGTAAAACCAATAATCACCGGATAAGGGACAAACTTAATGACATTTCCCAATTTGAATAATCCCATGAGAATGAGAAGGATACCTGCCATTATCGTAGCGATCAGTAGGCCGGTTAGTCCATGTTGCTGGATGATACCGTAGATGATTACGATGAATGCTCCAGTAGGTCCCCCAATCTGCACTTTGCTACCGCCCAGAGCAGAGATGATAAAGCCCGCAATGATCGCCGTCACAAGACCTTCGGTAGGTCCAACGCCGGATGAAATACCAAACGCGATGGCCAGAGGTATTGCCACCACGGCTACAATCACGCCGGCAATAAGATCTTGCACGAAACGCTCCATGTTATAGGAACGTAGCGTAGAAAATAGTTTTGGACAAAAAACGTCCTTGAATGAGAAAATAGTTTTCATATACCTTTAAAAATCAATTGACTAATCTATAATCTATTCATGGTGGTATGGTTCGCCACGCAGAATGGTCATTGCTCGGTAGAGTTGCTCTACGAAAAATAATCGTACCATCTGATGTGAGAATGTCATTTTGCTAAGCGAAATCTTGCCATTTGCTCGTGCATACACCGCCTCCGAGAAGCCATAGGGTCCTCCTACAACAAACACCACATCCCTACCCGATGACATTCGTTTTTGTACATAATCAGCAAACTCGATGGATCTAAATTCTTTGCCATGTTCGTCTAGCAAAACCAGATCGGTGCTAGCAGTGACCGTACGCAATATCAATTCCCCCTCTGCCTGTTTCTGTTGTTCTGGAGTAAGCGATTTGGTGTTTTTGAGTTCAGGAATAACCTGTAACGCAAAAGGAACATAATGCGCCAATCGCTTTTGATAGTCCTGGATCAACGTTTCGATATGCGTATCGGTAGTTTTCCCTACCACAAGCAGTGTGATTCTCATAATCCACGTTGTTTTTTAATCGTTTCGTATGCTTCGTTGATACCTCTAAACTTATCCGTGGCTTGTTGTCGTATCTCTTCTCCCGCATTAGCCACCTTATCGGGATGGTACTTCATGGCCATACGCCTATATGCCTTCTTCACTTCTTCATCCGTTGCTGCAGGCGTGATCTCCAATGCTGTATATGCCCAGTTGACATTCTTATTACGCTGATATAGCGCTAGAATAGATTGATAATCAGCATCTTGAATATACATCTGTCGGTATATCTGTTCGATGATAGACAGTTCGTGTGGATCGATCTCCCCATCCGAGTTGGCCACTTGCAGGAGGAGGTTGACCAATTCTAGTCTTGTGGAATAGTTGACATTTGCTCCAATCTGCTGTGCGATAGCGATATAGTCTAGCTCTTTGGTCAGTAGCTCCTTGAGCATTTGCAGGGCTTGTTTCGCCTTTTCTTCGCCGAAATTACGAACCAGGAATGGTTTGACAAAGCTAATTTCGGACTTCATCACACGTCCATCCGCCTTGATCACGCAGGCGATGAGTACGATAATGGACACGCGCACATCGCCCTGTGTTACTCGTTGCTTTCTGCGCGAAGAGAACGTATCTTGTTGAGCGTCAACAATATGTTTGCCAGACTCAAAGGCGGAAGCTACCATCACACCGATAAGTGCACCAATCGGTCCACCTACCGCGAATCCCAATCCACCTAATATCCATTTACCGATTGACATATTACTTTGTATTTATAAGGTTGATGGCTAGCTGCAAATCTTCTGGCGTATCAATGCCAATAGATGCATGATGTGTCAATGCCACTTTTATCGTCAGACCATTTTCCAACCATCGCAATTGTTCTAGGCACTCCAATTGCTCTAATGGCGACGGAGCTAATTGTGTGATTCTCTGCAAGATATCTGCTCTATAGGCATACATTCCTATATGACGAAAATGCTGCCCTTTGCTGAGCCACTCAGTGGGTTCTACCCCACGCAGATACGGGATGACACTGCGCGAGAAATAGAGTGCTGTGCCCAAGATCAATGCATTATCATTCGAAGTATGACGAGCAATAGCGACCTTTACATAGTTAGGATTTTGTAGGTCCTCTAGTGTGTCATGCTCGGTAAAAGGATGTACCAGAGTGGCAATATCTGTGGGGAAACAGTCCATGAGTGCCTTAATCTGATCAGGTTGAATAAAAGGCTCATCTCCCTGGATATTGATGACTACATCCTCTTGTATAGGTGCAGGATATTGCTTGCGATAGTGGGTATATGCCTCGTAAACACGATCTGTGCCACAAGTATGGTTAGGCGATGTCATCACAACTTCTCCGCCAAAGTTCTTGACACATGCATAGATGCGCTCGTCGTCTGTGGCGACAATCACTTTGTCAAGCACTTGTGATGCCTGCTCATACACACGCTGAATCACCGTTTTCCCAGCTAAATCTGCCAGGGGTTTACCAGGGAAACGTGTGCTCGCGTATCGTGCAGGGATAATGCCTACGAAATTCATATCCAATGTTTTAGTAAGGAATTATGCTTCCTCGTCATCGTCAATGTACTTGTATGGCGACTCTGCGGTCTTCTTGGTCAGTTTGGTGCGGAAGTAATCAAATCCATAGCGTTTCTTGCTAGACTTGGATCCGTAGCCATAACCATAGCCGTAACCATAACCGTAGCCATAGCCGTAGCTTGTGCCATAACCATAGCCGTAACCATATTTACCAGACTTAGGAGCTGAGATATCCGACAACAAAAGATTGATCTTATCTTTGTGATGCAATGCAAGGGTTTCGAGTGTTTGCTTAGCAAATCGCTTATCGGTCTCCATGCAGCGCAATACATATAAGGTGATATCTGTTTGCTCAATCAACGCCATTGCATCTGGCACGATACCTACTGGAGAAGAGTCGATGACCAAGAAGCTATAACGCTCACGCAGTGTATTGAACAATTCGGTGAGCTTCTCGCTACGAATCAACTCTCCTGGATTAGGAGGTACTGTACCCGCAGAAATCACATCAAATCCTAGCTGTTCGTTATGAATGATTATATCCTCCAATGTGCAGTCGCCAATCAGGTAATTGGTGATACCTTGCGTAGCTTCTAATCCCAATTTCTCATGTATATTAGGCTTGCGTATATCCATGTCAATCAATACAGTAGGATGTCCTGTCATAGAATATAGTGCAGCCAAGTTGGTAGAGATAAAGGTCTTGCCATCACCCGATTGTGTAGAGGTGATTGTGACGGCGATATTGGTCTTGCGAAGGACCTTAAACTCTATACGCATGCGCAGATTTCGCAACATCTCCGCATAGCTAGAACGAGGTTTCTTGATGGCATACGTTGGGTTTTGCGATTTCACGTGTCGAAGAGTGCCCAGCAGATCAAACTGACTCAATTTCTCTGCCTCTTTTGGGTTGCGAATCTTGTTGTTGAGCAATTCTGATAGAATCAGCAACAACAATGGTATCAGCAATCCGAATGACAAGTAGGACATCGTATTCTTACGTTTCTCCTTACTATTCATCGCGTATGTAGTGCGCGCGCGATCCATGATCTCACTATCAGGAGTATTACCTGCTTTTTGAATCTCGGATTCAGCACGTTTTTGCAAGAAGAACGTATAGTAGTTATCATCGATTCGGTAATTACGCTCGATGGCCACCATCTGCAACTCTTTCTCTGGCAATCCTTGGATATCGCGCTCTACCTCAATGAGTCGAATCTCCAGATCTTGCTTCTCAATCTCTAGGGATGTACGCATTGAATTCACAACCTCAGCAATAGCCGACTTCACATTGTTGATATCGCTTGTAAACTTAGCGTAATACACATTCTTTGGGCTCAACTCTCCACGTTGGATATGCAGATCATTGAGTTGACCTACTAGCTGCATGAGCATAGGCTCATTCAAACCCAATGTAGCAGGAGCAATCACAGAACCTTGATCAATCTTCTGGTCGAGATAATTGGACAGGTAGTCCAAATAGGTCTCTTTCAATCGCAACGACATCTTTTGTTGGTCGTATTGACTTGCTTTTGACATTAATCCTCCAGCATAGGAACTTACGTCCACAAACTTGTTCTCCTGACGGAAATTGGTCATAGCTCCTTCGCTATTTACCAAACTTTTTTGTAGAACAGCCAATTGTTCGTTGATAAAGGCGATCGAACGTTCTGCCACCATATTCTTGCGCTCCACATTCTGTAGGAGGTATATATCACAGAGTTTATCAATAAATTCGCGATCGCGTTCTGGTGTCTCGCCTACGAGCTGTATGCCTAGCACAGTGCTTCGTTCGGTCACGAAATTCAGTTGGAGTCGACCAGAGAACTCATCGGTCAAGCTACCACGCGAACGGAAGCGGAAGTAGATATGTTGTCCTGGTGCCATTGGCATCTCTGTAGGCCAAATACGTGCTTTGAATAGATCGGTCTGGATCTCTTCGCCATAATGGCTCACGTAGGAGAGTGGATAAGTATCTTCAAAAGTGCTGATTCGCAACGAACCATCAGCTTGCACCTCTAGGCGGAATAAATGCTGATAGGCATTTTGATCCAACCATGTATATTCCACATGAATAGGAGTATTGCGATAGATATTACGGGTCTTGAAACGACCTTTAGTGATGTACTCCACGTTCAGGAATGGCAATGAGTCCACCGTACGAGAAATCAGGTCATAACTACCTAGGATAATCAACTGGTTATTGACGTTCGTATATCCTGCGCCCACACCAAAACCTTGCATCAACGAAGAAGTACCATATCCTCCGCCACTCGACTCCTTGATGATCATCGTACCGGTTGTGAGATAACGCTCTATCACTCGACGATTCTTCAGGTACGCCAACGAGAGAGCGATAGCAGCTGCAATTACGAACAAATACCAATGGCGTAGGATGCGAACCACCCACTCCATTATGTCAAAATTGGAGGTCTCCTCCTCAAATGGCAGCATGCCATTTTGTATCATTTCTTCTTGTGTCATATCTTTTTCCGTTCTTACTTTACATTGTTATCTATTACCATACGCCTGGAATATAGTTTAGCACAGTGATCAACAGGGATACCGAACTGGTTATCAGACCTAAGAATCCGCTATAACTACTTTGTTTGTAGAAACTTCCTTTGTCACGACTGACATATATCAAGTCGTTCGGATAAACGTAGTAATATTCCGAATTTATAATCGTATTGGTACGGATATCAAACTCCAGCACCTCTGGTTCTGCATTTCCATGTGGGCGAATGATACGTACGTGGCGACGGTCGCCAGAGTTCATCAGATCTCCGGACATAGCCAATGCTTGGAAGATAGTCATACGTTCTTTGTAGATATTATAGATGCCTGAATGCGCATCTCCCAATACCGTAAAACGTTTGTTATACATGGCCAATTTCACGTCGGCATCAGGTATAATCTCACGAAAGGCTTTTCGCAAGGTGTCTTGTGCCTCTAATTCTGTCAGTCCCTCCAATCGGATAGGATCTAGGAATGGGATGTCCACCGTACCATCCGAATAGATTCGATAGGAATTGGCGTACTGACCAGATCCTACATTGTTGGATGACAAGGTCTTAGCCAATGTTTCATCCATCGTTACCACGCGGTAAATGATCTCATCGTTGACTTGCAAACGATAAGGTTTGTATGTTGCAGAATCATATTGAGGTAGATCATCACGCTCTTGCAATAATCCCACCTGACGATAGCCGTAGCAGCTTGTCAACATACCCAACAAACCGACTACCAATATATGCATCCAAATCTTTCTCATCTTACTCCCCTCCCGAATTATTAGCTTTTTCTACTCGATTCATGATTCTCACAACCAAGCCGTAGACAAAACCGCCGAAGGCCAACGTCGTAGCCACTACGCTGATGGCTGTGGTAGCGGAATTTATACCGAAGCTCTGACCTTTGATGCGTTGAATATAAATCACGTCATTGGGTTCGATATAGTAGAACTCCGAGTTGATAATATCCTCCGAACGCACGTCAAACACCTTCACCTTGGTTTCTCCCTCAATCTCGCGTACGATACGCACCTTGCTGCGATCGCCATAATCACCAATATCGCCTGCCATAGCCAATGCTTCAAAGATGGTCACTTTCTCCTTTTGCATATCGAAGATACCGCTTCCGCTATCGCTAATCACGCTAAACGAGCGGCGAACGATATTTACCTCTACCGATAGCAACTTGTAATCCATCTGTCGCTGTACATACTCTAGCAACAGATGCTCGAGATGCAATTTCACCTCACGTGTGGTCTTGCCTCGAACGGGTACCTTACCCACCATAGGATAATCGATCGTACCATCGTCATGCACAAGATAGGTGTACAGATCATACGCACCGCCTACGGCAGAACCCTGTCGCATCTGCGAAGCATTGACACCATTACCCGAAGCATTGAACATCTTGCTCACACGCTCATCCACGGCGTACACATACACATACAAGCGATCGCCTATACGGATCTCATAGTCCTCATAACTCAGCGTATCTGCATACGCAGGTATCTTATTCTTGCCGGACTCCTGCATCAGATTGACTTTCTTGCTGGTCACACAAGAAGCCAACAGCAACGGCATCAATACTATCAATATTCGCTTAATACTCATCTTTTTACTCTTAACTCTTTACTCTCAACAATCATCTCCTCTCATCCCATCCGAATGGGTGGCTTGCCAATGGCAACTTAGCCAATGGATGATACTCGCCCACTAATCCAATAGGCGTTGCATTGCGGATCTGACTCACTATCTCTATCGAAGGACGCGCCTCTGCGATGCGGAAGCCGTTGCCTGCCAAGATCTGACGATAGCTCTCGGTATGCAGCTCGGTAAAGCCCTCGCTAAACTCAAACTCCTCGCCATCTATCGACAATGTGCGGAAAGTCTTCTTCTCACCTTGCACAGCGTTCGCTGGCAAACATTCAGCATTGATACTCAGGAAATAACGTACGCGAGCATGCTCTAGATCCAAGTAACCTGCCACACGGTCAAACGACATCACGTGCACGATATTCTGCTTCACAGGACCGAAGATCCACTGCAGCATATCGTAGAAATGCACACCGATATTGGTAGCTATTCCACCTGCTTTGTGCACATCGCCTTTCCACGAACTGTAATACCATTTACCACGACTGGTGATATAGGTCAAATCCACATCATATACCTTGTCCTTTGGACCATTCTGCACTTTCTCACGCAAAGCAGCAATCTTCTCATGCAAACGCAATTGGAGGATGGTATAAGCCTGGCATCCAGTCTCTTGCTCCAGCTCGATGAGATTATCAATATTGTATGGGTTCAGCACCAATGGTTTCTCACATATCACATTGCATCCCAAGCGCAAACCATAGCGAATAAACGCATCGTGCGTATAGTTAGGCGTACAAATACTCACCCATGACAATGGGTTATCCGTACGCATTTGCTTGGAGCAGAAACGATCGAATTGTTCGTTCTCCGTAAAGAAACTACAGTCTGGAAAACTAGCATCCAAACGACCTACAGAGTCAAACTTATCGTAAGCCACCAATAGGTTGTTACCTGTATCTGCTATCGCCTTGATATGACGAGGTGCAATATATCCTGCTGCACCTATAAGCGCAAAATTCTGCATGATTTTTCTAAAATTTATATTCAGCCTGCAAAGATACTACAAAAATCGCACATATACAAGTAAAAACACAAAAATATCGTTTATTCTCTTTTTTCTTTTGATGTTTCAGTATTTTTTTGTACCTTTGTGGGCTGTTTTTTGTATAAACTTTCAAAATTATATACGATTATGAATACGGATCTCCAAATGAACCCCAACAAGTTGGTCGCTTTTCTAGGCAAACCTTCCCACCTTTTTACCAAGGCTGACATCATCCATTACATCGCTGAGAATGGTATCAAAATGGTCAATTTCATGTATCCTGCTGCCGACGGACGACTCAAGACCTTGAATTTTGTAATCAATAATGCAGCCTATCTAGACGCTATTCTCACCTGTGGTGAGCGCGTGGATGGTAGTAGCCTCTTCCCCTTCATCGAAGCCGGTAGTAGCGATTTGTATGTATTGCCACGTTTTGCCACTGCGTTCGTAGATCCATTCGCCGAGATCCCTACTCTCGCCATGCTCTGTTCTTATTTCAATAAGGACGGCGAACCGCTTGAGAGTTCACCTGAGAACACGCTCAAAAAAGCCTGCAAGGCCTTCCGCCAAGTGACGGGTATGGACTTCCAAGCCATGGGAGAGCTCGAGTACTACGTCATCGCACCAGATACTGAGATGTTCCCTGCTACCGATCAAAAGGGTTACCACGAATCTGCACCATACGCTAAGTTCAACGATTTCCGTACACAATGCATGGCGTATATCGCACAAGCAGGCGGACAAATCAAATATGGACACTCAGAGGTTGGTAATTTCACCATCGACGGCATGATCTATGAGCAAAACGAGATTGAGTTCCTCCCTGTCAATGCCGAGAATGCGGCCGACCAACTCATGATTGCCAAGTGGATCATTCGTAACCTGGCTTACCAATATGGCTACGATATCACTTTTGCGCCTAAGATCACTGCGGGTAAAGCTGGTTCGGGACTCCACGTGCACATGCGCATTGTCAAGGACGGCGAGAACCAGATGCTGGACAATGGCCAGCTCTCGGCTACCGCACGCAAAGCAATCGCAGGCATGATGGTTCTTGCACCATCGATCACTGCCTTTGGCAATACCAATCCTACCTCCTATTTCCGTCTGGTTCCTCATCAAGAAGCACCTACCAACATCTGCTGGGGCGATCGCAACCGCTCGGTACTCGTGCGCGTACCTCTGGGATGGGCTGCCAAGAGCGATATGTGCCAACTGGCTAATCCGCTAGAGCCTACTAGCAACTACGATACCACGCAAAAGCAAACCGTAGAAATGCGCTCCCCAGACGGTTCTGCAGACATCTACCAACTCATTGCTGGTCTGGCAGTTGCATGCAGACACGGATTTGAATTGGACAATGCTCTGGAGATTGCCGAGAAGACGTATGTCAATGTCAATATTCACCAAAAAGAGAACGAGGATAAGCTCAAGGACCTCCAGCAATTACCTGATAGCTGCGTGGCTTCTGCTGACTGCCTGGAGAAGCAACGTGCCATCTTCGAGCAGCACAACGTCTTCAGCCCTGCGATGATCGATGGTATCATCAAGCGCTTGCGCGCATACCAAGATCAGACCTTGCGTGCCGACATCAATGGCAACCAAGAGGAGATGCTCAAATTGGTTAAACGTCACTTCCATTGCGGATAATACGATGGCTTCTATCGGGTTTTGGATTAAGAATGCACGCAGTATTTCGCTCCCCCAGTCAGCTCTCCCATGTCTGACTGCAGTGGTATTGTGCATTGGACAGGAGGGATTGGTGTGGTGGCTCGCATTGCCCATACTACTCGGTGTGTGTGCCGTACATCTCGGCATGAATCTTGCCGATGATTATTTCGATTACAAGCATGATTCGCGCACACGTGCAGACATCAGTAGCAGCGTGCGCGCACGTATGGAGAAATGCCATTACTTGGTATCTGAAACCAGCAACCACGAACCTAGCGACCATTCCCAACCCAAAGCTACACTTAGCCAATTGGGATGGGCTATCGTTGGATTCTTGAGTTTTGCGGCCTTGATGGGCGCAATAGCCTTCCTTGCCCAATGGCTCATACATGGCTGGCAAGCTGCTATGAGCATCGTGCTATATGCTGCGTTGGGATTGTTCGTAGGAATCAACTACTCGGGCAAACCCCTCGAACTCGGTTTTCACGGACTAGGCGAACTGGTTATCGGACTGATGTTTGGCCCGATTAATATGCTTGGTGTACAAGCGGCTCTCACGGGAAACATCTTCTCCTGGCAAATGCTCTGTATGAGTATCGCCATCGGCTGTATGGTGACCAATATCGTCTATGTACACTCCGTGATGGAAGTAGATGCCGATGCACAACTGGGCAAAATGACTTTCGCGCGACTGCTAGATAAGATTTCCCATCGTATCACCGCCCAATCATCCCATGGCCTCAAGATCGTCTTCATCGCATTCTTTGCCATCATGCCATTTGCATTGCTGGGATTGGGCATAGCACTCCATTGGTGGAGTCCATGGTATCTCTTGACGGTGATCACCTTGCCCATGTCTATTTTCCTGATTCACTCTACCCGACTCTTTGCCTATGGTCTGCCTCGCAACGACACACCACGCTGGTGGATGGGACCTATGGGAGAATGGAATAAGTACGTACAAGCAGGCATCGATTGGTTCCTTTTCCGCTGGCTCCTAGCCCGCAATATCTGCACATTCTTCTGCCTCCTACTCATGATTGTGCATATCGTAGTATGCTGCATCAAATAATCTCTATCCACCACATTACCCAACACCCATGATCAAACAACTCTTCTACTTAGGACAATGGTTCTTGCGTGCACGATTCTTTGGACGCCGTGCACCATTACAGACTGTGCTATTTATCACCGATAAATGCAATCTACGATGCAAACACTGCTCCGTCTATGGCAGTGCTGGATACAAGCAACGCACCTTCGAGGACATCGTAGCAGATATGCAATACTCCTACCAGTTAGGCTCACGCTTCATCGATCTAGAAGGTGGCGAACCTACCCTCTGGAAAGAAGGCGAACGCACCATCAATGATATCATAGATGCAGCCATGGAGATTGGCTTCTTCTCCGTAACCATCACCACCAATGCCCAGCAGGATTTCTCATGGATTCGTCCGCAGTCCATCTGGGTGAGTATGGATGGCGTAGGTGAATACCACGACCATATTCGTGGCGAAGGTACTTTTGCTAGACTAGAGGAGAATATTCGTACATCCGGATGCAAACATATATGCGTCAATATGGTGGTCAATGCACTCAATTATGAGTCGCTGGACGCAGCCATGGACTATGCCAAGAACAACCCTGCCATTGAGCAGATATCCATCAATTTCCATACGCCTTATCCTGGAACAGAATATCTCATGCTACCTACAGAGAAGAAGGTGGAGATCATCGACAAAGTCATAGCATACAAGAAGAAGGGCTACCCTATCATGAACTCCCTATCCGGACTTAAACTCATGAAGCGCAATGCCTTAGGAGAAATAGAGCTGGGCAAAGAGTGCTTCGTCACCAATTTCATCTATACCGAAGGCACACGTGGATTATGCCTTGGATATGGTACCGAACAATGCCGCGTGTGTGGATTCTGTATGGCAGGAGAGATGGCTTCGGTATGGCACTTCAAACTCGACACCCTCTTTGCCGGATTCAAACTCCGTATGTAATAATGTTTCAAGCTTTTCACAGCATATAATCTCATGGTTTCTGTAGAACATCTCAGCATAGAATATTCATCGCGTCCCATCCTGGACGACATCACTTTTCTCATCAATCCACGTGATCGCGTGGCGCTAGTAGGCAAGAACGGTGCTGGCAAGACCACGCTACTCCGCCTTCTGGCAGGCGTAGAGACTCCCACTAGCGGACGTATATCCAAGATGGGAGATATCACGATTGGCTACCTTCCTCAGGTAATGATGCACGTGGATGGCAAGACGCTGCGCGAGGATGTCATGTCGGCTATCAAGCGTACTGGCGATGAGGCCACAAGCGATGAAGCTCGATTCATCGCAGAGATGGATCGAACCATCATCGGTCTGGGTTTCCAGCGCCAGGATTTCGATCGCCCTTGTTCTGAGTTCTCCGGCGGATGGCGTATGCGTATCGAACTGGCTAAGATACTATTGCAGCACCCTGATCTGCTGCTCTTGGACGAGCCTACCAACCACCTCGATATCGAGTCTATTCAGTGGCTCGAAGAGTTCCTCAAGACCAACGGTAGCGCCCTCGTACTGGTCAGCCACGACCGCGCTTTCCTCGATAATGTCACCACACGTACCATAGAGATCACCCTAGGACGTATCTACGACTACCATGTACCTTACACCCAGTTCAAGGTGCTTCGCCAGGAACGCCACGAGCAACAGGTGCGAGCCTACCTCAACCAGCAGAAGATGATCCAGGAGACCGAGGAGTTTATTGAGCGTTTCCGCTATAAGGCCACCAAAGCTGTGCAGGTGCAATCCCGCATCAAACAATTGGAGAAGCTCGAACGACTAGAGGTCGATATCGAGGACAACTCCAGACTCAGCCTGCGCTTCCCACCTGCGCCACGCAGTGGCGACTTCCCCGTGATAGTAGAAGACTTGCGCAAAGATTTTGGGGATCACATGGTCTTCCAGAATGCCCGATTCACCATCCGACGTGGCGAGAAAGTAGCCTTCGTTGGTAAGAACGGCGAGGGCAAAACCACCCTAGTGCGCTGTATCATGGGACAACTGGACTACATGGGTACACTTAAGATTGGACACAACGTCAAGATCGGGTATTTTGCCCAGAACCAAGCGGCCTTGTTGGACGGCGAACTAACTGTTTTTCAAACGATTGACAATGTAGCAGTAGGCGATATACGCACCCAAATACGCAATATACTAGGAGCCTTTATGTTCGGCGGAGAGGCCTCTGAGAAGAAGGTCAAAGTGCTATCAGGTGGCGAGCGAAGCCGTCTAGCCATGATTCGTCTTCTGCTCGAGCCATGCAACCTGCTGATCCTCGACGAGCCTACCAACCACCTCGATATGCAGTCCAAGGACGTCCTAAAAGCAGCCCTTAAAGAGTTCAATGGCACGGTCATCTGCGTGAGCCACGACCGCGATTTCCTAGACGGACTGGTAGATAAGGTCTATGAGTTCGGGGGCGGACAGGTGAAGGAGCATCTAGGAGGTATCTACGATTTCCTACGCAGCAAACGCATTGATAACCTGCAGGAGTTGGAGAGAAAATCTTCAGGAGGTCAAGAAGTTAAGAGTTCAGAGGGCGAGAGTGCTGCTAAGCTCGATTATGCGGCGCAGAAAGCAGCAGCTGCTGCTCGTCGAAAGAAGGAGAAGCAGATAGCCGACATCGAAGCGGCCATTGCCAAACTCGAACAAGAACAACAGGAGATGGAGACGCTATTGGCGGATGTTGCTCACCAAACCACCGAGAACTTCCAGCGCTACGATCATATCAAGCGCGAAATGGAGCAGCGTCTCTACGAATGGGAGATACTCAGCGAAGAGGAATAGCCACCTACCCCTCCGGCTCTTCGGATCACCGATAGAGCTGTCTTATTCTTTTACTGGAATAATGCCCGTAGGGCGCAGAATCGTATAGCGCGTCAGGGACTGATTGGAGCGAAAACCAACGCCCTTGATGATAGATGCATCGCGCGTAATAACAATAGAAGAGTCCGAGTAGATGGACTCTTTTCGTTGATCCCAATAGAGCATCGGGGTCTCAAATCGTTCGCCCTCTAGATTGACTGCTTTGACATTGCCACGCAATGTCCATAGCTGTTCGGTCTCGTTGTAGTGCGCATAATCGGCTTCTACCGTGGCATCTGCCTCGAGATCCGTATTGAATTTCTCCAGATAAATACCCTCCTGAAAATCCCAATAGGGTGTATCGGCTTTGTCGTAGATCTTCCATGATTGTGCTTTGATGCGGTAGCGAATGATACCCGAATCGGAGATGATCGTGGTCACATCACTAGCCTCCAGCACCGGTACAGATGCCCGATCTACGATGGCATCTGTGCGCAAACGTACATCCCTACGTTTGCAACCTATCAACACGATAATCAACATCAAGAGAACCACTTGCATGATTCTCTTAATAGATGATTTATTCGTGTAATTCTTTGACACGCAACTACTTACTCAGCTTTAGAACGACATGTAGTAGTCTTGCCAATCCATCCACCTACGCGGAACGCTTGACCCTCGTTGAGATCACGGTGGAAGAATACATCCTCCTTGCTTGGGAAGTATTGGCTGTAGGTAGCGATCAGCTTGTTAGCGTCGCTGGTGCAAGATGCATCCACAGTCTTTGCCTTGCGGAACATATCGCATGCTACCCAGAACACAGAGCGAGCCAAGATTGGATCGTCATAGATCTTCGCACTAGCGTAGCAGATACCCATCAGCAAGTAGCAACGTCCGTCCTCAGCGTTGATATCTAAGGCTTGTTGTGCGTAGCTTGCACCTTGTTGGTAGTTCTTCATTGCTACATATACATTGGCCATGCGGTAGAGGTAATCTGCTTTGTCCTCCATATCGGTTACCAATGAGAGAGCTTGTTTGTAGTACTCGATAGCACCTGCATAATCCTCTTTCTTGATGCACATTTGTGCGCAACCAGCAGCAGACTCACTCGTAGGTTGCAATTTGTGTGCATGCTCAGCAGCGGTGAAATATACATCGCTCTCGGTGCAACCCAAACGGCGATAAAGCTTCATGATAGAACCCAATTTCTCGATATCATTAGCACTCTCGTTTACTACACTTGCGTACATCGCATCCATCTGACCGCAGTCTGCAGCACCAGAAGCTGCATACAGACGATCCACGTATGCCTTTTGGCTTGTAGCATGATCAGCGTTCTTGCCACCTGCGGCTGCTATCTGATCCAACGCGGCTGCTGCCATTTGGTAGTCAGCCAAGAATTGCTCACCATATTGATCTGGGTTAGATTTGTAGATATTGTAGCTCACCTCTACCAACTTGCGCAACACGGTGATTTGTGACTTCGCACCCAATGCGGTTACTGACTCCTTCAACCATCCATAAGCTGGCATAGCCAACTCATCTTCAGGGAAATAGGTCAAATAATCCATTGCCTTCACACCCAATACGTATGTATCTGGGTACTTAGCCTCGTCGAAGTACTTGATACGATCGTCGTGCAATTGCATGATTGAGTCACGCAATGCATTGCGAACAGCTGCATCGGTGGCTTGTTGGTAACGATAATCCAAGATCTTAGCGCCATCGGTGTAGATAGCTTTGTTGAAGTCTGGACGAGTTTGGTACACTGGCAACCATGAGCCGTATGCCTCCTCATATTGACCATTCTTTACAGACTCGTGGAAGAGCGAAAGATTGGTCATGCACTCTTCGTCAGACAATGTTACTACTGCAGGAGTCTCTACCACTGGCTCCTCACCTTTCTTTTTCTTCTTTTGTGCAAAGCCTACCATTGGAATAGCCACGCACAAAACCATTAATAATACCTTCTTCATGTTTTCTGTTTTTTTTTATATTGTTAATTATCTTTATCTAGTCTATCTAGTCCATCTATCCCTACAACTTTCTCTTGAAGAACCAGTGTTCAGAGATCGAAGCATTGATCACAAAGCGCAGGTAGTTCTCGCTGAGCACCTCGCTGGTCATGCCGCGTCGTCCATATTCCAAGGTAGTGTTGATCACGGTGCCTATAGTCTTCAGTGGGAAACCAATACCCACCGACACACCTATCTCCGCTTGGTTATAGCGGTCGGTATATGCCGTAGTATAATGCGCACCCATGCGCCAGTAGATAGCATCCACATATCTGCGGCTTGTAGGGTCATTGCGATACTCCGCACCCACAGCATAGCGATGGCGCGTCTTCAGAACGTTCTTCTCGCCGAAGTACAACACGTTCGACCAGTCTTGGCACATATAATCCAATCCCAATACCAGGCGGTTGTTCCATCCGTAGCTCAAGCCTACGCCGTACATCATCGGCATCTCGAATCCGTTACTTTGCATTGCCACCGTATCGTTGGTCGTGGTCTCTATCTGTTGATAGTTCATGCGGGAGAAAGGCTGCTTGCTCTCGAACACACCACCCAAACTCAGAGAATGGTTGCCAAAGGTGTGAAATACCTGCATACCATAGCGCAAACGCAGACTACTAGCCTTCAATGTCTCCACTTGTCTTACCGAGTCCATCGAAGCATCCGTGAAGGTCAAACCGCGAGTTTGTTCGATATCACCAAACATATAATAGGCATTCACGCCCAATGCTACCCAGTCGCATATATTCACGCTCAGACCGCCATATACTTGCGTAAAACCGCCTTCGCCACGATAGCTCTTTGCGAAATAGTAATCCGAGTTGATGCTGTCCGCCAATGTAAAGCCGTATCCTACAGCAGAATATGGGTTCACACCCACCGACATGGCCACGTATCTGCGCCATAATGGAAACTGCATAGTGATATATTCCAGGTTACCATTCACCTTATTGGTTTGGCCGTTGGCATCCCCATAATTGGTGTAGAGGAAGGAGCCTGCGATATCAAACATAAACGTCAGCGAATCACATGCGGTATAGGATGCGGGCTGGGCAGGGTTGATCACCTTGTTGGAGCGCATACCTACGCCTACTCCACCCATGGCGCGGTAGGCATTGGGCAAGTTGCTATTCAGCTCTCCATATCCAAAACGAGATGATGGCGACGAGGTAGCATTCTGTGCCCACACACCTACTACCATCATCAGTACGGTTAATAACGATACAATTCTTTTCACTATATTTCTAGCCTTTCTACTTTAAACATTCAACTCTCAACTCTAAAATACAATTCAACCCTATCAGCACCAGATGTGGTTCTCCCACCACTTCGCGATGTTTCATTGCATTTAATATATAAGGTGCATGTCCGCCTGTCACATAGGTCTTGAAGCTTATTTTCTGCTCTTTTAGCTGGCGCATATACCCTTTCACTTCAAACACCAGTCCTCTTACCACACCGGCTGCGATAGCCTCCTGGGTGTTTTTTCCAAACAGTGGGGTCAATGCATCCGGTTCCACCTCCACCTTAGGCAATCGCTTGGTCATCTGGTTCAGCGCTGTCAGTCGCATCTTGATGCCCGGTGCTATGTTACCGCCTAGGTAGCCATGCTCAGCCGATACAAAGTCGTAGGTCACGGCCGAACCGGCATCCACGATCAGCAGGTTGGTGTTTGGACAGAGGTGCGAAGCACCTATGGCTGCCGCTATGCGATCATGTCCCAGGGTCTCTGGCGTCCGATAGCAGTTGGTTATCGGCAGTGGGGTCAGGTGATCAAAGAGCACGAACGTCTTCGACAATCGATGCAGCGCATTGATCACTGCTGGCTCCATGTTCGCCACCGACGACACGATACTGTTCGTGATCGGATACAAAGAGAACAATCGCTCTACATCCACCGATGTAAAGGAGCGATACAGCAGGTTCTTCACGATCACGCCATCCTTGAATAGCGCCACCTTTGTCCTCGAATTTCCTTGATCAATACACAGGTTCATTGCTTCGCTCTGCTCACATCTTACGCTTCATACAAGAAGCGCTTAATACTCTTCTTTGGGGTCTTCTCAAACTCGTGGGTATAGAGTTTGATCACATTGATCTGCTCATACGCCGCCAGTTCGGCATTCACCAGTTTGCGGTTCTCCTCCATCACGGCCTCCAGCTGTTCTTGCGTGAGGTGTGCGGCATCCACTGCCTCAAAATCAGGACAAACCAATGCCACCAAGCGTGTATCATCTTTCTGGAGTACCAGCGACTCTAGCACGTATGGCATGTTATTGATCTTAGCTTCGATCTCTTCTGGGTAGATGTTTTGTCCGCTAGGACCCAGCAACATCGTCTTGCAACGTCCTTTGATATAGATGAAGCCATCCTCGTCTATCGTTCCTAGATCACCGGTGCGCAACCATCCGTCTTCCGTAAACGACTCAGCAGTAGCGTGTTCGTTCTTGTAGTATCCAGCCATCACGTGCTCTCCACGCACTTGGATCTCACCCACTCCGTTGGCGTCTGGACGATCAATACGCGCCTCCATCAATCCTTTCAGCACCTGACCGCAGGACTGACTGCGAAACTCCTGCCATGGAGTGAAGCTGATCAGCGGAGCAGTCTCTGTCATACCATAACCGATCGTGATTGGGAATTTTATTCGGCGCAAGAACGCTTCCACTTCGGCGTTCAATGGGGCACCACCAATGATGATCTGCGAGAACTCCCCGCCAAAAGCATTTATCAGTGTCTCGCGAATCTTGCCCAGCACCACCTGATCCAGCAATGGCATCTTCAGCACCCAGCTCACTGGAGCCTTGGATATCTGTGGCTGAATCATCTTCTTGTAGATCTTCTCCAATATCAATGGCACCGATAGGATCACCGTAGGTCTCACTTCGGCAAAAGCCTTCAGGAGGATCTTCGCCGATGGTGTACGACCAATCAGGTAGCTGTGTCCACCTGCTGCCAAACAGGCTAGGAAGTCAAACGCACATCCGTAGGCGTGCGCCAGGGGCAGGAATGCCACGTGGCGACAACCTGGATAGACCAATTGGCTCTGCAAACCAAACACGATGTTTCCTGCCAACGCATTAGCTGGGGTCATCACGCCTTTGCTAAAGCCGGTCGTACCGGAGGTATAGTTGATTGATGCCAACTCAGCATTGCTGCGCTCGATATACACCACATCGTCTTGGCTAAAGCCGTTAGGGTATTTCTCGGCAAACAGCTGCTCGATGCTCATCTTGTCCACCGCTTGCTCCATAGGCAGACGGCTGATGATCATATCTAGGCTATTGAGCGATAGTACTGCTTTCAGTCCAGGTACTTGCTCTGCATCGATGTTCTCCCAGATAAGGTCGGTGATAAAGAGCAATTTAGACTCTGAATGGTTGATGATATGGATGGCATCATTAGCTTTGAAATCTTGTAGGATAGGCACGATCACGGCGCCATAGGTCACGGCAGCCAAGAAGGTGGTTACCCAGTTGGCATTGTTCTTACCCATCACTGCCACTTTATCGCCTTCTTCAATGCCAGCTTGTTGGAACAGCAGATGCAACTTCGCCACACGCTCTGCCAGCTGCGCATAGGTCAAGGTATTGGTTGTTCCGTAGTCGGTCACTGCTTCCAGTGCCCAATTCTTGCGAAACGAATTTTCATAAATCTTGATCAGATTCTCTTCTGGTTTTGTTAGCATATCTTTTGTTCTTGTCTGTTTCTTTGTGTATTCTGTTGGTGTCGGCTCTTTCGTTTTTATTTCGATCACCGTCCCCTGCCTGACTTACTCTACGGGGATCATCAGCGGATCTTCCGCTGTAGGTAGTACAGGTTGATGCAGTGGGTGTACATAGACCACGGAGTCCACCACATATTGGCTTTTTCCTCGCCATGGCAATGTGCCCAGATAGCGTTTCCAATGCAGTTTGATTTGTCGGCTAGAGTTGCTTTCTATTTGCTTAGCCACTTGTTCGTCCTCTACGGAGAACTTAAACTCATTCGATTGGATAGTCGCATTGGAGTTACGTGAGTTGTATCCAGTTTGGATCATCTTTCCCTCATAGGTTTTGAAGATGAATCCTTCGTATTGAAAATAGTTGATATCTCCTTCGTTCACGCCTTGGCTGTAAACAAAGAAGAACTTCACATATACGAACAGTGCCACTGCCACAACGGCCAATGTAGTCAATACTGCTGCTATTTTTCCTCCTGTATTCATGATAACCTCCTTTTTATTTTATAAAAAGCCATATTCGCTGCAAAGGTACAACAAAAAATGCACATACGCAAGTAAAGTGAGAAATATTTGCAAAAAAAGATAGATTAATCTATCTCATAGACCTATTGCCATTCATAGGAAGCTTGCTTGTATATGGATGGCGATAGGATATGATAAGTGTTAACGTTTTTTTTGCAAATATTTTGAGCGATCTGAAGTATGTCCTGCATCTAGCGACTGTACTTTCGAGGTGGTTGAGCAAATCCTATTTGTGAGACCGGTGCCCTCGAAGGTACAACAAGCGTCGAAGCTCGCAAGGCACCTTGGTGTATGGTTTATTCTTTATCTCCTATGCTAAAGTCTTTTACAATGATCCCATGAAGAGACAATCAAGACAATTATTATTAAGACAATTCAAGTATAAAATAATTGATTCTAATTGTTGGATGTAATTCTTATCTCGCATACGCTTGAACGATCGCTTCGCAGTACGATTTTAATTGTCGTAAAAAAAATAATTGTCATCGTTATTCCTTCAAAATTTTTGTTATTGCTCAACCGGCAACGAGTTGCCCATTATGAGCAAACAACAAAATATGACCATTGATTTTTAAATATTTTTGTAGGCACAAAGTGCCGTATTTTTGTTTCAAAAAAAGAAATTGATTATAATTGTTGGATGTAATTGTCACTAATTGTCGTAAAAGAATATGCTACCAACAATGTGGACAATTTTATACCAACAATGTGGACAATTCAAGAAAAAAGAAATTGATTATAATTGTTGGATATAATTGTCACTAATTGTCGTTAAAAAAGAAATTGACACCAATTGACACTTAATTGACATTAATTGTCGTAAACATATCAAGGGATTAATATTATCAACAATTATTGTTAATTTTAAGCCAACAATTATTGTTAATTCAAGATCAAAGAAAATAGATTTAAATAGATGCATAATTGACACTAATTGTCGTAAAAGAAACATAATAATCAACAATGTAGACAATTTATACCAACGATGTGGACAATTCAAGAAAAAAGAAATTGACATTAATTGACACTAATTGTCGTAAAAATAAACCAAGAAAATTAATATAAAAATTGACGTTCATTGTCGTTAGTAATTGACACGAATTGTCGTTTTCACACTTTCCTCTGTCTTTCAACATTCAGCTCATCCCCCATCATTTCTTTCTCTCCACCACAGCCACAAGACACGTAGCCATGAGCACCACGAACGCCGTTCCCGCCACTTCCAGATAGGCCTCTAGGCTCTTTTCACCGAAGACGACATGTTGCACATAGGCGGCTATCAGCAGCAGAAAAACCAATAGCAGCAGAATATTGATCACAGGTTCCACATATACCAGATGCCTCTTATCGTCCCACTCTCCATTGAGCCATGCAATCAGGTACACGTATGCCAGGAATGGTAGCAGTAGCAGTAGTATTTTCCATGCATCTGGCGGTAGTGCAACGGACATGATCTCTGCCACCAGTAGTGCCAATGAGATCAGAATAACGATCATAACCATCGCGCGGAACAGCCACATGGTAGTAGCTTGGTAGATCTTCAGGATGATTGGATGTTTTCTACATTTGATGCATATCATCCGTCTGAGATTGTGCTGCGTGTGAACCCATCGTTTCGCAGCGGGGTGAACGTGATGGAGCAACATAGTTGTGTTGTGTTTGGGTGTGTTAATAATAAATTTTGGTTTGGTTAGGGTTTAATGGCAACATCGTGTTGCATGGTTGATTGGTTAGATGGCAAGCTCTCACTTTATTGCTTGCTAGTTTATCTTCCCAAAAAACCGCTGCAAAGGTAATATGAATTCTTTTATCTGTCAAAAAATAACAATATTGTTGTTTACCTCGGTCATTTTACCCCCCAAATGCAACAATATTGTTACATTTTCTATGTGTTTCACATGTTATTTTCAGCTGTATTCTCCTGATTGAATGTCAGTTATGTTTTTTTATGTCTCATATCATTTTTTTCTCACCTCACCATACCTCGTTCCATGTCATTATTGTCGCCCTAATTGACCATTCTAGAACATATTTTGTTGTTACCCAAAAGAATGCAACCCGTTGCATTAGCGGGCAAAACAAAAGATTTGCTTCATTTAGGAATTAATTAATATTGTTTTGGGTTACCAGCGACATGTCGCTCTTTTAGTCCAAAACGATATATAATCTTTGAATTGACATTAATTAACAACAAGTTGACGTTAATTGTCTTAGTTGTCTTATAATAGGATCTGTGTAAAGATAATGATAATCAATTTCTTTTTCATTGCATTGTCTCCATTGTCGTAGAATCTACTTGTATCTTTTTTTGTTGTATCTTTTGTCGTTTTTTTCAGAAAAAAGATACAAGCTATTGCAAGATTATACAAAATTACGTACCTTTGCAGAAAATTCTCAAATGAGTTATGGCTAAGGTTCGTATTAGGGCTGTTCGTCAGACGGTTTATCGCGATTTGATGAGAAAATATGAGAATCCTATTCAGCACCCATGTTCTGTAGTACAAGGGCAAGAATGGGTTTCCATGGATGGACAATGTCCAGAGGGTATGTGTGCTTCTGCTTGGTCCTCTATGAGGGAGTTCGTGGAGTCGCTATCTCGTGGAGAGGGTTCTTTTTTCGATGGTTGGATGCAGAACCCCATGAGTGCAATGATTAGTTGCAACGATGGTTTTCGTCCCATGAGTTTCTATATAGAACTGATGGAAGACGAGGCATTGGTAACATCCTCAGAAGCGTTACCATCGAGTGTTATACAAGCGCCAGTAGATAAAGCGCAAGAGCGTATTCACAAACTCATCTTAGCCATTGGCGATCAGACTATGCCTCGTCGTCAGATTATTGCCTATTTGGGTTTGAAGCAAAGCAGTCGGTGTAACTTTATCAATAATTACCTCAAACCTGCTATTGCTAAGGGCTATCTTGTTATGACTATCCCCTCGTCACCCAATTCTCCAGAACAAGCCTATCGCCTTTCCTCTGATGGCCTAGCCCTCTGGTCTCAACTCCGCTCCCAGGAATAGTAAATTAATCTATTGTGATTATTTTTGTTATAAAAAGAAATTATCAATAATTGTCATCTTAATTGACGCTCATTGTCGTTATAAATACCATCATTGTCGTAGAATCTACTTGTATCTTTTTTTATATTAATAATAGGAAATACAAGCAAAAAAGATACAAGCTGAAGAGAGACAGTGGGTGGAGAAAAACAAACAAAGTTAAGAAGGGGATACGGAAATCAGACGAGGAAAAAAACGGGGGATAGAAGAGGGATAGACAAGAAATAAATAAGGCAGCTTTTAGTGCTGCCTTATTTGATGGGGATTATTTGAACTGCGCCCAGAAGTCGGCGGACGATTGATTTTCTTTGGTTTGTTTGGCTGACTGTGGGTAGTTTTCGATGAACCAGGTAAGATATTTCGCGTAGTCGATTTTGTCAGCTAGCATTTGCTCACGGCGGGCATGGAATAGTTCATGGCGCTCCTCTGCTGGCATTGCTACTAACTCGCGGACAGTGGCATACAACTGTTCTACTCCACTTGGTTGTGTGGAGCCGTCGGCACGGCGGATTGGACTGTCAGGAGTGAGAGGAGTGGCATGGATGCCATATCCGAGTTGATAGACATCTTCTAGTTCGCGGAGGTACCCTATCCTACCCACGAAATCGTTGAAGCGGACGAATGGTGTGCCGAGTACGCCTGCTTCAGCCGCCATGGTTTGGCTATCGCCGATATAGAGCGAAGCGAAGGCCATGACGTGGTGCATATCTAGTGGATTGATGCGAATGCGGTAGGGTTCGAATTGTGATTCTAGTTCGCGCTCGGATGTGATATAAATCTGTCCGTGAGGCGATAGGATATCCACCAATTGCTGTGCCACTTCGGTATTGATACCCTTGATACCATCGTCGTGATGTGCGTTTAGCGATGCAAAACGCAAGATAAAATATGGTTTGCTAGTATCTATGCCATATCCATCTACAACGGACTTATCTGCCGTAAAATGATTAGGATGAAGGTATGCCAGTTCGTGGTAGGAAGGATAATGAACGGCACTACATTCGCAATTACCAACATTACATACATTTGGAATAAGCAAACATTTTAAAAATGGTCCAGCTATTTTACCAAATAAAGGTACAACATCTGCATCATCTTCTCCTGTGTTGACAGAATATAATCCTAATAATTTGGACACATGTGCTACTTCAGGCGTGGAACCTGTAAGTAAATTTATTTTGTTTTTAAAACTAAAGCACATGATCTTCCAATCGCGCACCACCATATCCCAGAGTACACCTATTTTGTTTTTGCGGTGGGCAATAGGCAGAATATTATGATAAGGAATTTGACTGTTCTGACAAAGTTCTTCCAAGATATCCTTAGTCTTTATCAGCACATGTACCTGATGACCATGGTCTTGCCAGTTCTTGATTGCATTTTTGTATAGATGAAAATGCGCTGGATGAGACAATTGCACAACGATCCTCATAAGAACTATTTGTCAGTTAATATTTTTTTTAGATTAATGTATTTTGGTGTTGATTTCATAGTCAACATATTATAGTCTGGTACATCTTTATCAACAACTATACCAGCACTAACTATAGCAAATTTTCCAATAGTTACTCCTGGCATAATTGTACACCTAACAGCAATCATCGCTTCCTCTTTGATTATAACAGGACGAATCTCAGCAGCAAAAATGTCACTAAAACGTGGAGCTGGATTAAAATGAGTTAATATCATACAGTCCGCATTAACATTTGCATTATCTTCTATAAAAATATAATCCGGTGCAAGATTATCAAGTATACAATACTGACCTATATAACAATTATCTCCTATATGACAACCACGCATACGATGTAGTTTTATGCGTAACGTATTGGATGGGCATCTATAGGCTATACGTGCCAGAATCGTATTCCATACTTTTTTTATATTTTGACGGAATGTCCTAGTTTGTGCTCCATATTCAATTTCTTTAGCACTAAGTATCGTATCCCAATTTTTGCTCGAATATTTACTCATTTTCATTACATATTAAAATGACACCAGCCCAACTCAATCCTACTCCAAATCCTGCTAACACAATATTCCCACGCAGTTTATTATTTTTACTTGCGTCATAAAGCGCAATAGGTATCGTGGAGGAAACTGTGTTTCCAAATTCTGAGAGATTAATGTAAAATTTCTCTTTTTCTATCTTCATCTTTTTGCGTAAAAATTCAAGAATATAGAAATTTGCTTGATGAGGGACAAAAAGTGTAATATCTTCTTTCGTTAAATTACTTTTATTTAACAAATCTTGTATCATCTTTGGTACTCGTTCAATAGTAAAAGTAAATATATCTGGACCATTCATGAAGAGATAATCAGACGATATCGGATTTCCATTATCATCATAATGAAGATCATTCATCTTTTTGGGGGCTCTTTTTGCACCAGTTCTTACAATAAGCTGTTCATAGCCAGCGCCATCCGTACCCAACACAAAATCTCCAATCTCAGCATATCCTGTAGTAGAAATTATAGTAGCAGATGCTGCATCGCCAAAAATAGTACGGTTGCCCTTATCCTTAGGATGGAGATATTTTGTATATGTTTCTGATGTTATCAATAGAACATTTTTCGCAATTCCAGCTGCGATTAATCCTTTTGCTACAGATAACCCATAGACAAAACCGGAACAACCTAGATTAAAATCAAATGCACCAATATCTTGACGTAAACCTAATTTATCTTGTAGCACACAAGCAGTAGATGGCAAGAAATAATCTGGACTTTGCGTACAAAGCAATACGAAATCTACATCATTTCGCTCTATCTTATGCTCTGCAAATAGTTTCTCAGCAGCCAGCAAAGCCATATCACCTGCTGTTTCATTTACGGAAGCGATATGCCGTTGATGGATACCTACTTTACTAGCTACCTTCTCGACTGTCCATTCTGGAAACTCACGCACCAAATCTTCATTAGTCAGTATTTGATTTGGTGTATAATACGATATTGCTTTTATGTACGCACTCATTTTACTAATAATCCTCCGTCTATTATCATATTGGTACCTGTTACCCAAGCAGAAGCATCACTTAATAAATATATAATAGACCACGCTATTTCTTCTGGTTTACCATAACGACCAAGTGGGTATGCTTGCATATCTTTTTGTAAATCATCACTCGATACTGCACTATCAGCCATTATCTTTGTCTCTACCATTCCAGGGCACACCGCATTAACACGAATCTTTTTACTAGCTAACTCTAATGCTGCTACATGTATATATGAACTTATCGCCCCTTTAGAAGCAGCATACATAGCATTTCCAGGAGTTCCTAGTCCTACTCCTGCTAATGAACTTGTAAAAACGACAGAAGCCTCCTTGCTTATTTTTTTTGCTTTTAAAACTTTTTGAGTTAAAATAATTGGCGCAGTCGTATTTATAGACAATATTGAGTCTAATTTTTCTTTTTTAATAAAAGATACTGGTGCAAACTCTTGATAGCCTGCATTATTCACCAAACCATCTAATTTTGGTAATGATGCTACTAATGCATTGATATCATTCTCGCTTGCCATATCAGCTACAAATATCTCATGCCCTTCACCTTCCATTTTAGAAAGAGTTTCATTTAAGCGCTCTTCATTGCGACCAGTAATAACACATTTTGCGCCTAACTTGGAACACTCAATAGCTGTGGCACGACCAATACCTGATGATGCACCAGTAATCAAGATTGTTTTGCCCTCTAATGTAAATGGATTATACGACATGCACTGTATCAATTTGATCGTTATTAACTTCCACTAATTCAGAAATCACTAAATGTTCATCAGTTGTAAAGCGAACAGACCCCCAAGATAATCCAACTCCAAACCCACCACAGATGAATTTAGTTGACTTATCTTTTAGTTGGTTCTTCAATTGTGTAACAATAGTAATAGGAATAGATGCAGATGATGTATTACCAAAATCATGTAACGAATATGCAACTTTTTCATCATCAAGCTTCAACTTCTTTTGAATCATCTTGTTTATTTTCATATTTGCTTGATGAAACACATAATAGTCCGCATCTTGGTAATCAAAACCAAAATGATCTGCCAATTTCTTGACAGATTTGGGTGCTGTAGATATAGCAAATGAAAAGACATCTATTCCATTCATTCGTATCATCAACTTATTATACACTTTCGCTTCAATAACCTCCTCATTAAAAGAATCGGTTGTTATTTGTTTACGCGCACACCCATCAGGAATAATTATAGCATCAAATCCACTACCATCCGTACCAAAATGGAACTGAATATTATCCACTCCTTCTTGATATTCTAACGCCGTTGCACATACTGCATGTCCAAATAGCGGATCCAAACTGATATCAGCAAACCTTCTTCCATCACCCGTTAATAATAGGACTTTTTTGAAGCAACCAGATTGCATTAAAGCAGCAGCAGTACTAAGTCCATATACCCAACCACTACAACCTAATGAGATATCAAGAGTGTAACAATCCTTGCTCAATCCTAAACGATTTTGTAGAATACATGAAGTTGCAGGCAAATGATAGTCTGGGAATTGAGTTACAAAGATTAATGCATCTACCTCACTTTTATCCCATTGTAAATCTAACAACAACTGATCAGCAGCAAAAAATGCCAAATCTGAAGCAGTCAATGTATTTGAAGCTCGGCGTTGTGCAACACCTGTTGTTTCAACAAAGGCAACCGCATCATAATCAGCAGACTGAACTGCATCGCCCTCATTCTTGACGATATCCTTCGGAACACCCGCAGATAAGCCTGCTATACGGACATTTTTTACCTCAAGAAAAGCCATTATTGTTTTGCTTTAACGATTTCAAACAATTCTTCAATGGTATTAGCAGCTTTCATCTCGTTACCTTTCAAAGCCACATCATTCTCTTCAGACACCATCGCGATAATGCTCAAAGCCAATAAAGAAGACCACTCTTCTAATTCACGAAATTTTGTTTCTGGGGTGAATACACTTGCATCGGTGTCTTCAAATTGCTCAGCGAAGTGAGCTACAAATTCATTTAATTCCATACTTACTTATATTAATATTGTTATTTTAGTCTGCAAAGGTACAATAATTCTTTGAATTATGCAAATATTTTTAGTTTTTTTGTGTAGGGTATCAAGTATAGAGCGTAGGGTGTAGAGGCAGGGATACTATTTCTACGCGTTACACACTACGCATGTTATTATTCCTTATATTTTGATCGTAAAGCAGAAAGTTGTCTTGCTATACCATCTATTTTTTCTTCTATTACACTATATTATTCTTTGGTTATATATCCTAAATCGACAGATACATCTAATAGACTATCAACTTCCATCATAGATGCATATGCAAATCCTAAAAAGTGTGCTTTTTCTTTATCAGAGATTCGATTCATCCCTTCTGCGATATTGGAGGTTATAGAGATTACAGCACGACGAATCTGGTCACATAGTGCAAATTTCTCCTCGGTTGGGAATGTTTTTAACAATTGATACACATCCACTACCAATCCCTTCGCATCTTGATACACATTCAGGTTTTTGTAAGAATACTTATTCATAATTTATCTCATTTAATTTCTACACCCAACACTCTACACCCTACACTCAACTTCTGCCACTCCATAGGCAAACGCCTGCATACCACTAACAGCCGCATAGAACTCGTACGCCTCTGGGGTTTGGAACCAAGTGGCGTAGGGGAGCGATCAATGAGCGCTTGCCATTCTGTGGGTCGATGTCAGGGTATGTGAGAAGTTGTGTCATAATTTTCTTTAACATAAATACGCTTCGTTACACTACGCTATATAAAAATTCAAAAATCTAGGGTCATATTTTATTTTTGCATAGAAGAAGCAGGACACTGCTTAGGTATGCAAAACAAAATAACTATTTCTTTGTTTATAGTTCATTTTTGGGTTTTAGTCACCAATGCGGTACGCATTCTTCTGACTAAAAACAAAAATATGTTTCATTGATTTTTAATTATTTATGTAGGGCTCATAGAGCCCGTATTTTTGTTCAAAATCAAACTAGCGATTGGTAAATCGCAATTAGTCGCTTAGCGACTTGCTCGTTGCTAAGGTCCATTTCTATGACGCGGTCACGACCATTGGTGCGACCAGTGAACTGCAATGCCTTTTGTAATAGTTCTGTCATCTCTTGGAGACTCTTCGCATCCGCATCCCAACGCTCGTGGGTCTTGCGTGGATTACGTAGAATATAGTGTCCTTGCAAATCACCAAGCAAGGTGCGCACATCAGCTATGTCTGTCGCAAGTATCGGGCAATTACATGCCATGGCCTCTTTGAGGGCTTGTGGTGAGCCTTCCGAGTGCGATGGTAGGGCAAATAGGTCGCTGGCATTCATTCGTAATACACATTCGGCACGGCTCAAGCCTTTCATCTCGAGACATACAATATTGCCACATCGTTCCCCACCCTTGACTGGCACCCATGGTGCTTGCTCTATGCGCTCTACTGCATCACGAAGGATGGCGTAGTTCTTGCGTAGGTTGTCAAATCCACCACCAAAGAGGATGTATTTGACACCATCTTCAAAGCCCAATTGCTGACGAGCAGCAGTTTGGTCGATGATGTGACAGTCATCCATATTCACACCGCAAGGAATGATAGAATGGTTCTTGGCTTTGAAATATACTAGATCGTGTATATGTTGCGCCACATATACAACATGTTTAGCGCGTAGCGAGAAGAGCGAGGTCATGAGGTTGACATGCCAGTTGAGAGTCTCGCCGTTGTGGAAGGTAGTCACTACGGGTACGAGTGATTGCAGCTCTGCTGTGATGGCAGATAGGCCAAAATGCGCGTGTACAATGTCGGGCTGACACTCGCGTATTTTGCGTTTGAGGTCACGAACTGCTAGGAAATAGTTACCACGTACCGGCATATATTCGATGTCTAGACCTAATTGACGCAATGATTCACCTTGTTCCAATACGAATGGAAGCAAGTTTTGTGGGAATTGTGGCTTGTATCGACCTATAATTAATATTTTCATTTCTTTATCTTTTTGTACAATTTAGCAATTACCTAATGATTTAGCACCGCGCCCTAAATCATTCCACGTCCTGCGAGTTTAAACCAGTTCCAAGCCAAACAGATAAATACTTCTGCAAAAAGGACATATGTAAACCACTTGCGCATTTTCTTATCTGTTTTGGCGAGTTGCAAGCCATAGGCCGCAAAAATCATCAACATTGGCCAAATAGGCATATGGAAGCGGCCCGATTGGGCAAATCCACTAAACATCAACACCACCAGATAGCCACATGTATACCCAATTAGCAGTACATGCTTCCGCCATTCACCAGTCAGCAAAAATTGCACCAATACAATGATAACAAAGAAGGATAAAATATTCTTGATAAAGTATCCTCCAGATAATTGCACTTGTAACAACTGTGCTTCGTAAGCTTGATTGAAAGTTGGGAATGGTAATGTAAAGATCAATGGGGCGAACACTGAGGCAGATGCATATTTGGCAAAGCTATTGCCACCTACACGCGTAGAGCGGAATTCCATATTTCTTTGCTGATAGTCTGATTGTGCTTTTGCGAGATAGCCTTTAGATTGTTCCATCAGGTGGTCTCCAACAGCGACAGACAAGACTAACACCATCAAGACACCCATTGCAACCTTTTTTTCCACGGAAATTATTCGCTTATCAGTTAATATGATATGCACCATTACTGCGCCAAATAAGGCTAAGCCCAAAGTAGTACGCATGAATAGCAATACAAAACCAGATAAGATTCCTGGCAGAAGCGCTTTAATCGTCAACTGGCTATTTATTGATAATGCTTCATCGAATTTATCTAATGCCAAACAACAGAAGAACACCATTTCTGCCTCTTTCATCATGGTACCACACCAATAGATGATATTGGGATTTAAGCAGACAAAGATCGCTGCTATACGTGCTGCACCTTCGCCAAAATGTCGCTTAGCGATGCGATATGCATAGATCGCACAACAAGCACCAAGAATAGATTTTACGATATACGGTATCAACACATCACTCACGCCTCCTGTTAATAGGTATTCTATACCCAATATCATCGGATACGCTACGTCATCAATTGCAGACATATTGATATCAATAATTTCAGCAAGTGTATACATCGAATTGCCACTGATCCATTCTGAGAGATATTTACCAAACCCCATGAACCAATCTGTATCTGCACCATCACCATGTCGTGAGCTATAATATCGCGGATTAAATACAAAGAACATATATAGTACCCATAGTATTCGCACAACAAATCCGACTGTAAATAACGACCGCAGAAAGGTCTTCTCTCCCAATAGACCAAATTGATTAGACATCGATTTTCCCACGTAGAAGAACAGAACCACAGATATGATTGTTGTTAATACCAAATCATATTGGGGTACATGTCCCCACGCTAACCAACAAACCAACAAGGATATCAAAAAGAAAACTATGGAGTTTTTTATTAGCCAATCGGGAAGCGAGTGCTCTCGCTTAAGCATATAGCGTTGCCACGCTATCGTTTGCGCAGAAGGTTGCGTATTCGTTTCTGTATTTGTAGTGTTCGTTTGTGACATAATATTATTATTTATGCACTATTTTTCTTTTTATCTGCACCAATAAGTTTATTCCCTCTCTGATAATCCACCAGTTGCGCCATGTACTGCGTTTACCATCTACCCAGCTACCAGCAAATCGGTGGATACAATAGGTATTCTTAGATTTCCGCATTACTCGTGTAGATGTAATAGGCGAGAAATAGTCATGCGTATATACGCGCAATCCCCATTGCGGTAGATATTGTATTTTGCGCTCATGCAGCAAGCCACCCTCTATCATCTTAGCGCCTAATCGCTGCACATTCGTTGTCAAATCTAGCGAACTGTCTTCCTTCAAAAATGTAGCATTCTCATAGGTCGCTAACATATCTTTCACCCACTTGCAGTTAACCTCGCAGCCCATGACGCATGTACCAGGCAATAGTGCCAGAGATTCCTCTAATCCAATAAATGCAGTATCACCAAGCAATGTATCAAAAGAGCACAACACTTCCACATCGGTATCAAGATAAACTCCACCTTCTTGCTCCAGCGCCCACAAACGTACATAGTCACTGACAAACGCATATTTCTTCGCAGCATAGGCCTCACGGACATATTGAGGTGCAGAAGGAATATCAAAATTGTCTTCTGACCACAAGCGGTATTCCCAATCAGGCATATGCATTTTCCACGATGCTACGCATCGCTCCACCAACTCGGGCATTGCGCCTTTTCCAAACCAGCAGTAATGTATTATCTTGGGGATCATGACTATAAGTTGTAATGATTAATCAGTTTTGCTACATTGTCTTTTAAACAAAAAGACTCTTTATAAACTAATTTACTTTCATTACCGTACCTTATGCGTAAATCATTATCATGCAGCAACAATGCTAAATTATCTGCTAACATTTGATAATCTTCTGAGGTAAACAATAACGAATTTCTTTTCTGCAGGGCAATTTCAGGAATTCCTCCCACTTTAGTTGCCACGATTGGAAGTCCTACAGAGGTAGCTTCCATTAATGCTAGAGGCAGACCTTCATACCGAGAAGTTTGTACATAAATATCAGATGCATGCAAATAAGTCGAGATATTGTTCTTTATTCCCTCCATATGAATGTAAGTTTCTAAACCTAATTGCCGTATTTGCTTTTGTAATTCATCTCTATCATCTTGAGGTTGTCCTACAATATACACCTCTACATCTACCATCTTATTTGTATCCGCCAATATTTTTACTGCTTGGCATAAGACATCAAGCCCTTTGATATAATTAAAATTTGCAATGGTCAATATGACCATTTTATTTGGATGTATATTCAATTCTTTCCTTGCAATAACTTTGTCTCCACTACACTCTTTTATTCCCAGATACAAGTTTCTTATTATTGCATTTGGCCAATTTAATCTTGATACATGTTCAATTTGCTTACTTACAGCAACAACTCGACATCTCTTATTTATCCACCAGTACCATAACCTCGTATGAAATTTTATTTTATGCAAAGGTTCCATTGTACTGTGGATTGTGTACAATCTATTTTTTATCCCATATACCACAGCTAATGGCAACGCATAAAATCTCGCTTTCGTAAAATGTGCATGGATTGTACAAAAGTCATATTGTTTATATAGTTTCCATATCTCCTTACAAAATTTCCATATGTTTTGTCGCGAATTAATAACCACTAATTCTGCTCCTACTGTATAAATATCATCTGCAAATTGTTGTACTAGTGGATATGATTCGTATACAAACACGCTATGATATCCCTTCTTGCGAAGTTGATCTGCCAATTCAATATTATACCGCTCTATTCCACCATATTTAGTAGAATCCATACCCATAAGATGTAAGATATTTTTGCTCATTAAGAAAAAATTTTAAGTATTGATTAATTATCTTCTTGTTTCCTTTAAAAAATAGTATAATCGAATCAAAGTACAATATATCCGCGCCCCAAAAATATTAATTATCCGAGCACGAAATACAAAAGTCCTCCCTTGATTGGCAATAATTAATGGAAAAACATTCTTATCTTGCAAACGACGTATATACTTATTTTGTTCATCATTAAATGATAATGCAATGGTTTTCAAGACATTAGATACTATAGTACTAATCATTCTCTCTAGCCATTGACAATTTGGGTATTTTTCTTCTAAAAAGGAAAGCTTTTGGATAACTAACAAACAATCTTCAATATTTCTTCGCATCTTATTCTTGACACCTCCCGTATTTGTAATGCTACCAAGACGTACAAGATAATTATACACCATTAACGATGTTGCATTTACTCTTGTAGCAGTTAACATCATACGTGGCAACCATTCTATATCTTCTGCATGGATTCCATGTAAAAACTTGCATACTATTTCACGATGCACTATGAATTGTACAGCATAACAATCGTACCCCATTCGTTCATTCAAGTAAGTTTCCCCATCCACTATATCACATCGCATGTCTACCGGATGAGGATATTTATTAGGCTGGAATACCTCATATTCCCCATTTGCTTTTTGCCGTACATTTTGATAGTCAAATCTCAATACATCCAATTTCTCACGTTCTACTTGCTGTATCAATGCACCCAGCACATTCTCCTCCCAATAATCATCGCTATCAACAAAGCACACATACTCTCCCAATGCAGCATTTATACCTGTATTTCGTGCCTCGGATAAACCAGCGTTCGGCTGGTGAATCACGCTCAGTTTTGGACCATTGCCCATTGTCTCCCTAACGATTTCGTCCGCAATAACGCCCGAATCGTCAGTACTACCATCGTCAACTAAGATTATTTCATAGTCAATAATATCTTGCGCTAGCAAACTATCCACGCATTTACGCAGATAGGGGGCCACATTGTATATAGGTACAATTATACTGAGTTTCATATTAACACCCACAATTCGACGAAAGAATCTTCATTATGCAATGGTCCAGCATCATGTGCAGATCTTCAGTTATTTGCATATCATTCACAGGTATATGCACCCCATATTGAGCTATCTGCTTCATCTTACCACCATCGTAGCCTGTAAACGCGATCGTTACTGCGCCATGTTCGTTCGCCCACTCTAATGCTTTTACCACATTACTGCTATTACCAGATCCACTAATACCTAATACCACATCGCCTTCATTATAAAAATTTTGCAGTGGCCCTAAAAACACATCGCCATAACTCAAATCATTGGCATAAGCCATCATAGTGGGCACATTATCGCTCAAGCATATCATCTTATAGCGTTTTTCTTTCCCCATAGATATGCCTTTATTGAAATCACAGCAATAATGAGATGCGGTAGCTGCGCTACCACCATTTCCCATAACAAACACTTGACGTCCATCTTTTCGAGCTTGCTCCAAGATGTTCATCACCTGTGACAAATCACTTTTATTGATGCCATCAATAATCTGCTTTTCTAATTCAAAGTACTTGGTTATTTGTTGTGTATAATCCATAGTCATCGCATTTTATTTATAAATTCGCGCAAAATTACAAAAAAATTTTGATATATCAAAAAAAAACACTACTTTTGCGAAAAATTAAGCAAAAACAACGATGATTATCTCTCGAACACCACTAAGAATCTCCTTTGCAGGAGGAGGAAGCGATCTTCCTAGTTACTATCAAGAATCAGAAGGCGCTGTACTCAGCACGACCATTGATAAGTACATATATCTAGCTGTACATAAATATTTTTACCCTAACCAATCGCTACTTAAATACTCTAAAACTGAGCTTATTAATAACAATAGCGAAATTCAACATCCACTCTTTAGAGAATGTATGCAATTGCTTGATATACACGGAATAGACATATCATCTATGGCTGATGTTCCTGCAGGTACGGGTTTGGGTAGTAGTAGCGCATTTACTGTGAGTCTGCTTAATGTATTACATGCATACAAACTCGAAGCAGTTTCCCCAGAGTACCTTGCTGCTAAAGCTTGTGAAATAGAAATTGAGAGATTAGGAGACCCCATTGGTAAACAAGATCAATACGCTGCAGCATACGGTGGATTGAATTTCATCCGTTTTAATCCTGATCATTCAGTAAATGTAGAGAAGATAATCATGAATCCTGCTACCAAACTTCAATTGGATCGCAACCTGTTGATGTATTATACAGGAACAACCCACTCTGCTAGTGCACTCTTAAAAGAGCAAAACAAAGAGATGCAAAACCTCAGCAAGAGACAAGTGATAGGCAAAATGGTTGAGATGGCATACGAATTAAAGCAAGTGTTGGAGAATAACAATATCGATGATTTTGGTAGAATCCTTCATGAGGGTTGGTTACTAAAAAAATCTATTTCTAACGGTATCAGTAATCTAGTGATTGATGATCTATACAACACCGGATTGCAAGCAGGTGCATTAGGTGGTAAGTTATTAGGTGCAGGAGGTGCAGGTTTCGTATTATTCTATGTACCAGAGGAGCGCCAAGAAAGTTTCCGCCGACAAATGAGTAATTATATCGAACTTCCATTTGGTTTTGAAAATTACGGCAGTAAAATCATCTATACAAACGAGTAATGAAAGTAGTTATCATAGCTGGCGGTCAAGGTACTCGTATTGCATCTATCAATAGTGAAATACCTAAGGCAATGATACCCATTGCCGGAAAACCTATCATCGAATACCAAGTAGAATTAGCCAAGCGATATGGCTTTACTGATTTCCTATTCATAATTGGTTATTTAGGAGATCAGATAGAATCCTACTTTCAAGACGGTCAGAAATGGGGCGTGAAAATTGATTATTTTCATGAGACCGCTCCACTTGGTACTGCTGGTGCACTCGGATTGTTGAAAGATCAGTTAACCGAAGATTTCTTTGTTTTCTATGGGGATACCGTGATGGACTTTGACTTGCTACATATGCTGCAGTTCCATCAATCTAAACAAGCAGATGCTACCCTATTTTTGCATCCTAACGACCACCCATACGACTCAGACATTGTAGATGTAGATCCCAATGGTAAAGTGCGCTGTTTCTACAACAAACCTCATAACGAAGGTTTTATCTCGCACAATATGGTAAATGCTGCGTTATTTATCTTCTCTCCTAAAATTCTCAATAGTATCGAGGAAGGCGTTAAATGCCATATCGAGAAGCATGTGTTGCCACGCTGCATACAAAGCGGTATGAATCTCTATGGCTACATAAGCGCGGAATACATCAAAGATATGGGTACTCCCGATCGTTATTATACCGTATGCGACGATGTAGTGAGTGGCAAAGTTGCTAGATTGAATCGAAGTTATTCTCGTCCAGCAATATTTTTAGATCGCGACGGTGTAATTAATCGTGAAGTTGATTTACTCCATGACATCAATCAGGTTTCTTTGGTTCCTGGTGCAGCAGAAGCAATTCGACGCATAAACCAAAAAGGTTATCTTGCTATCGTTGTTACCAATCAACCTGTGATAGCTCGCAATCTATGCTCGTTTGAGGAACTCGAACAAATCCACATGAAGATAGAAACTCTCCTTGGTCACGAACGCGCATACATTAATGCACTATATTTCTGTCCTCATCATCCTGATAGCGGTTACCCAGAGGAGAGAAAGGAATACAAAATCAAATGTGATTGCCGTAAACCTGCTCCAGGAATGCTTCTACAAGCGGCTAAAGATTGGAATATCGACATGAGTCAATCGTACATGATTGGCGATTCCAAGCGTGATATTGAAGCCGGAACCAACGCAGGAGTAAAACAGTCGTTTCTAATCCCTACAAACGAAGCAAACGCTCTTAACAAAGTTTTGGATGATATATTTGCTTAATCTAGAGTTGTAATGCTAGCATACAATAATAGCTTCGCCAACCGCGAAGCTATTTTCTCTTTTTTTTACTCTTTAAACACTAAACTATAGCGTAGCGTTCACTAAACTTTATTCAGCATCCACCTTCGTACATTTCTAATTTAGACTCCTTGTTTCCCTTCAAACGAGTATATAGTTTGTAGATTCTAGGAAAACAAAAACGGAGTTTCATACTTTTCTTTTGCAGAGTAAAATCTATTTGACCGATTATTCGCTTTACATCTTGCTTATATTCCTTCTCAAAACAATATGGATATAAACGGTAGAGGATTTGCAAATCAAAGAATTTTCTGAACTCTATATTTTGTTTGCGGTATTCTGCATATTTCTCAATATAGTACGGAATGTGCAATTTCAGCGGAAAAGTATGATTGCATGCTCTATTTTCTGCATCAACTCGATAGTACGACAACACTTTTGTTGTATCTATTGCTGCAGGAGCATTCAGCATTATGCGATACCATAGGTCAATATCCTCTCCGTAAATTATCCTATTATCAAATCCTCCAACCATATTAAATGCGGTTTTGGATATAGCAGTAGCACTCGTCCAGTAAGGGCATCCCCACTCTTTCCATGGAGATTCTGGAAGCATACCCCTGTAAGTTTTTGATGGATTTGGATATTTTTTCTCTCCAACCATAGTACCATATCTTACTCCCCAAATTCCACATGTTGGATAGTCATTTATCAAAGCAACCAATTTCTCAAGATATGCAGGTTCCCAATAATCATCCGCATCCATAAAAACGATATGCTCATTTTGGGCATGTTCCACGCTCTCATTGCGTGCTGGCGTTACGCCTCGTCTATTCTCTTGCATAAAGATATGGATACGATCATCCTGCTTCGCCATCTCTTCTACTATCTCAAGCGAACCATCCTTGCTGTATCCATCTACAATCACTATCTCCCAGCTTTGATAAGTTTGATTTTGGATACAATCAATCGTTTGGCGAATAGACTGTGCTTTGTTGTATAGTGGTATTACAATACTTACTTTAAGCATATCTTTAAAGTTATTTACGCGACAAAGGTAGTCATTTTTTTTGATATACACAAGAATTTTATATTTTTTTTATAAAATTGATCGTTCGAACGTATGTGAGATAAGAAATATCTTTGATATTTTGTGGAAAAAAGTGTGAATTTGGAGCGAAAATCATCAAAATATTGGATTGGATTGAAGATTTTAAACAAAAAACGACTGTACTAAAGATGTAATACAATACTAAAACACAGGACAGCTGATTAGCCATCCTGTGTGAATAAAACATGAGTATAGACTCTACCGCCGTATAAAGTAGAATTTTACTAGTCACCTCACCCCCCTCAACCGCACCTTTAAAACCACTACAACCACTAAAACTCCTTAAACAGCCCACAGGGCTGCTGTACACCTCGTCAGAATTGGCTTGCAACAAAGAACTCACTTGGTTCGTTAGGGTTGCCGCCATTCTTCCTCTTAAATCAAATTAACAATTTTGATTTAGTTAAACGGAAAACTATATACAAGAGAAATAAAACTACGATACACCAAAAATATGTAGTACAATGTTTATAAAACTTAGGGACATAGCGCTGAGGTGGAGATTCAATAGTTTGTGTGATATACTCGGTATTGCGAATAGTGTCATATACTATTTGAGTGTGCCACCGTTCGCGCCACTCTGTGCGCGTCAGATAGACGGTGTCGATATGCGTGCGCTCGTTGATGTAGATACTGGAATTATAGAAAATTATTGGGGGTGTATTTTACGACAAAAAGTGTCAATTAAGTTGTCAATTGGTGTCAATTTTCGATATATTCCGTTATCCCTGAAATTGTTCAAATGGATTGGCTTGCTTGTATTCGTGGATAAGGCAATTGAACTTCCAAGCGTGGGCGGTGGAGTACGACTTTCCGTTTGGAGCGATATGCTTGGCCATTTCGTAATCCGTATTCATTTGGGTAGTTTGAGTGTCGTCTGATTCAATAGCACGAAGTTGCTTGTGTGCATAGGCAAAAGCAGCTGAATTCCATTTTTGACGCGGCGATTGGTTCTGCTGATAGTTTTCCTCACGCGTGCGATAGAATTGCTTACCATTCCGCACATAAAAATAGCCAGAGTCAGTGCCTCCTAACTTGCCCTTGATGTAATCCACCGGATTTATTGTTCCTACTTTTGCCATGTCTTTATATTGTTATACTAATCATTCGGTAATCATTGCTTCGACCGTCAGCTGTCTGTCGGTTTACCGTCGGCTCACCGTCAGGTTTTATAAGCAATTATTTAGATGCCTTATATAAATAAAGTGCCTGCAATAGCCTATCATTATTTATTCATCTCCTGTTTCGGGGTGTAAAGGTATAAAAAATATACAAAATATGCAAGTTTTTTGGTATTTTTTCTTGCATACTGACAAGTTTTAGCAGTTTGATATAGTAATTTTGCAGCGGAATAGGGAAAAACAGTAGAAAACATGTCAGACAACCGCCAGATACCTCTCACTCATCATAGATACCCAGGCAGGAACTATAGCGCACGAGGTATCTATCTCGTCACGCTCTGTACAGAGCATCGCCGCCCCTTATTGGGCGAGCTATGCGGCGATACTGCCGCACAGGCCCATATCCGCCCCACGGAGTTAGGTAGAGCCGTTCTGCGCTGCTGGTATGATATCCCCTCTTTTCACAAAGAGCGGGCAGCACAGAAGTCGCTCCGCATCGGCCGCGAATGCCGCCGAGACATCCAGCTCATCACCAGCCAACTGATGCCGGACCATTTCCACGGCATCATCTTCATCAAGGAAAACATGGACATCAGTCTCGGGCAGGTGCTCTGTGGTTTCATGACCGGGTGTACTCAAGCCTATCATAGAATGATAGAGGCAGCATATACGCTGCCTACTAGACAGCCCCCCGGTGGTGTTAAAGCGTCGGCGTACATGCCGACAAAACCTCTCCCCACCCTCTCCCCTTTATGGGAGAAGGGCTACCACGATCGTCCACTGCGTGGACCGGGGCAGTTGCAGCGCATGATCGACTATGTGCAGGACAACCCGCGCCGTTTATGGATGCGCAGGCATAGTGGGCGGTTCTTCCGCCTACACAGAGGTGTGCGGGTTGGTGCGCAGGTCTTTGACGCCAAAGGCGAGTTAGGCATACTCCAGCGGCCAATGCACGCAGTGCATGTCCGCCGTCGTTTCTCGGAGGCCGAGCGGCGAGCGTATATGAACGGTTGTATTCTCGCCGCTCGCCAGGGAAAAGCGCTGGTAGGCGCATTTATCAGCGAGTACGAGCAGCAGGTGCGGGCGGTAGCGTTGGCTGAGGGGCATCCGGTAATTCAGTTAACGACTGATATACTGACAGAGTGCTACAAACCATCTGGTGTGCTGTTTGATGCCTGCTCTGCAGGGCATTTATTACTCCTCTCGCAGCAAGAAGGTGAATGCGGCTTCTCTCGCCGCATCACCCGCGCCGAGTGCAACGCCCTCAACACCCTCGCCGAGGAGATGGCGGAGGGGTGAGGTTACTATAAACAAGCCGCCTCTGCTTGTAAGACAGAGGGGCCAGAGGGATTTTCTAAGACAAACTATTTTACAAAGAATATTGGTAGTTACTCTCCTTGTCTCTTTTCCCATTCCTCAATATCTTTCAGCGCAGTTGCTTCATCTACAAGATGCGCTATAGTCACCGCACCACCTACTAAAGTTGGTATAAAAGCGAAAAAGGCATATCCTCGTTGCGCTTTAGCCCAAGCAAGGAGACGGCGTTCGTTTTCATACTGCTGGTTCATACTAAGCGCATCAACGAGGGTACAATAGTAAGAAAAGGCATAACCAATATCACTCAAGTCTTTTACCTTAAAGACCAAAGATACTACATTACCAATAAGCTCAATTGTATTATTATGCGTTGACTTGCAAAAACCTTTTATCAGTTCATCACGAGTTACAGATAAAATTGGATGGACTTGTGGAAGTTTGTCAATGGGAATTGCATTTCTCATTGACCACTGCAAATCCCATAGAATTCTCGACGCCTCCATATTCATCGTAACATAATCACGACAAGATTTGAGTCTCTGCTTGTAGGTTTCTACGACAGTGTAACCTGGAATATATTCCTGTTCCAACAGATCATACACTTGTTTGCAGTAGTCTTCGTAATACACATTACTTCCTATCAACATTGGTCTGCGGGCCTCAATGTTGCGGATTCGTCCTTGAATGACTTCAGGATTTGTTTGCGTGGCATACACGCTATTGGGAGAGATTATTAAATTTTTCATAACGTTAAGATTTTGTGTTATTAATCGTTTTTATTGAGTCTATAGGCAAATATCATTTTGTGCCGTTACTCAATTTCGCTGCAAAGATATGGCAAAAAATCGAACCCTCCAAATTATTACGAGAAATTTCTTTCAAAAGCACACAACCACCGCATTACTGCGATGGTTGTGAGAGTTATCTCTGTTGCTTTACACTTCTCCTTTATGTCTAAATGTCACTTTCAATTTATTCCAAATTGTAAGTCTTACATCCGACACAAATGGGTGATTTTCTTTCAAATATTCCAATAGTTCATTATTTTCCTGATTATTATCAAACTTTGGAGTATGATACCCATAATTACTCAACTTGTCATACGGATCTCCCAACGTATTCAACAGCTGCGTTTCTCGGTCCTGATTATATTCAAGCGTTCGATTTATCTGATTGATGATAGACATCTTCAATCTCCAATTCACTTCCCCTTCTCCTATCATTCCCATCGCATCAATCAAAGCTTCCATATTAATATTCTCATAATCTCCTATCTCATTGCTATAGAAACAGTATGATCCCGCATACTCTTCAGCCATCTCTCCGTCTCCTGCAAATGGATATTTCTCAATATACAGCCTTTTCTCATTAAGACTCAATGTTGAATTTAGGATTTCTATTCCGAGTGCATTGCTGTCCCGCGGAACGATATCTTCATCTACCACAAACGCTGCATAATTAGCAATCACATAAGTTGCCAAAATCTGCATTGAGTAATTAGCCTCTATGTAGTCAAACATGTCAACATTAAATAGTAACAATCCATTACTAATCAGAACTCGCATATGCTCATCAGACACTCCTGTTTTTTCCAATTCTGTCTGACTCATTTGTGCTATAAAACATGCCGCTATTTTGTTATATTCATCATCCTCAAACTCATTAGTTTCAAGGAGTAGCATCTTCTCTATTTCATATGCTTTCTCTACCTCACATTTAGCAAGCACAAACTCATCAATATTCCTTTTGACGAATTGTGCAACAATCTTATCATCAGCTGCATCTACTATAGTATATGCTCTGTTTACATTTTCCCAAGTTGGACGTACTTTATCGGTCTGTTCTATTAGGGGCATCAAATATGTATCGTCAACATTATTTAAATCTATTTGTTTCTCTTGCTTTATTATATAATCTAATAGCGAGTCAAAGTCTAAATCTTTGTTGTTTATCAACTTTATGATAACATCTGATTCCTCATGAATAGATGTATCTGGTATCTTATCAAGCAACGCATTAAACTCTGGCAATACATATTCAAGTATCTCCTTCTTACCCATATATATCTGCGTATATGCAGATTCATCAAATTTTTCTCCGTATATGATGCGAAGATTCTCAATATTAATTGCAAAATGACAATTCTTCGTTACATAATCGAACAATACTTGAGTATGCTCATCCGGTGGTAATAACTGAGCAAACTTCAATGAATGATGCTTTAGAAACAATTCTACCTTATTCAGTGTAAACTTAGAAATATTTTGACAAACGAAGTCATATCTTTCTCCCAAATACTCCTTTTCCGTTTCTTCCAATGCCACATCCCTTGGAACCCATTCCCAATACAAGCGGAGCATGCTATCGCACTTTTGGGCTTCATTTGTAATTGCTGCAATATCCGATACCACGCCTTTCCAGTTATCAAATAGTTTCTGCAAAAATTTAGTCCTTTGTTTACTCTTTACCTCATAATGCAAAATAAAATCGAAATCCTTACGTGCCACCTCTATTACATCTCGCAAGTTGATATTATCCTTCATTACCAAAAGACTATCTATTAACGTGTCATTCAAAATACTCCGTTTTTGGTAATCATCGCTGTTCAAGTGCTGAATTACAGCATTGCAATTGTTTATCGGTTGATCATAGTCCAATGCTATATCCTGCAATACCGCATGCACAAATTTGAAATCATTATCTGTCAGTGCCCCCTCATACGTCAGAGACATATACGTTGCGTAATCTTCTGCGATAAATCCCTCTCTCAAAAACGTCAACATTAATTTCGCATGTTGCTCTTGTTGCTCCACAGTCAATTTCTCGTTCTTATAAGATACAGCACATACTTTCTTAATCTTATCAAGTACTTTTGTAGAGTCCTGTTCTTTTATTAATGCACTTATCTTTGCTGTTCTCTTTTTATACATTTTTAGACGCAATTCATGCTGATCTTGCTGGAGCTTTGCTATCTTAGCAACATTCTTATTTAATACACCTATCACATCCTCTGTAGAATTTACTTTCTCTGCTATTTTTTTATAAGAGTGCCATACATTGTACGCATCCTTGAAACTCTCTATTTTGTTGTTTACAAAAGCTGTGTACAGTGAATCATCTGTTAGGAAATCATCTATTGGATAATCCTCTCCTTTATAACGTATACGCGTGATATGTGCATTCTTCAGCACATTTAGGATTTCACCTCTATACTTCGCGATTACCCCATATAACCTCTTTATCTCGTCCTCTATATCCTTTTCTATCTTCAGGATATCTACAATTACTTGCTCATAAAATTCCTTCTTATTCTCTGAATCGAAGATAGCATGCAAGCAACCCTCTTTTTTATAAGTTGCTGCATAATCCTTTGGATAGGCATTCTTATACACCAAGATAGCTAATAATTTATTAGGCGATGTAGTGTCATTGATAAAAGCATCATAACTCATCGCATACTCATTGACGATATTATTCAATTCCCTTTTATCGCGGATAAACAAGCCAAGTACATTCAAATTACGAGTGCCTATTGATTTCATGATAGTATTCCCATAATGCTTAATCATATAGTCTCCCGCATTGTATTTATCTACAATTGGGACAACAGGAATAATATAGTCAAAGCACTTCGTCCGAATGTCGCTCTCAAACAAATCATCACGTATAGCATATACAAACTTAATACTTTTATTGTTTCGCTTATAGTAATCGGATTCATTTAAGAGGAGATTTATTTCTCTAAGTTTCAGAAATAATTGTTCTGGATTCGCTATTCGATCTAAATCCTCAAATATTACAACTTCATAACATCCAGCTCTAAAGAAATACAATATTTCATCTAATAGTTCATTAAATGGAGTTTTTGAATTCTCTTCAAAATTTACCTTTAATTGTTCAACTTCAACCCATTTTATTTGTATTTTTCTTACCCTGCGTATATATAAATAGTACTTCGAATCAACACGTATAACATGTAAGTTATCGCACTCAAATATACAGCTCCGTGTACCCACCTATATATTTCTAATGAATGCATCCAATTATAGACATCGTTCACATATTTAATAGATAATATATGCTGGGGATAAAACACGACGAAGAAAGACAAAATAGCAAAAATAAAGAATACTGTTGTCACAAAAGCTCTTTTTACGGAGATATTGGATATTTTCTTATAATGTGATTGTGTAGTTCTATCCTCATTAGCTTTAAAAAGAATATGCTGAAATAATTTACTCTCAATTGTCTTTTCATAAGCAACAAGTTCTTTTCCTTCGGGTGCTTCATCCATGAAATTTGATAAAGACAATGTCAATACCTTGGATACCTTATAGTAGGATGGCATTTCTGCTAAATATGTTTGTATAATCGAACTTTTGCCTGAACCATATACACCGGTGATAGCAATATTGTAACAATTATTACTATCAATCGCATTTCGCAATTCTTTGACTAGATTATAACGATATCGATTGGTCTTTTCTGTATTTTCTGGCGATATTATCGTAGGTGACAATAACTCCTTATTATTGCCTAACACATGCTTATGCAATTTATTTCGTCTTGTGGCACGTCGCATCTCTTGTACGTTAACTTTCTTTCTCAAAAGCCAATCTTTAATATTATTCCATATTCTCATACACATTTTTAATGCAATTTTGTCTTAATTTATGACGTTCTATACTAGCATACGCTCTACGCCAAACTACCTACACTCTACACTCTACGCTTTACACTCTACACTGGCAGCTCTGCTGCCCCTATCGCCAATCGCCTAAACCAGCAGTTCCGCTGCCTACGCCTCACTCTTTCTCAAACGGCAATGTTGGTAAAGAAAAATGATCAAAGTCAGATTCAAAGATGCGATCTTGAATAATGCGGTACTTCTCGAACTCCGTCTCTGCATGCTCTTTCGCTTGTTCGACAGTCACACTACCTGCCCCTGTCAGAATAGGGCGTTCGGTAGTATCTAAGAATTTGTCAATACGCTTTGCCCAATCCTCCATTGTCATCGGGATATGTCGTTTAGCCATATCTTCTGCAACCTCTAAGAAACCATTCACGATACGCCCCATAGATTCCAGCTCTATCTCTTTGAGATAATTCTTCGCCACGCTCACATCCGGTTTGAGAATTTTTCCTTTGGGAGCATGTTCCCATGTAGTCAATCCCATATGTTCTTTCTCCGCATTAGCTCGTTCTAAGATTAGTTCTGCTGCGGTATGCCCATGTACTGCGTAGTGCATCTTATTTTGCACTTTAGCAAAGAACTCTTGTGTGGTAGGCGCATTCGGATTGTAATCTATAGCAGTAGCATAGATGTCTGTTATCTTCTGATAGAAGCGGCGCTCGGAGAGGCGAATCTCGCGAATTTCTGCAAGTAAATATTCAAAATAATCTTCGCTAATAAACGCCCCATTTTCCATTCGTTTGCGGTCAATGATGTAACCACGAATAGCAAACTGACGAAGCACAGCTGTACACCATTGACGGAATTGTGTAGCTCGGCGAGAATTAACACGATAGCCTACAGAGATGATAGCATCAAGGTTGTAGAACTGCGTTTCATAATTCTTGCCATCAGAGGCAGTTCGTCGGAATTTCCGACATACTGAATTTTGATCTAATTCTCCTGTCTCAAAAATATTTTTCAGGTGTTCTGTAATCGTTGAGCGTCCTTTATCGAAAAGTGTTGCGATGGCTTCTTGTGTAGCCCAGATCATTTCGTCTTGGTAGTACACTTGTACGCCTTGTGCCTTATCTTCTGCTTGAAAGATAAGGAACTCGGCGGTTGAATTGCGTATTTGTAGTTGTTTTGCCATATGGTTGTTCTTATTTTACTTAATGTTAAGTCCTTTGCGTTGCAAAGGTACTAAAAATCTTTGAATTACGCAAATATTTTTGCAGCAATTTGTTTCAAAACACAACCAAAATATGCAAATATTTGTTTCAAAACACAAGGAAAATTCTCAGTTGCGTGTAGGATATTGCTTTTACTCGAGAAAACTCCGTGAAAAGGCCCTCTGCTTGCACGGGCAAATACTCCTCTCCTATCAAGCAAAATGAGGAAATTTTGTGATTATTTCCTCATTTTGCCTTATTATTTTCTCCTTTCCCGCCTACCATACAAAATTACTAGATTTTCTCCGAGCCAATTAAGCCATTACCTACAAGAATAATTCTGTTTATAATATTAAATTTGGCATTTTACCCTATTACCTTGATATTTTTCATCAATAATTTCAGATCCACTAATGAGCGTTAAGGGACGCTCATTTAATAATGTAGGATTTGTAAGAAAAGTACCTAATAAATCAATTTCATCATTATATATAGCATCATTGGAAGTCGTGATCTGATTATGCAAAGTAAGATACTCTATTAATTTTGTTTCATCATTTATGCTATCCAAGACAGCCATCAAATCATATAAAGAAACAATCCATATGTTACGTTCGTCTTCATTTATGACATTCATTTCCACAAGATTTCTCATATTACAAGTTAACCCACCATAATGCTCTAAAGTAATACATATTTTATATATCGGTAGCGTTTTATCCGGTATATATATGGTGGCTTGGTTGGAAGTAAATACTGGATTAGTTGATGTTTTAATATAATCTTCAGAGCGTTGGCATTGTCTTGATGCAACGCCAACAGATTCTTTCAATTTATTCTCTATACCTATAGTTCCACCTCTATAAGTATCTGTTAATTGATACGCCTTTACTTCTATCAAATAAATTGCATTATCAGATACACCTAAAATATCCATTTCACCATCTTTCCCTAGATAGTGAACTGAACTATAAAATTTGATATTTAAAAACGAGCGAGAAAATAACTCATACACTTTCTGCTCAACATAATTGTCACGACATTCAGGATAGGCATTGCCCAAATAATGATTTTGATAATATTGTTTATCTATCTTTAAAAGATTTGATGCTAGTTCAAACATTCTTCTATGTGGTAACAATACTGAAAAACAATAGTACTCATTATTATAGTTTAGAAACGGTTTTTGGCGGACATTCGTTGTGAAATTAAGTATAGACCCCTTATAGTCTCCTTGCATAAAACCCTCATTATCTCCAAACTGAGATGACCATACATCTAACAATGCCTTTTCTCCTTCATTTTTGGGAATAATTCTAAAAATTAAATTTGCTTGTTCATAACTTTGGAAATTATGCAGCAATACCTCACCTGTAGATGTGCGAGGTATTTCTGGATTATCACGCAAGAAACCACCCATAATAGGATTATACCCTTCTGGAATATTTTCTAAGCAATCGTCTTTGTGTTGCTCATACCATAATAGCCAGTGATTATAGATGCTATATGCCCCTTTTACACCATGCGCTGAAGAGTCGTATAATCGACAAATAATTCGTTCGTCTACTCTGTGTAAGACTCCACATATAGTAGAAAGTGTAGCACCAAAATAATGGTTTGAAATAAATGCATCATGCTGTGAAAAATACTCATTAAACACTTCTTCTATATGGGTTGGATAACCATCTCCCCTAACATTTATAAAATCTAAGTGATTTAATAAATCCCTTGACGACTTTTGTTGTAGAGAATATAAGAGTTCTTTATAATTGTAGTTGCGCTTAAGGAATAATAATTTAGTGTACATATTTCTTATAACTTCATCTGTAGGTTGTAGAGATGAATTACCGTCACAAGCAAAAGCAAAGCTCATGGCATATTCCAAAATCGTCTCTATTTCTTCATCTATCAAATCTTGCTTGCGTATAAACTCTACATATATCAAATGTAGTCCTAAAGCACCTAATAATTGTATTTTATCATACTCTAGAAATATTTTTTCTAACTCTTCTATTGTAATATTAATTTCAAGTTCATTTGGAGTATGTCCATTTTCTACCAATTCTACATTTCTTAACATTTTTTTTATTACTAACTCATCGTTAGATACTCTTTCTATAGCAGATAAAGACAATGTACAAGGCTCTAATGTTGTTTCTATATTATTATGTAAAGGATATTTTGTGTTTTGAACATTACCACAACATTTTTTATATTTAATCCCACTTCCACATGGACATGGATCATTTCTCCTAATTTTATTTGACATGAGTTTCAATTTAAAGTTAATGTTATTTCATTTTCCTCCTATTTTTCTTGCAAAGTTACAACATTTTACTCATCTTTCCAAATTTTCGGGCAACATTTTCCTGTCAAAACCACCAAAAGTTGTCCAAAACTTTAGCGCAAAACACTGACAACAACGCACTTACATCTCAAAGGCATATGCCAAAATTTCCATTTCGAGCAACTTCACTGCCACATTGGCAGTCGCCTTTACATTTTTAAAGCTTTGGCATGCATTTTGTCCTGTCTGTAGTGCCATTAACCCTACTTCCTTAGCTATTATTATATAGTGACAAGTAGGGTGCGTGGTTCAGGACTCTATCGCACCTGACTAAAGAAGCGGGCGATGGACTGAGCTATCAGGGAATAGTGAATGTATTCACTCACATGGATAATTGCCTATGAGTAATTTTACACCAGAAAGACTTGAGCAAATTTGGGACAAAGGTCAGACTATAAGAGGAAAAAATCCCGATCTATATAGAAAAGACATATTCGGGAACATCATGTATCGTCCTTCTTATGGTAAAACTAGCGAAATGGGCTGGAATGTTGACCATTCTAAGCCACAAGCTTTGGGAGGAACAGATCATTTGAACAATTTACAACCAATGAATAGCATAGCTAACATCAAAAAAGGTAAAAAGTACTAATTCACCCAAAGTTGAGTAACTGATATCGCAAACTTGCGATAGTATTTTCAAAGTCGCCGTTAATCGACGGCGACTTTTCTTTCTTTACAGCTCCTCCTCCCATTTTTCTTTAACGCACACGACTATCGCATTCAGCAGTAATTGTGTTGATTACTTAGCGTATTTCTCAATAAACCCGTTTATATCATCGAATATCTCCCCCCTTCTTCTAGGAAGGGGCTAGGGGTAGGCCAATATCCCTCTGATTCTACTTAACATATATACCTTTAAGCTTCAACTATTATCTTTTCTTTCGGATTATAATAGCAAATCATACATCCATCTGAGTATATAATCTTCCAAAAATAATCCATCTCTTTCGCATAATTCCAGTCGATCATATATATTTCCCCATTATCTTCAAAATCTTTATCTCTTTTAACATATGGAAGCGAGATCTCTCTAATATCGTTTATTCCCTGCTGGTTTAGAGATTCAATATGCTCTCCCATATTAAAGAACGTATCTTGCAAATAGGTATAGTCTACGTCATATAAGTCTTTTATCTTAATCGTTATATCATCAAATTCAAATTGCAAACATTCAACAGAAAAATCTTGATTCTGCTCCTTTAATTTTCCTAATGCTTCGAACAACCTAGGAATATAGTGCGTCATTAATCCAAATACCATTCCATCCATTGCTACTTTAGCCAGATATTGAACGATTGGATTGTTTATTAACACTAATATTATATCAATCTCCTGACCTGTACACGCTGCAGGATACCATTTTTCACGTTCCTGAACTACTATACCTTCTCTTTTAAGCTCAGTCAAGAACTCATTCTTCCCCACCAATTGGTCATACGCATTGAATGTAATATTTACCCAAATCTTTGCTTCCATTGTAATAACATTTACTTTTACTAAAAGAACCCCTACACCTTACACCCTACACTCTACACTCTACCCTCTACGCTAAAAAAACACTCTACACTCTACGCTCTACACTGGCGCTCCGCGCTCTACTCATCCCTTATCACTCATAGTTTATAACTAAAATAAAATTATACTTGCGATGATGCGAACCAAACAACTCTTTATCGCTCATCAATCTATTTCTTTATTCCTTTCTTGGCCTTTTGATTCAATTCTCTAATCGCTTCCATATAGTCTTCCTCGGCAGGAGATAAGCGGCGATCTTTGAATTTCTTCAGTTCATCTAAAGCATGCTCCTTCGCCTGTTCTGCCGTTACCTTTCCTTTTCCAGCTAATACAGGACGTTTGTTTACACGAATCAAATCTTCCAGTAATGCCATATAGTCGGACATATACATATATTGATGTAGTTTAGCCTGCATCTCTGCAAAATCAAAGAAACCGCTAACCAGGCTCCGCATTGCATCCAGTTCCTCATCCGTCATATAGTTTTTAGCAACCGTCACTTTAGCCGTAGTCGGATACTCACCAGTTGTCAGCCCCATGAATGGTTGATTGGCATCCGCGCGTTCCATAATCAATTCACTGGCAGTATGACCATGGATAGCAAAATGAAACTTATTTTGATATGCAGCAAAGAACTCATGAGCTGTTTGCGAGTTCTTATCATAGTCATGCGCAGTAGCATAGAGATCCAAAACCTGACGATAAATCATACGTTCATCCGTACGAATCTCTTGAATCCGTTGTAGCAGTTCGCGCCAATATTGTCCTCCTCCGTGACCTTTCAGGCGTTCATCATCCAAAGTGAACCCCTTGACAATATATTCATGAATACGCTTAGTAGCCCATTGACGGAATTGCACACCACGCTGACTCTTAACACGATAGCCTACAGATATGATAACATCTAGGTTGTAATAAGTGAGTTCATAACTTCTTTCACGTGTCTGAGGTACAAATGCAATTTTTGCACTTGTACTTTCACGCGACAACTCTCCTTCTGCATATATGTTTGATATATGTCTCGTTATAACTGACTTATCTCGTTCAAACAATTGTGCCATTTGTTCCTGCGATAGCCACACCGTATCACCATCAAGACGGACATCTAGTTTTGTTATTCCATCTTGCGTTTGGTAAATTACTATTTCACCTTTGTCTTCCATCATTGTATTGATATTTTTCATTTTACTCCGCAAAGATACAAAAAAACTGCGACATATGCAAATATATCGCAGTTTTTCAATTTATTCTGCTCAATATTTCCCGCAAAAATAACTCTCGAAAACATTCCTCGATTTTCATCTGTGATTACTCAAAATCACAAAATTAACATATCCAAGTACTCTAACAAAAGAGAACCTCCATCTTCCGAAGGTTCTCATAACCATTAGCTCTGAACGGTCAAATAAATGCTTTACTAGTCCAGATGGTTTCAAAACGGGTATTCCCATCACCAGCAGCGATAATCTAGAAGTTCCGAGGAACTTAACAAATCGGACAAGCCGAATCGCCGCAGACTCATCACAACCGGGTTGTATGAGCCGAAATACCAAGTCTTTTGCAGAAATGGTGTATCCTATTGATATCCTCTTGAGTGTGATAACTAATCTCCCACTCTACTCTGTCTTTCATAATCGAATTAGCAATCTTATCGAAATATGGCATATCTACCTCAGACAATGAATGACCCAGAATCACGATCTTCCTAACATCCTTCAAAGAATCAAAAAAAGATTGGTGCTGATCAATGATACTATGCGTTCTTTTCATGCTATTTTCATAATACCCTTCGATTGCTTCTTGTATCGCTTCTTGTGCATAATATCGTATTGGCAACCTCCAATTGCCCTTGGTCTCATCTTCCAAGAAATATGCTAAATAAGTCAAGCGGTCATTCGCATACCATCTACCTTTTTTGTTTTTAAGATTTGGACGAAATCTCCGCTGGTTTTGATGTTGATGTATCCACCTCTCATACGCCAATTCAGGATTTACCGAATGTCCCAAAACCAAACTACCGTATTTGTCTCGACGTGATCCATGTAGATAACATATCTGTTCACGAGGGATATGGTATTCCGTTTCGAGGAAGAGTGTATAATTGAAATTCAAGTATAGCGCGTTCGGAGCTAAGGGAAGCATCTTTTTACGAAATCCACGAGCATAGTGTAGCGTGTTTATCCACTTATGAAAGCGAAAGCGCATCTCGAAAGTGGTGAAATGGATTTGTTCTCTAATACGATCGATGGGCAAAAAGTACTCCGCATAGCTAAAACGGTCATCATCCTCATCTATCTTTGGCAGATACCAATCGGCTAATGTCATTACTTTCTCGCGGTTTAGGTCTGCCAAATAACGCTCAAAATCAGCCCACAAATGGTCAACTGTCCAATTTCTGCTGGGGTAATTCTTGGGATTGTAGAGCAGGCATTGCTCAATGTCTCGAGGATGTTCAAAACTATTCAATAATGTACCTGGTCCCCAATACAAGTCAAACGCCATCACTACCCCTGGAGCACATTGCAGCAGATACTGCCGAAACGCCCAATAGGACGATTGCGCCCCATGGTACTGATCAAAGCCATTGCCGATGATATAGAGGGTGCGGGGATGCATGTTATTGAAGTGAGGAGATTGGGGGATGATAATTCTTCTGCAAAGATATAACTTTTTTACGAATTATCAAAGTATCTTTATTTTTTTACAACAAAAAGCGGTCACAACCGCTTATTTTAGTACTAATTATTCTCTAAGAGCAGATGCTTCAAACTAAATCACTTTACCTCAACACCCAATGATTTGCAAACCTCTTTGAAGTGAATGTTACTATCATTCATTAATATATCAACAATCACTTGTAATACAACCATGTTTCCTGACATTACAGCACTTGCATCAATTTCAGCATCATCGGGGAGTTCATCAATGAATGGTACTTCCTGCTCCATTATCCACCACCGCTCTATTTTACAAAACAAGTTATACAACCGCGCGAATTGCTCTACAATCTTACTTCCTCCACCTACGATAGTGCTAAGCATTTCATGGGTCACCTGATTTCGCATTTTTCTAGATTCAACAAATACTTGTATATCGCTATCATTTATGGCATCGTATTTTTTGAACCATAAAAGAGATGCTATCAGTTCTCTACTCTTCGTATTAAGTCCAGGACATGCGTCTTTATCATATAAGCTAATTACCTCACGCTGATATTGCTGCTGCGCACACTCATCGAAGTCAACTACAGTATAAAAATCTTTCGGCTTAGATATAATCGTATCTTCCAGCAATTCATACACTGTGATATATAGTGCAATGATGTTTACACTACCTCTCAGAATATCTTTATCAAAAATATTTTTCCATTGTTGTGATATGTCAGCCATAGGTGTAATCTTATTATGATATCAAATGGATATTCGTAGCAACAGAATTCCCCACGTTCGCAACTTTTAAGCAAACATAATCATCTTTTCACACGATAGCAAAAATCAATCTCGCGCGAAGAGCCTCTCTATTTTGTTTGATGGTAATAACGATTGTAATAAATGTACCTATTGCCATCAAAGCGGTGGCAATTGAACTAATTGTTGTGATCCAGAAGGTAGCAGACATAGTTTTATGGTTTAAATCAGTGATTAGTATTCATTTTCCCGCCTACAAAATTACTACATTTCCTCCGACTTTCCAAATCATTCCACAACTTTTTATATTAAACCATGATTTTTTTATATTAAACCAACCTTCACTCCACCAAAAAAGGCGGTCACCCGCCTTTTAATCCTAGTCTATAGGGAATAAGCAGCTATTTCAAATATTGCACCTTACTGGAAAACACTTTTTTCAATAATAACTCTACCACTTCTTCTAGAGCATTTATTGCTTTCTCATACGACACATTATCTTCGCCGAAATCAGCCAAACTATCTCCATGCCCATTATCTGAAAAATGTTCATACTGAGAGAAATACTTGTAATATGCGTATAATTTGCATGCAATCGGCGATAGCGATGGATCGGTTACTAACGCCTCTTTCATTTGCTTAATTGTAATATGTTTATCAGATACTTTTACTTTCCAAGGAATCTTACTTTGATCAACTTCCCATTCTTCATCAATAGATAGATAAGGTAAGAATGTATCTTCCAGTTGCAATGTGTATAGATTCTCCAACACATCGGTTGGAAGATGAAGATCTGCAATTTTATCCATATAGACCTCTTCCATTTCTAAACATGATTTAACATATTCCTCCCGCAAGGTCTTCTTGTATCGTTTCAATTCGTTTAAAGGTAGTTTTGAAACATATAGCCCTAAGATACAATCAGAGAAACAATTTCTCAATAACAATCCAACAGGTAATTTCAGATGTACACTACCATTTCGTTGCAATGAAAACTTAGCAAGTAGAATAACAGCAAAAACATTGCACTCCATTCGCCGTATCAGATTCATGATTATGAGGGAGTGTTGTGTTTTCCTTTTTTTCTTGCAAAAATCAAGCATAGCCTTGCGTAACGCATTAACCAAACGCGTTGCCTCTCGCCCAATAGCGTGCCATGTCTTGATATTTCGTTGAATATCTTTCATTCAAGGATATTTTTCTTCGCTCATGAATTAACCAGCCTCTACAACAACGACCACTTGATAACCCCAATAATCTTGCGTTATAATTTCAAGATGACCTTTAAACATCTCTATAACTTCGATTAAATTTTGATTGAGCCCATAAATACCCACATCAGGCATAATAGTTATCTATTGTACTTATTTCATTTTAACACATTGCGATAAACTACTCTCCTTTATTTTTGCCTTTGGCGCATATTGTTTTAGCAACGATTCAACAATCACGCGTTGGCCTGCTGTTATGGAGGGAGATAAAGTCACCTCTAGTTCATCTAACACCTCTTCTCTTAAAGACATGTCGTATGTTTCAAAATATGGCTGCATCCCTGTAGATAATGCTTTTCCTATAAATTCAATGTAACTATTTGCATCATCTAGAGATATTTCATTTTCTACAGGTATTATGGTTAATACAAATCGACTTTCATTTTGGAATGCCCATCGTTTATGTTTGTACTTTCCTACTTTGCTTATCTCCACACTCATATCATATGTACCATTTTCATTATGAGATACTACGACTATATCTTTAGTTTGTATCGCTACATCATCAACATAGTGTATTTTAATATAAAAATTATTGAGATTATGGCTATACACTGGTATAATAAGATACTTTTTCCTAAAATACTCTTTTGATGGAATCTTCCATGTTATAGTAGAAGCCATTTTAGGAAACACATTTAGTATTTGAGCACTTACATTACTATCACCCATCAATCCATCAAGTATAAAGTAGTCTTTAAACATATCTACTGGTAAAGAGATACGAATACCACTATCATTATTTGTATACATTTTCCACAACGGTATACTCTCCTCTTCATCCTCTGTCCAACAGGATACATATGTATATTTTCCCAAAGGTATTCCCTGTGCTTCCACGCGTCCTTCTTCTAAGTCATCCATTCGATCCAAGCGATTAAAACGAATTTTCTTTGTACTTAGAATCATCGCTAACGATTCAATATTAGTATAATGATGAATTAACATTTCCCCACCTCCACCAAAATTGTTTTTTGCTGCCACTTGATTATTCCACCTATTTATTTTTTCACACCCAATGCAGTCCACTGCATTCTTTTGTGACAAAAACTAAATATAGCACCTGATTTTTTAATATTTTTATAGCAGAGCGTATTTTTGTTATGAAAACGCTCCATCTCGAAAGCATTAACATCTATTTTTTATTTCCTTGCCTCATCACCTCATAACCTCATCGCCTTATCGCCTATAAAGGCATTCCCCACCTCTAAACACTAAACCGTAGCGCCCTAGGCGCGTCCACTAAACCAGCAGCTCCGCTGCCCCAACCTCTACACCCTACACTCTACACTCTACGCCAAAAAAACACTCTACGCCTCTACACCCTACGCTCTACACTGGCACTCCGCGCTCTACTCATCCCTTATCACTCATAGCTTATAACTAAAATAAAATTCTACTTGCTAGTGAAGGGGGGGG
>JAZLDS010000011.1:0-31713 GCA_045614865.1 Paludibacteraceae bacterium | reverse complement strand
CGGTCAATATGCGTTCCAAAAGTGCACTGGTTTGACGAATGTTACAATCAAGAATAATGGAATGATTGGAACGAGTGCTTTTAATGGTTCATCTACTGAAAGTGCGGCAACATACGTCATTAGTAATGTTGGATCCATTAGTGAATCTGCTTTTGCTAATTGTAGTGCAATGAAGAACTTGACAGTAGATGCAAGTGTTACCACTATCGGTCAACATGCATTTCAGAAGTGCTCAGCATTAGAGAATGTCACAATCAAAAATAATGGACAAATTGGAGCCTATGCTTTTGAAAGTTCTTCCACTACAAACATAGCCACCTATAATATCGGTAATGTTGGTTTGATTGGTGAATCTGCCTTTGCTAATTGTACAAAATTACAAAAAGTGCGTTTGGGAGCTCAAGTAGGAGATATCAATCAAAAAGCGTTCTACAATTGTGAATTATTGGATTCTTTGATTTTACCCAATACTGTTACCGCTTTAGGAGATAATGTATTCTATAATTGCAATAACCTTGCTTATATACAATTAAGCAATTCGCTATCAACCATTGGGGATGCTGCGTTTGATTATTGCAATTCACTTCCTGCAATTTTCGTACCGAAATCAGTTTCTTCGATAGGTGAAGGTGCATTTAAACAATGTACTTCTCTTTCTGTTGTAGGTTTTGAAGATGGTAAAAATCCTTTATTACTAGGCAGAAATTCTGCGAATAAAGGTTTGTTTTATGACTGTCCTTTGGATAGCGTATATATTGGACGAGAACTTAGCTATCAAAATACAGAGGCTTATGGATACTCACCATTCTATAGAAGCTCGACATTGAGAAGTGTTGTTATCTCTGACATCCCAACTAAAATAGAAACCAACGAGTTCTATGGATGCACAAACTTGTATTATGTACTTATTGGTAATGGTGCACAGAGTATCGGTGATTACGCATTCTCTGGATGCTCATCTATTGATTATTTCAGGTTCGGTTCCCAACTAAAGACTATCGGAGCAGAAGCTTTCTCGGATTGTGTGGCTATGACCCGATTATATACGTATTGCCAACAACCTCCTATTTGTGGCGCGTCAGCCCTCGAAGATATTGACAAATGGAGTTGCACCCTATATATTCCAGATGGAACATTAGCAGCATATATAGCCGCAGACCAGTGGAAGGACTTCTTCTTCGTTGAAGAGAATAACCTGAAGTTTACGATTACGTGGAAAAATGAAGATGGTTCAATCATCGATCAAACAGAGGTTTCTTATGGTCTAATACCAACTCATGCAGTCCCTGTAAAACCATCTACTGAGCTTTATTCGTACACCTTTGCAGGTTGGACACCAGAGGTTGTTGCTGCAACTAGCGATGCAACATATACAGCAACATACACTTCAGAATTGCGTAAGTATACTATTACATTCCTTGATGAGGATGGTACTACATTGTCGTCTCAAGAATGGGAATATGGTACAACGCCTACATGCGATGACCCAACCAAACCAGCAACGGAGCAATACACCTACACCTTTGCAGGTTGGACACCAGAGGTTGTTGCTGCAACTAGCGATGCAACGTATACTGCTACATACAATTCAGAGTTACGTAAATACACTGTTACATTCCTTGACGAGGATGGCTCTACATTATCTTCACAAAAATGGAACTATGGTACAACGCCAACATGCGATGATCCTATCAAAGCTGCAACGGCACAGTACACCTACACCTTTACAGGTTGGACTCCAGAAGTGGTTGCTGTAACTAGTGATGCAACGTATACTGCTACATACAATTCAGAGTTACGTAAATACACTATTACATTCCTCGATGAGGATGGCAATATTTTGTGTGAAAATGAGTGGGAATATGGTTCTATTCCTTCTTGCGAAGAGCCTATAAAGTCTCCAGATGAATATTATGCCTATACTTTTGCTGGCTGGTCACCTGAGGTAGCTGCTGTTATTAGTGATACAACGTATACTGCTACATTCACTGCGGAGCCAATAATAAGCACTGATATTCCTGAAATTCGGGTTGAGCCTCAGGCAAAGAAAATCTTCCGCAACGGTCAACTCACCATCATCCGCGATGGAGTAGAGTATAATGCGCAAGGTGTAGTAATCAATTGAGAATCAACAGTTGACTGTTAAGTAATACATAGTGCGGGGTTCTACAACCCCGCACTATGTGTATATAATTCGCTGTGAAGAGAAAATCATTCGTGGGTTGTCAAGCTACACTATTTACCTATCTAAATACTTCTTGGCAAAGGAGCAAACTGGGATGATGGTATAGCCCTGCTGTTGTGCCCAGCGGGTGGCCTCTTGCATGAGCTGAGTGCCTATGCCACGACCACTTTGATAGGCATAGGTGTGAAGGATAGTGAGGTGATTGCGCGATAACTCGAATACGATCTTGCCCAACAACACATCGCTTTCCCACAATTGAATTTCAGAGTCTGTAATAACGGTTTTCATAGTAGTATCTGCTTTGAAATATTGTTGGCAAAAACTATACCAACGCATTTACTAACTCTTTCAAACACTTGGCACAGAGGCAACGGGTGGGGTAGTACTCTGCAATATAGTTGCGGACAGAGTCTGTAAGAATGATACCCGCACATTGGCATTGCGTGGGATGCTCGGGCTGGCAAAGGAACTGCGAACCGCAGCGAGGACAGGTTTTAGTTTGCATGTTTAGAGAACGCGACAGAGCCGCTAGTGTTTAGGGTTCAGAGATATGCAGATCGCGGGCATGAGAAATCTCGGTGGATGTTTCGCCTATCCAACCACATTCATGATTCACACCCGTATAAACGCGCACAAAGTCCGCACATGGCAACGCGATAGGCGTGCCATCATCAGCAACAGCCCACGAGATATCAAAGGAGTTGAGATGTACACTGTCATTGGGATTGCAATCCGCATAGCCCTGACCATAGAAATTCTGTACCCAATAAGTTCCATTACCGCTAGCATCATAGGCATTATCTGGCAGACAAGAACCATAAAAAGTTAAGGTGGAATCTTTCAACCACATAGGGAAATAGTCTTGCGAGTGGAAGCTATTCTTCTTCACATAGCCTTCTGCGCCTTGATTATCCGTCCAAAGGATATAGGTGGAGTCGGTGATAGGCGATTTCTTTTCGAACTCTGGCACATGGTCAGCAGGCGTACGATGATAAGTGAGCGAGTAATGGTGTATAGTGGATGGTGTATGGTACTCGCTACCAGCAAGTTCGTAAAATGGGTCATCGGGCAGACCATTCTGATTGACATCGATACTCACCATGACGATACCTGGTTCGCTGCTACCGCCTTTCTGCGTAGCACTGGAGAGAAAAGCATTGCCCTCGATAAGGAAGTCCAATTCGTCAGGCTTATTTACTACCGAATGGTCAAAAGCAAACGTGACATATCCACCCCATGCACCAAGCGAAATCAGGGTATTATTGGTTCCTGCAATAGACTCTTCAGCCTTCTGACGCATGGTCTCATAAGAATCGCCCTCTTCATACATCGGCATGGTATTGACGAATTGGCCAGGTGCAGGATTGTACTCAAGCACCTTAGAAATATAAGGGGAATATGCTACTTGTTCTTCCCAAACAACTACCTTAAACGAGTGTGTAACAGGATTTTTGTCGTCTAGTATCTGAAGTTGTATTTCATAAGTACCCGTGTCTGCTTGGCAAAAAATAAGATCCCGCTCAGTAGAAATGACAGTATCTCCCATCTTCCATACATAAGCTTCGCCAGGGAACTCAGGATGGAGGATAAGAGTACGCATACGTTCTACTGCATAGGTTTCATCTATGCCAAGATTGACCATCGGTATGTCGGACTGACAGCTAACGATAGACAAAGCACATATGAGCAGGGATATCACCCGTGCGCACAGACCATTTGCGTTTACCATCTTGTGAGTAGCAGTGCAGTTGTCCGCTAGATACGTAGTTTTTTGCATCTGTAACATATATATCGCCATTGTAAGGATTGACTTGAATACCATAAGGAATCTTGATGTTTTTTTCGGTTCCATCGGTGATAAAACCCTTGGATATTAACTTGTGCGTCCGCACATTGATGATACCGTAGTTGATATTGTTCTCCTCGGTTTGGTTATTCCAGTTAACTCCATAGAAATACATTGAATCTCCCATGATTACCATTTCCGAAACAGGAATATCTAGTGTATCCGTTACACGCATATCAGCGGTAAATTGGGATGTTTTTGCAATACAAACTAGCGCCGAAGGTACATCCTGGTAATCACCACGGGAGGTAACCCATAGTTGCCCAAGATGGTCTTGTCGTATGCGGTGCGGATTGACACAAACGGGCATTTTTTGCACTTGCTTAAAACCATAAATCTCAACAACAGACACTGTATAATCGTAGTTGGGTGCACGGTAACCACCTGAGTTGGCTGTATAGATATATTCGCCTATTATCTCGAGTTCATCTGGCTGATAACCCACAGTGACTTTTCGTGTTACCTTGAGCGTAGCAGTATCTATTTCGAAAATAGCACCTAGTTGGGCATTAGGATCAATACTCACTGGTCCTACATACGAACTGACATACGCTTTATCACCTTTGAAGCGGATATACCGGCAATTAGGAATATCCACTTGACCAATACGGCGGCATGTGCGTAGGTCCATCACTTCTACTTTGTGAGAGCAGTTGATGACGGCATAAAGACGATTGCCATATACCTGAATATCATTACCTACATCGCCCAATTCCTTGATGACATTGGGATTGCGTTCGCCATAGATATTGCGGATGTAGTAACCATTGCAGAAGTCCACATAGTCAATAGTAGCCTTGTTGCTACCCATATTACCCTCGTTGAGCAGGTACATACCAATAGGTTCGTTCTCGGCAAAAGTGGATTCAGCACGAACGGGAATAGGCAGGAGTTCGTACTCAGAAGGTACGACAATCTCATCGCCGCGACAGCTTGTCAAACCAATGGCCAATAGCCAATAGCCAATAGCCCAAATCAATATGTAATACTTATTGTACATTTATAGTTGCGTTTTGGCATTGGGTAATTAAGAATCACATCATAGTCCTGCGAGAGAAGATTATTCACATCTAGCGCCGCACGCAGCGTGAATAAGCGCTTGCCTTTCGCCTCTCGCCTTTCGCCTCTTGCCTTATATATATCCCACTCGCCGACGAGGGATAGGTCGTGGGTGTACCAAGGTTGGGTGTAGTTATAGAGTATATTCTCCTGCTGATTATAGCGTTCTCCTACATAGATAAAACTATAATTGAGATGGTACTGCATCCAGTCGTTGCTCCAACCAAACATACCTACTGCACTACCTGAGTGCCAAGGGATATAAGGTATCTGGTGACCATAGTAGTTATCAGCAGGGTCGGTGACGTCGATGGCTGTTTGGTAGGTGTATTGCACTTTAGCAGTAAGGTAGAAGCTCTTTGGTAGAACAAAATGCAGATGTGCATTTACATCTAATCCATTGATTTTTACTAGTCCCAAATTGAGCATTGTCCAGCGAAATTGTTGCCCTTTGGGATAAGCAATGATCTTATCTGAAATACGGTTGTAGTAATAATCGGCATTGATGCGAAACTCTGAACCACGAAGGTCAGCCAGGCGGAATGGTTGTACGAAACTCAGTCCTGCACTATGTTGTTTAGCAAGCTCAGGTTTGAGATAGGCATTACCCATATCGGTGTAATAGAGATCGTTGAAAGTAGGATAACGGTAACTCTGCTTGTAAAAAGCATTGAAGCGTAGGTCAACTACCTGCGTTGGACGGTAAGAGAGGAAGAACGCAGGAGTAAACTTGCTAGTATTAGGTGCCTCATCGCGGTCACGAGCTTCTTCATTGACGAAAGTACCCAATACACTTGCCTGCACACGAAGATAGTTCTTGATGTTCATTGCTGTGGCTGCGCTGAGCCAATGGGTAAAACGATGCGCGTTGAGGTACATGCTGAGAGCGTTGTACTGCATATCGTAGGCAGCGCTAACATCCCACCAATCAAAGATGCGCACCTTGTGTGCCATCGTGAAATATGCCTCTTGCTGGAGGTATTGGTTCTCCACGTGGATAAGCTTATCGTCGTTATTGATATAACGCGTATAGTCATTGGCATATTTGGCATTGACACGCACAGACCAACGGTTATATAATTCGTCTTGCCAAGTAGCTTGCACAAAAGAGTTGCGATCCCATAGGCGCTCACCATTGCGCCACACATTATTCACAATAGCACCCGGCACACCGCGTTCGGAGTTGTAGTGGTAGAGTTGGAGTTTCCAGAACCCCGTATTGCTATAATAGTGATTGAGTGCCGCTTCTACGCGGATAGCATTGATATCACCGTTTTGGCGGATAGCGGTAGTGTCGTATGCCAGTTCGCCCGAAGGCGTTACGCGGCGGTAGCGGAAAGGATACTTGCCGCTAGAAGACACCAGCTCAGCATTCGTGGTGAGGGATATTGTTTCGCTCAGTTTAACGTCCAATAAAAAACTGGGATTGATAAGATCGAAACTACCCGCACGCATTTGGCCTTTGATATTAAATGATTTGCCATTAGCGAAACGAGGACGTCGAGTAGTAAGGTAGATGCTACCCGCAGCACCAAACTCACGAGCCGACTGCCAGATGTCGGATTTCTGTCCGTTGTAAAGCTGAATCTCCTCGATATTCTCAAGGGAGTATTTGCCTAAGTCGATTTGTCCGTTTTGAGCATTACCAAGTTGTACACCATTGTAATACACGCCCATGTGATTGGTACCCATAGACCGGATATTGACGGTTTTTAGACCACCTACGCCACCGTAGTCTTTGATTTGTACACCTGAGAAATAACGGATGGCATCCGCTACACTAAGCGCATTCATCTTCTTGAGCTGAGCGCCGCCAAGTGTCTGAGGAATAATAATATCTTTTTCTTTGACGCGAGCGGTGACGGTGTACTCATCTAATTCAAGATGACGATAAATGGAATCTAGATACAAGGAATCTGTGGCATTATTCTGAGCTGATGCCACTACACACAAGAGTGTGAGAAATACTATGGATACTGTTCTACGCATGTTGTTTGACTCTATACCACGAGAGTGTTCAACTAATGCATACAGCAGGTCTTCTGACTTATCGCTCCGAACGTTCGGCCTTCCCAGCTTAATGACCAGTGACCTTAAAGATAATGAACATCGGACTTGCGAATCACAGCAGCGGGTCTGTGTAGGAATCTCACCTACTTCCCTAAAACTGAATGCGGGTGCAAAGGTAGTGTTTTTTTTTGAAGTATGCAAGTGAATAAAATTTTTTTTTCATATTTATTAAAATAAGAAGATTAAAGATTTGTATAATCCAAAAAATAATAGTACTTTTGCAAAAAATTACCAGATTTATATCATTTTATTGGCGAAAAAATGTACAGATACACTATCAAACAAGACATAGATGAGGGAATTTATCTGCTGAATGAACAAGGCAAAAAAGTGGCAGCAACCGATATTTTGAAAAAATGTGGTAAGCGTCGTGTATTTGCCTTTAATGGAAAAATGGGTGCAGGTAAAACTACTTTTATAAAACACTTATGCGAATCTATGGGTACGGAAGATGTGGTTAATAGTCCTACTTTTGCTATTGTAAATGTATATGAAGTAGCCAAATGGAACTCAGAATCAGGAAGTAATAGTCAAGATATCGGTGAAGTAGAAGAGGTGTATCATTTTGATTGTTACCGCATCAAAGATCTCCGTGAAGCAATGGATATGGGTACAGAGGAATACTTATATTCGGGAAACTATTGTTTTATAGAATGGGCAGAGATGATCGAACCCCTTCTACCCAATGACTTGGTAAATGTGGAGATAGAGGTACTAGGAAATGGAGATAGAAGTTTGGTAATAGAATAGATCATGAAACGGATAAGTATAATCATTGGTACATTGTTATTATGCTATGTATCAACGATATATGCTCAATCCTTTAGTATTGAAGATGTATTGGAAGACATCTACAATCAACTTTCTGAAGACGGCGAAATACCTATAGAGGACTTACAAGAAGAGTTGCTGGAAATAGCAGCTAATCCTATCGATTTGAATCATACCAATGCGGATGAACTGAGCAGACTGCAATTTCTAAACGAAGAGCAAATAGATGCTATTCTGCTGTATCAATATCAACATCCGTTTGAAGATATTTACGAGTTACAACTTATTGATTGTCTGAAAGATTACGAAATTCGTAATCTTTTGCCATTTGTAAGGGTAGATAGTTTAGAGGTTCAGGAGATTAGAGGTTCAGGAGTTCAGAAATTGTATTTTAGGGAGATTTTTCACTATGCAAAGCATGAGATGACGCTACGAGTAGATGCACGAAATATAGAGGATTATGATGGAAGTGATCCTATGTACGGTAAACTAAGGTATCGATTCAATTATCAAAATCGCGTGCAAGCAGGTGTGACAGCCATGATAGCAACTGATGATGGTCGAATGAAAATGGGTGATAGGTGGGATTATGGAGGTTATATACAATTGAAGGATATTGGTCCGGTGAAAACGATTGTAGCAGGCAATTATCAAGCGAATTTTGGATATGGTTTGGTGGTTGGAAGCCCTTTTAAACGCGGAAAAAGCGCTTATATTCAGTCCACAACCATGACGGATGAAGGGTTGAAGAAGTTTAGTTCGGTAGGAGATAGTTATACGTATTTTCATGGAATAGGTGCAACAGCTCAAATAAAGTGGACAAATATTAGTGCGTTCTATTCGCTGCGACAAGAGAAGGATGATGCATGGAAACATGTAGTAGGTGTAAATGCTACTGCAAGATGGAAAAAACTGAAGGTAGGAGTGACTGGAGTAGAGACTATAGGGCTATTGGGCGATGAGGCAAAAGGTGAAAGTCGAGAAGCAAGAGGTGCGATTGGAGCGAATGTGCGGTATAACTGGGGTAAGGTAGATGTATGGGGTGAGATAGCTACTACACATGCAGAACAATGGGGATGGGGAACGATAATGGGCGTGAGGGTAAATCCTATAAGTGATCTTAATCTGCTAGCTATTGTTCGCTATTATTCGCCCGAATATGAGAATGTGTATGCCAATGCATTGTCGTCTAAAACAAGGGTTTATGACGAACATGGTGGGTATTTAGGAATAGAATATAACAGACTAAAAAACTGGCAGTTATCAGTATTTGGTGATGTATGGAAGGGTGGTTATGAGACAATGGCACAAGCATATTTTGTGCCACAAAAATCCTACAAGATGAATATGCGTTTGCGCGCAAAAAGAAAGAATGAGATAGACACTTATTCTGCTCGTTGGAATGGTATTTGGGAGTTAGGACAATGGAAATTAAAGACGCAGGCAGATGCTAATTTGGTGTATGCGAAAAATCGATTGAACTATGGTTTATCGGTCTTTCAAGATGTGGAATATAGGTTTATAAAAGTGCCTATTGTACTACAATTCAGAGCACAAGCTTTTGATGCACAAGAGTGGAATAATAGGGTATATATTTATGAAAATGACGTATTATATGCATCTGCTATACCTTTTGTCTATGGATTAGGCGGAAGGTTTTGGTTGAATGCTCGGTATAAAATAAATGATACATTTTCAGTGTATTTTCGATTGAGTGAAACTGTGTATCAAAAAGCATGGGCATTAGAGCACAACAAAAAAAGCACACGAACAGATGTACATGCGCTGGTGAGAGTTAAATTATAATTAGCTTAAAGGTAAAAGTTAATTTTTAAAAGAGAAATATTTTTGTCCGAAGAAACTAATAATGACCGTAATGATAGTTATTATCATTTTAGATGGAGTAGGATAGATACCACATACTTCTACAAAAAGTTTTAATCCCAAATAATTGACAAACAAATTAAACAATACTATTAGAATATATCGCCATAGTTGTTTATATCCACGTAGAGAAGATTGTGTGAAAGTAATATACTTATTAAGCCAAAATCCTGTAAACAAAGTAATTGGAAAAACGATAAGAAAAGTTAGTACGTGTGGAGTGAGACAAATTTGAGAGTTAAGAATTAATAGTTGAGAGCTGAAAGGAAGGGTTATATATACAAGATTATGACCTATAACAAAGTTATATAACAAGAAATACAGCACCCAATCAAGTACCATATTACCACCTCCACAAACTGCATATCGAAAAAGCTGCAGCGGTATGTATTTACTAAAAGGTCGATAGAAAAAATCGATGATTTTAGTAATTATTTGTGATAATGTTTGCATTTATGCAATTTTTTTTGTAATTTTGCAGCCGAAAATAAAATCGGCGTGCAAAGGTAGTGAAAATTTTGGATTTGACAAAATAATTTCCTATTTTCGCCGAAGAGTATAAACTGAAATAATCATTTATGGACGACTATCATCAGCAAAATGCAACAAGTAAGAGCCAAGAAATTTTTGGGTCAGCATTTCTTGAAAGACCTGAGTGTCGCCCAACGAATAGCTGATACCATAAGCGAGGGTCGTGTGCTAGAGATTGGCCCTGGTATGGGTGTGCTAACGCAGTATCTCCTAAAAAATCCTAAATTACAAACTACCGCTATCGAAATAGATAGGGAGAGTGTGGCGTATCTGAAAGAATGGTACCCTGAATTGCATTTGATAGAAGGCGATTTTTTGAAATTGGATTTGAATATTATTTATCCCGATGGAGAGTTCTGTGTGATCGGAAATTATCCATATAACATCAGTAGTCAAATTTTCTTCAAAGTACTGGATCATAAAGATAGAATACCAATATGTTCGGGTATGATTCAGAAGGAAGTTGCAGAACGTATAGCTAGTAAACCAGGTAAAAAAGCATATGGTATATTGAGCGTATTATTGCAAGCATATTACGATATAGAATATTTATTTACTGTGGATGAACATGTGTTTAACCCTCCTCCGAAAGTTAAATCGGCAGTTATTCGCATGACACGTAATAGCCGCCAAGGATTAGGATGCGATGAAGCGCTATTTAAAAATGTAGTAAAAACAGCATTTAATCAGCGCCGAAAGCAGATGCGCAATTCGTTGATGGGATTGGTGGGAAAAGATAATCCTATTTTGAATAATCCTATTTTTACGAAGCGCCCAGAACAACTTAGCGTAGAAGAATTTATTTCGCTAACTCAACTAATTCAACATTCTTAACTCTAAATTCAACATTAGTCATGGCAGAACTCAAGATATTCTATAAAGACAAAGATAAAGATAAAATTAAGGTAGGTAGAAGTGTAAATATTCTCAGTAGCCTTGATAAATCAGATATTATATGGATTGACCTATTGGATGTAAGTGATAGGACAGAGGGCGTATTGGAGGACTTCTTGAAAATTGATATTCAGGAAGATGATGAGATGGAAGAGATTGAGATGTCATCTCGTTATATTCAAACCGACGATTCTATTGTAGCAAACTCTAACTTCCTACGTGATAATTTTGAGACGGAGCCAGTAAACTTTATTTTGAAAAATAGTATATTGGTCACCACTCGTGATGCGGAACTGGCAAGTTTCAATGAGACGGTAAAAAAGATGCTAGTGAATACACGCAATTTCCCTACTGGTTATCACGTATTGGTAAGTTTGATGGAAACCCGTGTAGAGCGAGATGCGGATATGATCGAGGATACCACAGATATGATTACCAAACTATCTAGTGAGATTAACGCAAAAGATCATGTAGATGAAGAGGTACTTATTCAAATCAAGGATCTTCAGGAAAAAGTGACCATTATTCGTCAGAATATTATGGATAAACAACGTGTGATTAGTAATTTCTTGAAATGTGATTTCTTCCCTACAGAATTACAACCACGCTTAACTATGATTATTAAAGATATCAACTCATTGTTTGATTATACACGATTTGGTTTTGATCGTTTGGACTACTTGCAAGATACATTCCTCGGTCTTGTTAATATCGAGCAGAATAAGATTATTAAGATTTTCACTGTGGTGAACGTAGTATTCTTGCCTCCAACATTGATAGCAAGTATGTATGGTATGAACTTTGATTTTATGCCAGAGTTGGCATGGAAATTAGGTTATCCATTTGCTATAGGATTGATGTTGGTATTTACACTAGCTATCTTATTGGTATTCAAGTGGAAAAAATGGTTATAAACAATTTATTAACAATTCAAATAAAGCTTTGTTGAAGATATTTTATAACTTTACTTTATCAATCTTATTAAAAATTTATAGGGTTTGATTTTTAATAGTAATTGATTAATAATAAGGTATATATACTTGTTTTCCACATTTTCAACAGATAATAATAATAAAGGAAACTTTAATTAATCCTATTTTTATTATTTAAGAAAGATTTCTAGCGAGATATGTTTCTTAGTTTTGTAAAGATACATGAGAGTGTATCTCTATGCGTGCGTATATATACGTACATTAAGTAATTATTTTCGAAAAATTATAGTCTAAACTTGTGTATTTGCGTTTTTTTTAGTAATTTTGCGGCATATTTTGTGTAGTATACCCTAAAGGGCAATAGAGATAGGTATTTATAGAACAATATACGAAAATGGAAATGGAAGAAAGAAGTCTCAATTTTATTGAGCAGATTGTAGAAAAAGATTTACAAGAAGGTAAGAATGACGGACGTATTCAAACTCGTTTTCCACCTGAGCCAAATGGTTATCTTCACATAGGTCACGTGAAAGCTATCTGTATGGATTTTGGTATTGCAGAGAAATATAATGGTGTTTGTAATCTTCGTTTTGATGATACCAATCCTGTGAAAGAGGATGTAGAGTATGTAGATTCTATTCAGCAAGATATTGCTTGGCTTGGTTTCAAGTGGGGAAATATCTACTATGCTTCCGACTATTTTCAACAGTTATATGATTTGGCTATTGAGTTTATCAAGCAAGGAAAAGCTTATATTGATGAGCAGACAGCTGAGCAAATAGCTGAGCAAAAGGGTACTCCAACTGAACCAGGTGTAGCTTCTCCATATCGTGATCGTCCTATAGAGGAGAACTTGCGTTTATTCCAAGCTATGCAAAATGGTGAGATTGAAGATGGTAAGATGGTGCTTCGTGCGAAAATTGACATGGCTAATCCAAACATGCATTTCCGTGATCCAATAATGTATCGTATTATCACTACCCATCCTCATCATCGTACAGGTCGCACATGGAATGTATATCCAATGTATGATTTTGCACATGGTCAATCTGATTATTTTGAGGGTGTGACACACTCTATTTGTACATTGGAGTTCGTAGTGCATCGTCCACTGTATGATTATTATATAGATCAATTTATCACAGGTGATTATCGTCCACGTCAATACGAGTTTAACCGTCTGAATATTACCTATACTGTAATGTCGAAGCGTAAGATGTTGCAATTGGTGAAAGAAGGTCTTGTCAGTGGTTGGGATGATCCACGTATGCCAACAGTATGCGGTTTGCGCCGTCGTGGTTATACTCCAGAGGCTATTCGTGCTTTTATTGATAAGATAGGTTATACCAAAGTAGAAGGTATGATAGATCTTGGATTACTTGAACATACAGTGCGTGAAACTTTGAAAGAAACTGCACCACGTGTATGTGCAATCTTTGATCCAGTAAAACTCGTGATTACTAATTATGAGGGCGATGGTGAGACTATTGTGGCTGAAAATATAGATGGTCATCCAGAATTAGGTACTCGTGAGATGAAGTTTGCTAAGGAACTTTATATAGAGCGTGGTGACTTCCAAGAAGAGGGTGATAAGAAATTCTTCCGCTTGAGTCCTGGTGGTCGTGAGGTACGTTTGAAAGCTGCATACATCATTCAAGCTACTGGTTGCGAAAAGGATGCAGCTGGTAATATAACTACTGTATATGCAACCTATGATCCAAACTCTAAGTCAGGTACTGAGGGTGGTAATCGTAAGACTAAATCTACTATCAACTGGGTAGAATGTGATAGTTGTGTAGATGCTGAGGTTCGTTTGTATGACCGCTTGTTTGCATGCGAGAATCCATCAGCTGAGGAGGGTGACTTCCGCGACCTGCTGAATCCAGAGAGTTTGAAGGTAGTTAATTGCAAGATTGAAGGTGCATTAAAATCAGAAATGAAAGCACCAGAGGTAGTAGATGGTATAGCAAAATGCCAAAACTATCAATTCTTGAAACATGGTTATTTTGTGGTAGATCCAGATACAACAGTAGAGAAATTGGTATTTAACCGTACTGCTTCATTGAAAGATAATTGGCAAAAATAAGTGCTGCACTTACAGGGACGCCCTAAAAAGCTATAGGACGGAGGTAAACCTCCTATAGGATGCGCCGATGGCGCTATAGGTAATAAGCGATGAATATACGAACTCAAAACGGTAAACAATATGTTCTATGTGCGTGGAGACGAAAGTATGTTCGTTTGACGCCAGAAGAGCAAGTGCGACAAATGACTCTGAAATTATTAGTGGAAGAGTATGGATATTCGCATAATTTGATAGCCGTAGAGGTAGCTATTATGGTGGCAGGTACGCCTAAGCGTTGTGATGCTATTGTTTATAATCAACAAATGCAGCCACTTATGCTTATAGAATTTAAGGCTCCTAGTGTAGTTTTAACCCAAGAGGTTTTTGATCAAGCAGCTATATATAATCGTCATTTAAAAGTACCTTATCTGATGTTAAGTAACGGAAAAGAAACGATAATAGCTGAAGTAAAAGAAGCAGAATATAATTTTTTGGATTATATACCAAATTTATAAAATGCTTCGAACATATTAAAAGTAAAATTATAAACAATTAAAAATTATACGATTATGACAATTAATGATTACAAATTCGCTGGTAAGAAAGCGATTGTTCGCGTGGACTTCAATGTTCCATTGAACGAGAATGGACAAATCACTGACGACACTCGTATTCGTGGTGCGTTGCCAACTTTGAAACATATCCTTGAAGAGGGTGGTGCGCTTATTATTATGAGTCACATGGGTAAACCAAAAGGGAAAGTGGTAGCTAAATATAGCTTGAAGCAAATTGTTGATGCTGTGAGCGCTGCATTGGGTACTCCAGTACAATTTGCAGAGGATTGTGCTAAGGCTGCTGATCAAGCTGCTGCATTGAAGGCAGGTGAGGTACTCTTGCTCGAGAACTTGCGCTACTATCCAGAAGAGGAAGGTAAACCTGTAGGTATCGATAAAGAGGATCCTGCATATGAGGAGGCTAAGAAAGCAATGAAAGCAAGCCAAAAAGAGTTCGCAAAAACATTGGCTAGCTACGCTGACTGCTATGTAAATGATGCTTTTGGTACAGCTCACCGTAAGCACGCTTCTACTGCAGTTATCGCAGATTATTTTGATGCTGACAACAAGATGCTTGGTTATTTGATGGAGAAAGAGGTACAAGCGGTTGATAATGTACTCTCTAACATTAAGCGTCCATTTACTGCTATCATGGGTGGTTCTAAGGTATCTACAAAGATAGGTATCATTGAGAATTTGATGGATAAAGTTGATAACTTGATCCTTTGTGGTGGTATGACTTATACTTTTGCTAAAGCAAATGGTGGCGAGGTAGGTAATTCTATTTGTGAGAATGACAAATTAGAGATGGCTCTTGACATTATTGCTCAAGCAAAAGCTAAGGGTGTGAACTTGGTATTGGCAACAGACTGCGTAGCAGCAGATGATTTTTCTAACGATGCAAATACTCAAATTTGTCCAAGTGACGCTGTTCCTGCAGGTTGGGAAGGTGTGGATGCTGGTCCAGAGAGTCGTAAAGCATTTGCAGCTGCAATTGAGAATGCAAAAACTATTCTTTGGAATGGTCCTGCAGGTGTATTTGAGTTTGATAACTTCGCTGCTGGTAGCAAGGCAATAGCAGAAGCAATAGCAGTAGCAACTGACAATGGTGCATATAGTTTGATTGGTGGTGGCGATAGCGTAGCTTGTGTAAACAAGTTTGGTATGGCTGACCGCGTAAGTTATATTTCTACAGGTGGTGGTGCGTTGCTTGAGGCAATTGAGGGTAAAGTACTTCCAGGTGTAGCAGCTATTAAAGGCTAAAAAAGTATAGTTCAGTATTGTTCAGTGTGCAAAATATATAATGCCCTGAATAATACTGAATCACATTGAATAAAATAGAATTTATGGAAATATCTGGAAAAATTATACAAGTACTTCCTGAACAAGGAGGAGTGAGTAAAACTTCTGGTAAAGAGTGGAAGCTTCAGGCATATGTACTTGAAACTCAAGAACAATATCCACGAAAAGTACATTTTGAGGTATTTGGTGAAGATCGCATCAAAACTAATCCTTGTCAATTGGACGATATAGTAACAGTATCATTTGACTTGGAGAGCCGCGAATTTAATGGTCGTTGGTACACCTCTGTACGTGCTTGGAAGATCCAACAAGGTGTAGTAGAAGCAACAGCTCCAGTAGCTGAGATTCCTGCAGCTGCACCTGTAGCAGCTCCACAAGCTAATGTGGCTACTTTTGATGCTGCAGCGAGTGTGGATGAAACCACTGATTTGCCATTCTAATGCGTAATAAAATAGCTTGGATAATATGCTTATGCCTTCTAGCTGGTGGCGCATTAATATGCGCCATCCGCTGGGAAGCATGGTTTGGAAATCCAGCTGAGCCAAAATGGACTGATGAGGAAATAACTCATCAGTTCATTACATTTGATAATGATAGTGTGTTGGATGCTTTGCAGCATGACACATTATCGTTTCTATTGTTGGGTGATATTCATAATTCACTTACTAACAGGGAGATGTTGATGATAGGCGAACGTCATCCAGATGTACAATTTTGGGTACAAATGGGTGATTGGATGGAGCGACCTTATCATTATTACGAGCAAATGATGTATCAATCTTTGCAAGGATCGAGATTAGATTCTCTACCCATAGTAGCACTTCCAGGTAATCATGAATATCTAAAAGGAGTAGTAAAAACTCTACCTGCGTATTGGAAGAATATTTTTCCTAATCCAGAGAATGGTCCTACGAGATTCTTAGGTACAACGTACTTTGTGGATTTTCCACATTTGCGATTACTAGCTATAGATACGGATGGTTTACATCGTATATCAGATTATACGCAAGTAGCATTTTGGTTGAAGAAAAATTTGCGAGAGGCAAGCAGTAAGTTTACGGTGGTAGTAATGCATCATCCTGTATATAGTACTGCAGAAGGAAGGACGAATGTGCTAATGTGGTTAGCATTTCGTGATGCAATGCGTGAAGCAGATGTAGTTTTTTCTGGTCATGATCACAATTATGCCCGTCGTACAGAGCAATACAAGGCACGATTTTGGAAAAAAGAAGAACCAACTATTTTTATAACAACCAATGCTTCAACGAAAGTATATCCAACAAAGAAAAAACCAAATTATGAATGTAGTTTGTCAGGAGAACCTGTATATGAGCATATAATAATTACTCCTGATACATTATATATTCAAACCTATAACTTAACTTCTGGCGATGTGATAGATGCAGTACATGTAGTTCGTCATACTGCCAAACAATAGAGCAAAGAGGACTAATATAGGTCCTTGTAAAAAATAATTATTAACCATTTTGGGGTGCCTCGCTCATAGGCTGAGATCATACCCTTTGAACCTGCGCAGGTAATGCTGCAGAGGGAAAAACAATGAAAAAAACAATTTTTTTAGCGGCTTACGTAGCCGTTTGTGGTATTGCATCTGCCAATACCGACACTTTGACTATTGTCCGTAATTTGGACGAAGTAGTAGTAAACGCGCCAGTGGCGCAAGTTACCAACAACCATGTACAGCTCAGCAATGAGCAGCTGAATCAGAGTAATACAGGGCAAAATCTACCCTATTTACTCTCAAGTACGCCTGCGCTGATAGCTACGAGTGACGACGGATTGGGAGTAGGATATACCTATTTCCGTATTCGTGGTACGGATCATACGCGTATCAATATGACTGTGAATGATGTTCCGCTGAATGATAGTGAGAGTCAGACAGTGTTTTGGGTGAACATGACGGATATGGCGAGTAGTATGTCGTCTGTGAGAGTGCAACGTGGTGTTGGTAGTTCTACCAATGGTAGTGCTGCGTTTGGAGGTAGTATCAATATGGATTTTGGAAATCGAGTATCGGAAATCGGTGATTCTGTTAGTCGATTTACTCTGTCGTTCAATGGGGGTATGTACAATACTTTCCGCGAGATGGTGGGAGCGCATGTGGTATTGCCTGGAAAATGGCGAGCAAATGCGCGATTTAGCAAAGTTAACTCGGATGGATTCTTATACAGAACGGGTTCGGACTTGTATTCATATTATGGCGATTTGGGTTGGTATGGCGATAAAACTCAAGTAGTTGCGCGCTTGTTTGGCGGCAAAGAGAAGACTGGTATGGGTTGGGATGGTGTGGATTATAACACAGCCTATGGCATTGATGGAGCAGATAGAAGGTATAACCCAGCGGGCGAATATACGGTAGTAGGAAGCGATGGGAATGATTCGACGGTATATTATCATAACCAAACAGATAACTATGCTCAGCAACACGCACAAGTTACTGTTAATCATAGTATTGATAATCAATGGAGTTTTTCGGCAACGGCGCATTATACGCATGGAGCTGGTTATTATGAGCAGTATAAGCGCAAGAAACTGTCGTATTGGGGATTACCCTATTCTTACAAGCGCTATGGCGTGTATCAAAAACACTTGGATAATCATTTTGCAGGCGGTGTGATGTCGGCAAAGTATATTTCGGAAATGCTTGATATTCAGATAGCTGGTGCAAGTAATTACTATATGGGAGAGCATTTTGGAATATTAAGTTATCTAGAAGATACGCTGGTGGTACCTGTGAACTATGAGTATTATCGCAATGATGCGAAGAAGACGGATGCAAATGTGTATAGCAAGGTGAATTGGCGTGTACTGAATCGTGGTAGAGAGAGTTTGAGTTTGTATGCGGACTTGCAATATCGATATGTGAGATATATTCGCAATGGTGTGAATGATGAAGATATGACAGATCTTCCGTTGGATGTAGATTTTCATTTTTTTAATCCAAAGGCAGGTTTAACCTATAGGTATGGTGGGCATTTATTGGCAGGTTCGTTTGCGATAGCGAACAGAGAACCAAGCCGAAATAACTATAAGGAGAATGTGATATTCGACCCATCTACAGGTGAATATACTGGTTTACCAGAAGCAGAAAGATTATATGATTATGAGTTGGGATATAGTTATTCTGCAGAGCGCTTTGTTTTAGGGGCAAACTTGTATTTTATGGATTATGACAATCAATTAGTGCTAACGGGTGAGTATAATGATGTGGGAGCATATAAGACGAAGAATGTAAAAGATTCATATCGAATGGGTGCGGAATTGACCGCAGGTGTGAAGATTACAGATTGGTTACGATGGGATGGAAATTGTGTAGTTTCACGCAATAAGATTCTGAATTACAAGCAGTTTGTAGATTTGTACGATAATCAAGATGAGTGGAATTGGGTTGGCCAAGATTCGGTAGTTGGAACAACGACGATCGCTTTCTCGCCAAGTGTGACGGCTAGTTCGTTGTTTACGGTAGAAGTGGCAGGAGTAAGAGCTACGTTGCAGACGCAAGTAGTAGGAAAGCAGTATCTTGATAATACGGAAGATGAAAATGCGATGTTGAGAGCATATTCAACAAGCGACTTGCGAGTGGAGTATCAGTTACCTATGGAGAAATGGTGCAAGAAAATAGGAGTGCCAGAAATGAAGGTAATGTGCCAAGTAAATAACCTATTTAATGCAAAGTATGCGAATAATGGTGGTGCAGAGGCTAGTAGGTTTGCGGATGGAAGTAGGTGTTGCTGGTACTATGCTCAGGCAGGAGTGAATGTACATGCTGGTTTTTCTGTGAATTTTTGATAGTTAAAATAAGGCTGCTATACCTGTGGTATGCAGCCTTATTACTTAATAGTATGCATAAAAAATCACTTTTATTTGCTTAATTTAAGGAAAATAACTACCTTTGCGCCAGATATTAAAATGCTGTGCTTTATGAGAACTCTTTATCTATTGTTTTTTGGTCTGCTGTTATCCATCAGTTTATTTGCTGAACAGATAACTCTTGATCTCAATACGGCGACTAATCTTAACGGAACTCCTATTGTCTATAGTAAAACTCCTATAGCCAATACCTACTATAATCTCACTCATGTATGGGAACATACATATAATGAGGCAGATTCTTGTCAGAAAATATTGGTGAATAACGGTGTTTTTCGATTTTCTCATTTACCTAGTCAAATGTCATATGGTGGTATGAGTTGGGAAGGTTTTACACTTTCAACTGTATCACAAGATACGGCCAATGTATTTGGTTGTGTAGCTAATGGAGGGTTAAGTGGTGTAGCTACATCTTATATAATAGGTTACTATTCGGAGTGGGTAAGTTCGTCGCAAGGTTTCTCTTCGAATATTATTGAATTCAACGGAAATTATTATCCAGAATATGTGTATATTTGTCAAAATAGCAATACGATGGAGGGTATTACTAATGGTGTATTTAATTCTCGTCCATTTACAGCAGAGGATACTCTTTCGTTGATTATCCAAGCTTTGGATAGTACTATGTCGCCGACAGCTACCACCACCTATTATTTGGCCGTGGATAATACAAAAAATGAAGGATGGGTAAAAGTCCCTCTAACGAACTTAGGCCAAACTTCTCGCTTAAGTTTCAGTATGAGGAGTACGGATATAGGAGATATGGGAACGAATACTCCTCTTTATTTTGCGTTAGATGGACTAACGATTAACACCGAGAAACCAACAGCATTGCCTAATAGTCCGCTTTCTCAATCAGCTGATAGCCGCTGTGTAATCCGCAATGGTCAGGTGGTTATTTTCTGTAATGGTATATGTTATACCTTGATAGGGCAGATTATCGAATAAGTATTTACCACACACCTGGAATAAGACGATAGCGTACGCGCTGTGTGTAATCGTGGTATCCAGAAAGACCGTCTAATAGCACTTTTTCTTCGTTTTTAATACGAACAACGAGGAGTATGGGGTATATGGCAAATACCAATAATGCCCATAGTGATCCTAGTATGATAGGCATTGCTAAATACATCAAAATAGTCGAACTATACATGGGATGGCGAACGATGCCATAAAGTCCTGAATCAATAAGTTGTTGATCTTTCTGTATTTCTATCGTGCGTGAGAGATATGCATTTTCGCGCATAACTTCTGCATACATGGCATAGCCTAATAGAAAGATGATGGATGCTATGATTATTACCCCAATAGGTATATTTGACCACGCAAAGCGATAATCTAGACCACAAAGTACAAATCCGATAATGAACATTAATCCCGAAAGAGCCACCATTCTCTTCTGATCTTGTTCTTTCTCTTTGTTGTTTAACCGTTTTGCGAGCAGTTGTGGTTGCGAACAATATAGCCAAACGCCCATAATAATCATTGGTACAAATAGCAAGGCCATGAACACCCATGCATGGGGATAATGCCATGTACCTGCTGCTGGAAAAAGTAGAATGGCAATCATACCTATTCCTACAAGAAGCTTTATGATAGCACTAATAAGTAGGTTAGAAGAGAACATAGAAAACGCGATTTATTATTTCTTTATTCGCCACATTCCGCCAGGCATTGATTTTACGATATCTTGCAGTTCGAGCATGACGAGTTCTGAGGATACAATATTGTATGCTAATTGACTTTCCATAACAAGTTGGTTGATGTGCAATCCTTCTTCAGCTTCACGCAATAGATTAACGAGCAGCTCTTGGTTGGTTGTTAAATCGCACATCAATTCAATCATGCTGGTCTGTTGCGGTTGTTTCTCTTGTGTTTGCCATTGCATTGCTGCGATCAAATCATCCGCACAATCTATAAGCTGTGCCTTGTTTCGTTTGATCAATTCGTTGCAACCAGCGCTACAAATATCATCCACTCGACCAGGTATAGCAAATACATCTCGCCCATAATCGACAGCCATTTCTGCCGTAATTAGCGAACCACCTCTTTTCTTGGATTCTACTACCACCACAGCGTCAGCCATACCTGCTACAATCCGATTACGAGCTACGAAATTTTGCCGTTCGGGCTCTGTACCTGTAGTGTATTCGGTGAGAATACCGCCTTTCTCTAGTGCTTGAACTGCCACCTGACGATGTACTGATGGGTATATTCTATCCATACCATGTGCGGGAATAATGATGGTAGAAATCCCGGCTTCTATTGCAGCTTTATGAGCTACTACATCGATTCCATATGCCAATCCGCTAATAATAGTAAGGTCGGGCACTTGATTGGCCAAATCCAACACCAAGCGTCTGCACCAATCTTTGCCACGCTCGCTAGGCATACGTGTGCCTACAATACTAACTGCGTGCTTGGGATTCACATCTACATTGCCTTTAGAATACAACATCAAAGGAGCATCTACACATTGAGCTAATCGATAGGGATAATTATCATCCTTGTAGAAATAGGTTTTTATCTGGTGCTGCTCAATAAATTGTAGTTCTTTTTGTGCAAAGGCAATGGCTTCGCGACTGACTAGATCTGGATGATGAGTTATCACATTGGTAGCGGAGCCATATTTATCCAGCGCTTGGCGAAGTGTTCGCAAGCGCGTTTTGTTTGACCAAGTAAGTGCGATTCTATTTAGCCATTCGGTGTTCATACCATTGGGTTGCAATTAGCCATACTACAATGCCCATCAATACTCCTATACAGTCGGCCATCCAATCTGCCCACTCTCCTGTGCGAGGATAGAAATATCTTTGCTGCAAAAGCTCGATCAATCCGCCATAAAGAGCAGGAAAAAGAAGTACTAAAATCCATTTTTTCCAACTGATTAATCCTACTTTTCTACTGTCCCAGAGCAATGTTAGTGTTAATACCATAAATGCGAGCCAGTGTGTCCATTTATCGCTGTTTTCAATAGGAGGCAACGTGTACAAAGGCTTACGCAATAAACATCCGTAAGCGATCAAGCATGTTATTAAAAAACTACGCCAATATGTTATAACTTTTCGCCAAAGCATAAGTCGCCTGCGTCACCTAATCCAGGAACGATATATTTCTTTTCGTTAAGTACAGGATCAATCACCGCGCACCACAAAGTGGTGTTTTCAGGCATATTTTCCGATAAATAATCAATTGCTTGAGGTGTGCCAAACACACAAGCTACGTGTACGTGTTTAGGAGTTCCGTGCGTTAGGAGTGCCTTATACGCCACTTCCATGGATAAGCCTGTAGCCAACATAGGATCCACCAGAATGAGTGTTTTTCCTTCGATGGAAGGAGCTGCTAGGTATTCCGATACAATTTCTAGTTTCTCCACTCCTTTTCTCCCGATTGTTTCGCGGCGATAAGCGCTAATGAATGCGTTTTCAGCGTGGTCGAACATATTCAAAAAACCTTGATGAAGAGGAAGACCAGCGCGCAAGATTGTACCCAGAACAACTTGATCTTGTGGAACTTCCATGTGAGCTGTAGCAAGAGGTGTTTGTACTTGCTCTACTGTGTATGTCAGATGTTTGCTGATTTCCACTGACATTACTTCGCCTATACGCTCAATGTTGCGACGAAAACGCATACTGTCTTTCTGTATGTCCACAGAACGCATTTCTTTCAGATATTGGTTGAGCAAAGAAGGTTGCTCTGAGAGATTGATAACTTTCATGGTGAATGGTATTATAAAAATCGCACAAAGTTACAACAAAATAATCAATTATGCAAATAATACATGTATTTTTGGTCTATCTTAATACAATCTTCTCTAAGCAATAGTTTGTTGTTCTGCTTACAATGATTCCTAGATTCTTCTTCTAACCCCGTTACCATCCCGTTACCACTCAATTATTATCGTGTATCATGCAGCTACTTTCCTGCAATTTTGCCTATCATGCTTGCATGAATAAAAAAAATGTTGTAACTTTGCACCGTGATAAAGTTCATATTCGTATTGATCATTATAAAATAGTATAAATTCATATTTGTTATGAAAAAAATACTCCTATTTTTGGCTTTGATTTGCTGCATACAAGTATTGGCATTGAATCTCGTAGTTGAGCATCGTTCAGGTGCAGACTTATTCAAAGATATTGCTTTGATTGGTAAATGGGTGTATGAAAGTGATAACTTGCAATTGATCGATAAAGCGGGTAATGTGTTGGCTACCGAAGCATTGGCTAACATAAAAAAAATCACCTTTTCTGTATCGGGAGCTGTTACCGATGTTGATAATGTGCAAAGCAACTCTATCCTTGTTTATCCCAATCCGACACAGGAGATATTGATGATTCAAGGTATTGACGCACAAGCTCTTCGTGTGTACGACTTGCAAGGCCGATTGCTTATGCAGCAAAAAGGTACACAGGTGGATGTTAACAATCTATTAGAAGGCACTTACTTGTTGCAAATCGGCACGCAAGTGGTGCGCTTTATCAAGAAATAATATAAATGCCGAGGAAGGGGTATATCTCGGTGTTAAGTTCCAACAATTGATGTTAATATTATTATGTCGTATCTCGGTAAATATAAGCAGTCGTCTCTGGCGGTGAAAGTCATCCAATGGCTTGGATGTATATTTCTGTTGTCTATTCCTGTAATGGGGTGTGTGCTGCTATTCCCTCAACCATTATCGATCGCTTCGCTCAAATGGATTCAGCTGCTTCAAGCGTCTGCTATGTTTCTGCTTCCTCCTTTGTGTATGGCGTATCTGTGGAGCAAGCAACCGCTTCAATGGTTGAAGCTTACAAAGCAGAGCCACAAAGCGCATTGGATATGGGCTATAGCTATTATGCTTGTGGCTTTGCCTGCGATTAATATGTTGGGAGAGTGGAACCAACAAATGACCCTACCAGCCTTCTTGGAGCCAATAGAAATGTGGATGAAAGATAAGGAAGCGGCTGCAAAAATACTTACTGAACAATTTTTAACCGCAACAACCTTAGGCGGATTATTAGTGAATTTACTATTGATGGCGGTATTGCCAGCAGTAGCTGAGGAGTTGACATTCCGCGGAGTATTACAAAATTTATTTTCTGCGTCATCCGCTTCGCATCATTTAGCTATTTGGGGTAGTGCGATATTATTTTCTGCAATACATATGCAGTTCTATGGTTTTATTCCTCGTATGCTAATGGGGGCTTTGTTTGGATATATGTTGGTATGGACAGGTAGTCTGTGGATATCTATGCTGATGCATTTTGTCAACAATGGGATAGCTGTATTGTTGTACTTTATCGCAAATAGAGCAGGTTGGGATATAGAAAAGATAGATGCCATAGGCACCCATGATACCCTTTGGTTAGGTATCGTCAGTCTATTGATAACAATGATTGGAATTTATGCTTTTCGTCGTTCAACTACGATGAGCAGTGCTTCTTCGCGAATATCTAGCGGCAACTGAATATTGCGCAACTGAATACTACGTACCCATCCTGGTACATCACTTGCTTTAAGCGTTTCAAAGACGTCACGAATCATTTGGTATTGCTCTTTGGTATAGTCTTCTGCGTCTATACCTATGAGTGCGTCTAATTCCTCGTCGTCGTAATACTCCACTTTGGCATTGGTTTGCAGGAGTGTTTCACGTTCGCATACGAGGTGTTCGCCGCAGCAACCATCATCGTCGCTTCGTTGTTCAGTATTGTTCTGCGCACCTTCAGTGCTGTTTAGAAGTTTAGTATTGTTTTTCTCTTTGCGGGCACGTATTTCAAATACAATTAGTATTATGATGCCAAGAGCAACAAAGAGTATCAATGGTAAAATACTACTCCACATCTTCTTCTACAACAAGATTGTTAATAATAAAGTTTTGGCGTTCTGTAGTGTTTTTGCCCATATAGAAATTGAGCAAGTCTTTTACTGCATCTTCCTTGCGCAATGTTACTTGATCCAAACGTATCTCTTTACCAATAAATCCTTTGAACTCATCAGGACTAATCTCACCAAGACCTTTGAATCGAGTGATCTCTGGGTTAGGTTTGAGTTCTTCGATGGCCTGTAAACGTTCTTCTTCGGAATAGCAGTACCGTGTTTCCTTTTTGTTTTTCACACGGAAAAGTGGTGTTTGAAGGATATACACGTGTCCCTTTTTTACTAGATCAGGGAAGAATTGTAGGAAGAAGGTTAGCATCAGTAGGCGAATGTGCATACCATCTACATCGGCATCAGTAGCAATAATAACCTTATTATAGCGCAATTCGTCCAATCCATCTTCGATGTTAAGAGCAGATTGTAGGCAATTGAATTCCTCATTTTCATACACTACAGACTTGCTAAGTCCGAAGGAATTGAGCGGTTTACCGCGCAAGGAGAATACTGCTTGTGTGCGAACATCTCGGCTCTTGGTGATAGAGCCTGAAGCAGAAAGACCCTCGGTGATGAAAATACTACTCTCTTGGCGCAAATCATCATCAGCATCTTTGGCTGATTTAGTAGGTTTGGCATCGTTGTAGTGTACTTGGCAGTCGCGCAATTTAGGGTTGTTGAGCAAATTTTTCTTTGCACGTTCACGTGCAGCCTTGGTAACACCAGCAATAGCTTTGCGCTCCTTTTCGGATTCTTGGATTTTTTGGAGCATTACTTCCACAATCTCAAGATGCTTGTGTAAGTAGTTATCGAGTTGTTGCTTAATGAAGTCTCCTACGAACTTATTAACAGATAATCCGCCTTCAGGTGACATATCTTTGGAGCCTAATTTTACTTTGGTTTGGCTCTCAAAGACAGGTTCTGAAACATTGATGGCAATAGCGCCTACTACACCATTTCGGATGTCACTATATTCTTGATTCTTGCTGAAAAACTCTTTGATGGTACGAGCTATGGCTTCACGAAAAGCTACTTGATGAGTACCTCCTTGAATAGTGTGTTGGCCGTTAACAAACGAATAATACTCTTCACCACTTTGATTTGTGTGTGTGAGGGCTATTTCGATATCTTCTCCTTGAAGATGAATAATTGGGTAGAGTGGCTCTACCGTCATGTTGTCAGTCAGCAAGTCTAGCAAACCATTTTTCGAAGTATATCGTTTGCCATTATACACCAATGTAAGACCTGTATTGAGATACGCATAATTACGCATCATGGTCTCAATAAACTCATCGCGGAATTTGTAGTTTTCGAACAATCCCTTCGTATTATCAGGTACAAACTCTACGCGTGTTCCGCGCTTCTCATTGCCAGTATAGTCTTGGATATCAGTATCTGCCACTAGATGACCTTGTCGGAATTCAGTTCGACGAGTTTTGCCATCTCGGAAACTCTCCACAACAAACTTCCAACTCAATGCGTTTACCGCTTTTGTACCCACACCATTCAAACCAACAGACTTCTTGAAAGCTTTAGAGTCGTATTTACCACCAGTATTCAGAAGGGATACAGCTTCTACCATCTTACCTAATGGAATACCTCGACCATAGTCGCGTACACATACTATTTCACCCGTATAGCCATTTTCGTCGGTATAAGGGCGTACACTTACCTCAATCACCTTGCCTTCGCCCATGCGAAACTCATCGATAGAGTTGTCAATAACCTCTTTGATGAGCACATAGATACCATCGTCATCGTGTTTACCATCACCGAGTTTACCAATATACATACCCGGACGGCGACGAATATGTTCGCGGTCATCAAGATGGACGATATTATCGTCGTTATAGGAAGTGCTTGTTGGTTTGATTTCTTCAGCCATATATGGGAGTTTTTTGAGTTTTAAAAGTTTTTAGAGGGCGTAGTCAAGAATCATCATAAGTACAAATCCAGCGGTGAATCCTAGGGTAGGGATATTGCTATGAGGTTCTGCTTGTGATTCTGGAATAAGTTCTTCTACCACCACATACATCATAGCACCAGCCGCAAAGGCTAGTAGATAAGGGAGCGCAGGTGATATAAATCCAATCAGTAGTATAGTTAAAATACTAGCTATGGGTTCTACCAATCCAGATAATGCCCCTAGGAAAAATGCTTTTCCTTTGTTCATCCCTTCTGAGTGTAGCGGCATAGACAAGATGGCTCCCTCTGGAAAATTTTGAATGGCAATGCCGATTGCTAATGCCCATGCGGCGGACATTGGAATCATTGATCCATCCGCCATCGCACTAGCTAAGATCACACCCACCGCCATACCCTCTGGGATATTGTGCAGCGTAACAGCTACTGATAACATTGTGGTGCGTTTCCATTGGCAATTGCGTGTTATACCCTCAGGTTTGTCAGATCCAATATGTAAGTGAGGGATGAGTGTATCTAGCAAAAGAAGGAATAGGATTCCCAGTACAAACCCTACCGCAGCGGGTAACCAGGTGATTCTCCCTGCCTCTGCATTCATCTCCAGACTAGGGATTAGCAGGGACCATACAGAGGCTGCTACCATTACACCCGATGCAAATCCTAAGAGCAACTTGCGGATCAAATTGCTCATCTTGCCTCGCAGCAGAAAAACCATTGCTGCGCCTAGAGCGGTGCCGAGGAAGGGAAGAAGGAGGATCGGGGTCATGTTTTCAGTTTTTATTTAGAGGATAGCAATGCGATAAGCCAGATAACCTGCGTATGTTAGGATGAGTACAGCACCATGCCAACGGCGAATCTCGCGTTTTCTATTCAGGTAAACAAATCCCATTACAAAAGCGCTACCCAATGCCGCCATGATGGCATCAATCTCCAATCCTTTGTAGCCAGGCAAAGGCATTACACATGCACTGGTACCTAGAATGAAGAAGATATTGAAAATATTACTACCTACGACATTACCCAAAGCAATATCGCAGTTCTTCTTCATTGCTGCCATACATGATGTAGCTAACTCTGGCAAGGATGTACCTAAAGCTACCACCGTTAAACCAATAATAGCATCACTAACGCCCAAAGACTGCGCGATGCTAGTGGCACTTTTGACGATAACTTCTCCACCTATTACCAATCCTACCAAACCAGCGATAATCAAGAGCAGAGCTTTCTTGATAGACATAGGTGTATAACTCTCGTCGCTATCTCCTTTTTTGGCACTCTTAAAGGTTTGCCAGAGATAGAAAATGAAGAAGATTAATAGAATAGTTCCACCTATACCTGAGATAAAGCTCATCTGAGCAGCACCCCAGTCTAAAGTACCGAGATCTTTGAATGTTGGTGTATCTACATCAATATCAAAAATATGTTCAATCTCTAGCCATGATGGGCCATTATAAATAGCAAATATCAATACCAATAGCGCGCCTAACATGCTCCATGGAATATCAAAGTGTCGGGATTGACGTTGTGATGAAATTGGATAAATCAGCGCAGTAGTACCCAGAATAACGAAGGTGTTGATGATATTACTACCCAGAACATTGGTAATAGCAATCTCGCTATTTCCTTGTCCCACAGCCACCATGTTTACCACAAACTCAGGCATACTAGTACCAAATGCTACTACGGTCAAACCGATGACAATATCGCTAATACCATATTGTTTAGCCAAACCAGAAGCACCATCTACAAGCCATCCTGCACCCTTAATGAGTGCAGCACAGCCTGCAATAATCAACGGAATTGCCACCCAAAAGCCACCTGCACTGAGCCAAGTTTCTAAAAATTCAAACATTTTTTCAAATTTTTATACGTTGAAGAGGAAGTGCATGATGTCGCCATCTTGTACGATGTATTCTTTGCCTTCGATACCGAGTTTACCGGCTTGACGACATTGAGCTTCGCCACCAAGAGCGATATAATCTTCGTACTTGATCACCTCAGCACGGATGAAACCACGCTCAAAATCTGAGTGGATCACACCTGCACATTGAGGAGCCTTGCTGCCTGCCTTGAAGGTCCAAGCACGAACCTCGTCGCTACCAGCTGTGAGGAATGTACGGAGTTCAAGCAACGCATAGGCCGCCTTAATAAGACGGCTAACGCCAGATTCGGAAAGTCCAATTTCAGCGAGGAACATCTCGCGCTCTTCGTAGGTCTCTAACTCAGCAATCTCGCTCTCAATCTTAGCAGCTACGATCAATACTTGCGCGTTTTCCTCTTTTACTGCCTCGCGTACTTTTTCTACATACTTATTACCATTTACAGCGGACGCTTCGTCCACGTTGCAGACATAAAGTACAGGTTTGCTAGTAAGCAACATGGTTTCCTTGGCAACTTGCTCCTCATCCTTGTTGATAAGTTCTACAGTACGAGCAGACTTACCTTGTGAGAGAGCATCGCGGTATTTGAGCAGCACATCAAGTGCTACTTTGGCTTGTTTGTCGCCTCCGACGCGCACTTGTTTCTCAATCTTTTGGATACGAGACTCCACAGTCTCAAGGTCCTTGAGTTGTAGCTCTGCATCGATGATATCTTTATCACGAATAGGATCCACGCTACCATCCACGTGTACGACATTCTCGTCGTCAAAGCAACGGAGTACGTGAATAATCGCGTCTGTCTCACGGATGTTAGCGAGGAACTTGTTACCGAGTCCTTCGCCTTTACTAGCACCCTTTACCAATCCTGCAATATCCACGATTTCAACGGTGGTAGGGATCACACCACGCTCTGGTTTGCAGAGCTCGCCAAGTTTGATGAGTCGCTCATCTGGCACGGTAATCACACCTACGTTAGGTTCGATGGTGCAGAAAGGGAAGTTAGCCGATTGCGCCTTCGCATTGCTAAGGCAGTTGAAAAGGGTCGATTTGCCCACATTAGGCAGACCCACTATACCACATTGTAAAGCCATTTCTTGATTATTTTTTGCCCACAGATCTCACAGAGTATCACCAATAATCCGTGATATATCCGTGTAATCCGTGGGAAGTATTTACAATTTAATAAGGCTATGACCTGTCATTTCTGCTGGTTGCTCTACGCCAAGGATCTGGCAAAGCGATGGAGCAACGTCTGCGAGGATACCATCTTCGAGTTGAGCATCAGTGTGATCCTTGCTTACATACACGAATGGTACTGGGTTGAGCGAGTGAGCCGTATTTGGAGTGCCGTCCTCGTTCATAGCATTGTCGCAGTTGCCGTGGTCAGCAATAATAATGATCTCATAGTCATTCTTGAGCGCTACATTCACCACCTTATCCACACATTCATCAATAGTCTTCACTGCCTTCTCAATAGCCTCATAGATACCAGTATGACCCACCATATCGCCATTAGCGAAGTTCAAAGTAATATAGTCATACTTTTGTGTATCAAGTGCCTCGCAGAGTGCTTCTGTCACCTCAGGAGCAGACATCTCTGGTTGCAAGTCATAGGTAGCCACCTTTGGTGAAGGAATCAAAATTCGCTCCTCACCTGCATACTCAGCCTCGCGACCACCATTGAAGAAGAAGGTTACGTGTGCAAACTTCTCAGTCTCAGCAATACGGAGTTGCTTGAGTCCAGCGTTGCTAACAATCTCACCCATAGTGTTGGTCACATTCTCTTTTGGGAAGAGCACGTGCAAACCTTGGAATGAAGAGTCATATGGAGTCATGCAGTAGTATTGCAGATTTGGGATAGTCTTCATACCATGCTCTGGCATATCTTGTTGTGTGAGCACGATGGTAATCTCTTTCGCGCGGTCGTTGCGGTAGTTGAAGAAGATCACTACGTCGCCCTCCTCAATCTTAGCCACAGGCTTGCCGTCACGAACATGTACGATAGGCTTCACAAACTCGTCGGTCACGCCCTCAGCATAACTCTCTTGCATAGCTTGCACCATGTTCTCTGCT
>JAZLDS010000010.1:0-15349 GCA_045614865.1 Paludibacteraceae bacterium | reverse complement strand
CTACAAGCAAAGCAAGATTCTCAAATACAGTAGCAGGGAATAACTCACCTGGTTCTGCAGACTCAACAACTGCACTATTAACCTCTGGTGCGCCACCATACATAACCTTTACACCTTTAGCAACGATCTTTTCACCCACCTTGAAAGTTGGTTCCTCTGCGGTGTAAACAAGCACACCACCAGTAGCATCTTGGATGTAAACATTTTTACCAGAAATAAAGTTAACTACACCAGCAACTTTAGTTTCAGCATCATCAGCAAGAGCTTTTACCTCAGCGATAGTTGGGATGTAATCTACCCATTTTGCATAGAGAGTACCTGTAGTTTCTGCGTTTACAGTAGTAACTTTCTCGCCAGAGAAATCTGCTGTAGCATACCATCCAGCAAATGTAGATCCTTCCTTGTAAGGAGTATTGAGAACAAACTCAGCAGTTGGCTCAGTTGGGTTAGCAAAACCATGTTTCCAAGATGGTTGGAAAGCTTCAATTGTACCTGCTGCAGTAAAATCTGCAGATACTGGCCAAGAAGAGCGTTTTGTCTCCAAGAAGAAAGCAGCAATAGCATAACGCCATCCAGCAGAAGTTGTACCCTCAACCAAAGCTGTAGCTCCTGTTTCTCCGTTTTGGAAATTCATAACGTAAGCTTCAAGCCAGTCCCACTTTGCATTGTCAAGAATAGCTTGTGCTTGGTCACCACCGAGAGGAGTACAGAGGGTTGTAAATGGATCTTTGGTTGCTTTTACTTCCTCTAGTGTACCCAATTTAGATAAATCTACACCAGCATCGGTCATACATGCAGTAAACATGTCGCCCTTGTTCAACCAATTGTCATCATTGGTAACTCCACCGTTTAACTCATAAGTAACAGCGGCAAAAGATGTTGCAGCTGCGAAAAGAGCTGCACAAAAGATTGTTAATCTTTTCATAATTTTGTTTGTTTTTGGGTTAATAAATTGCTCCCTCCTCCGTGGGGACACGTCCACCGTGGCCTCGGTTGCGTTAAGTAAAGTTAATATTTATTCTATTATTATTCTACCGAACCAAGTATATTATATTTTTTTCCACCTCTTATAATATACACTCTCCCGCCTTCTATAACTTTGGTAGGAGTACTAGGTAGTTTAACATTTTCCACATCTACCATAGCTCCCATTTCTACAGAAACCACATTCGAAGGTTCAGTATATCCTCCTTCTGCAGCTGCTAGCACTCGTATATACCAGACACCCTCTTCTAATCCAGTTTTAGTACACGAGAAAACTGCAGGATCACTAATACGCACTTTTGTTGTAGAGCGAGGAGGGAAGTTTGGCTTAGTGCTAAATTCTACTTGGAACCCAGATGACGCTTGTTCTTTCCAAACCACAGTTAGTTCTTCACCTGCAATCTTTTCGCCATCGGATGGAGAAATAATTTCTGGTACAGGTACATCTTGAGCCATAGTACGGAATTTAACCTCTGAGGTCATGACTTGAACCCCATTAAACAAAGCTATTGCTCTTACATAATAATCACGAGAAGCCATTAAATCAAAAGGCAACGTATATCGATGCGAATTAGAAGTCCCTACATGCACTAGAGATTCCTCATCAAACTTTGTATTAGTAGCTATCTCAAAGGTATATTGCACATTAGGATAATTGACACTATCACATATAAAGGTTGGTGTCACAAAGTTACAGGTATCACCTGCAGCAGGATATTGCAAACGGAAATATGCTCCTTCAAAGCTATGCACTTGAGTATAAGAGTCCTCCTTGTTTATACTACGTGTACGAACACGCCAATAGTATGTACCATCAGACTTTAACCAGTATATTTTTCCGAGATAGAAAGTGGTATCAGACACTTCATACTCATAGTCAATTTCTGTGAACTCAGCAGACTTTGAAAGTTGGAAGAAATAAGAGTCTGCTTCTTCAACCTTTTTCCATGTCACATTACAAGGCATAAGTGCCGCTGAATTATTTGCGGGATACACTATCTCAGCCACAGGCGACTTACCCCAATCAGTATTGTCCATTGTACGTGCAGGATGTTCATTACCAAAACGATCTAGAACAGCAACAGCATATACAGATGGAATAGAAACATCTAATGCAAACTTATTAGCCACATTAAACTCCGTAGCATAGGAAGTACCTAACAAATATTTACTCGCATGCACAACACCATGCTTACCCAACTCAGATGTAGGAATTTGGTAAACCGCATAACGCAGATTTTCCCTAGGGGCGTTCCATGTAAGTATATCACCAGATTTTTTTATATTACTTACATAAAGACACTCATCGGTAGCGAGCCAAGACATCTGTGGAACAATAGCCGCGTTGGTATTGATATCAGACTCGATGTAGTTGAAATAGTCTTTGGTACTCATACCTGTACTAAAACTATACCAACAGCTACCTGGAGCATCCATACGGTCATAGAGACGATTAAGCTCTATTTGTGCTCCTATCTCCTGTTTATCATGTTTACCAGATGTAACGTTGTTATCAGAAACCATATTTTGGAGTGTATGGCTGACATACATATGGCGATTGAAGTGGCATGCCATATCAGACCACCATTTAGCAATCACATCGTAGTTACTCCAAGAGTTGATAGTCCAATAAATTTGAGGAGCCATGTAATCAATGGTTTTCTCATTGTACCAAGCGAGAGGATCTGCATAGATCTGGTTATACTGCCAGTCACTAGAAGGTGTAGGACAAGGTTCTACACCATAGATAGGTGCAGAAGTATTTGCCTTACCAGCAACACCCGCAGGACCAATGCCAAACTTAACCCAAGGTTTGGTAGCCTTGATAGTATCGTTGACCATACGTACCATGAGATTATTTTGTGCACGACGCCAATCCGCACGAGACATGACCGTAGAAGCAGTATCTCTGTATGCATTATATTGCTCATCATCATACGAGTCTTGGTAACCCGATTGATGGAAATAGTCGTCAAAAATTACACCATCCACATCGTAGTTCTCCACAATGTCCGCTACCACTCTACAAATTTGTGTGCGAACTTCAGGGAGTGACGGATTGAGAATTGTGATGTCACCACATTTTACTAACCACTCAGGGTGAGTATTGTAGTAATCAAGAGGATGATCCTTACCATAAGTAGCATCAGAAGATGCATATCGATAAGGATTGAGCCATACGTGTACCTCTATTCCACGTGCATGTGCAGAGTCAATTACAAACTGGAGAGGATCATAGGTAGGTTCACCACCACGAGTACCTGTAAGATATTGACTCCAAGGCTCATATTTAGACTTATACATCGCATCACAAAAACCACGAACTTGGAAGAACATCGCATTGAGATTAGCTTTCTCATGGAGTTTGAGTAGCGAAATCATATAATTTTGTTGTTGCTGCTGTCCAGCAGCAGAAGCTTGGCTATGTGGATTAGGCCAATCAATAGCCCAAACAGTAGTTAGCCAAGAAGCACGAAACTCACGCTTGGGCTGTGCATGGAGCGAAAGCGCCATGCACAAGCCAAGAGCAAGAAATGATATTTGTTTTACGAATTTCATCAGAATAGTTTAGTAGGGTTATTGTTTACAGCCAAGCCATATACGCTAACGCCTTCGATGAGGCAGGTTACCTGACCAGTAGCCACACTGTAGCAATAAATACCTGTAGGAGGGAATTTATCTGCACCACCGTTGCTATTATTACGATAACCAAAGTATACACAATCGTTCACTTCATCATAAGCCATTTGGCAAATACCTACAGACTCAGAACCAGTACCTTCAACAGCTGGAAGATTACCCGTAGTATTGCTCTCAAACATTTGGCCGTTATAGGTAACCGCATAAGGTTTGAGCGCATTCTTAGATGTACCCACAGCCTCAAGTTCTTCATATGTACAAGCATAGAATCCATTGAAACCAGCGTCCATTACGTGCACACACATCTTAGGAGTAGCACTCTTAGCAGTGTAAACGAAAGACTTAGGCCACATACCCTCGATCATAATACCAGCTTTAGGTTTGTTGGTCTCATCACCCTTAGCAACAGCAGCAGGAAGGATATCGCTATCTACGAAACGGTAGATACCGTTACCATTGTAAAAACGTGTCCAGTGCCATACACCATTGATCTTACCAAAGACACCACCAATGGTACCGTAACCCCAACCGTTGTTGTAATAACCAAGGGTAGCTTGTTGTACGTACCAAGGATACTCGCTAAGGCTATATACTTTATCACGATCAGTTAAAGGCATCTTTACCATACCTGTGTTACGGTTTGCATAATAGAGGAAGTCACCATCGATACAACCATAGAATGGGTCATCGAACGCCGCTTGACCTGCATTAGATATCATGGTCTGAACTTTGCTACCATCTTTAGAGATAACAGAAATCTTACCATCACCCAAATTGCCATTTACATCATTCACATAGTAGAATTGCTTACCTGCATCGAGAACATAGAGAAGAGAATCCTTAAAGAGGAGTGTAAATGGGTGTTGACCAGACGCCACACCTAGATCATAGGAAGCAATATTCATATCAGATGGTTGTTGACCACCTGCTAGTTTATGCGCCATGATACGGCCACCTTGAACTGCGTAATAAAGAGTTGGGACTTCCTGATTATAAGCCACCTGTACATTCAAAAGAGTTGGTTCCAAATCATCTTCTCCTAATTTCACATCCAATTGAACAGTCTGTGAACCCACATGAGAGAACTTTACTGGGGCAGGGAGATCATTTACATTTTTTCCTTCAAATGTAGCATAATCTTCATCATTCTCATTCTTCGTATCTTTAGGGAATGTCCAAGAGAAAGTCGCTGGCTTATTCTTTGGATTAGGCAACTCTACTTCAAAAGTAACATGAGTATTACGAACCTCACAAACCTCATCCTCAAATACAATTTTCACGATAGGTTTGATAGGCGCAATCATGATTGATTGTTCCTTCTTTACACCACCAATTGTAAGCGTTACGGTGTATGTACCAGATTTCTTGTAATAGTGAGTAACTACATTACCTACTGTGTCACTACCGTCTCCGAAATCCCATACAGGCTCACCTTGAGTGGTTGATGGAGAAGTGTTAACAAACGTAATATCTGAATCAATATAGAAGTCCAAATAATAGACAGAGTCTACATTTTGATCAATGTAGTATTCAAAAGAAACGGCATCCCTAGGGAGAACTTCCTCTTGGGGTACATTGTCAATACAAGACACTGCACAGATTGGCAAAAGTGCAATCAATAGGGTTTTCAAAAAATTTGCTTTCATATCATTGATTTATTTGTCTTGTTAATATTAGTTAATTCCTATTTCTTTAGAGTCGGTCTTACTATAAGTACCCTTCTCATCATAGATGCGCAACTCAGCATTAATATAGTAGTTGCGTTGGTATTCAATAGAGTAGCCATCCGCACCAAGAATCAAGTCATAGAATGATACATGATTCTCCCAAACACTATCAATATCATGTTTGATTTGAGGATAAACGTCAAGGACCTTATCCACCCATGGTTTAGTTATATAAGTAGTATCATACTCATAACCAACGATTACTGGAGGACGACCTTCTTTAATAGGGACTGAATCAACTTGGATACCTACAGTATCGAAATTAACTTTACTCCAAATAGTATCATGCTGTTTGAAGAACTTATTCCATGAGTTAGTATTTTCGTTGAAGGTAGAGTCTGTCATCCATTGAACATAAGGCATTAGATCACCACTAGGAGTAGTAATAGTATCAGTCAAGAGACTCAAACCTTGGAGAACATTCATGTAAGCCGCATAGTTACGTTCCTCCTCTGAAGGATTCATTTTAGCTGTCACACCTGCCTTAAATTCTGCAGCGAAGTTCTCTCCAAAATAAGCATGTAGATTTTTATCAAAACCATCAAGATCTTTAGGTTGAACCCATGAAATAGGAGCAAGTGTATTACTTACAGGGAATTTATCTGTGAGTACATAAGCACGCAAAGAATCGTTCCACATATTTTCTGAGTGTGGATAAGATTGGATGGTTTGCAACATACGTTTTTGATTTGTAGTGTTGCTCGTGTGGCTGTATGTAAACGCCTTGATGAGAGAAGCGGTAACTAACTTATCCTCCTTCTCAAATAACTCATACCATACTTCAGAGTGATCAATTTTGGCAACAGTAGAGTAATATTGTCCGGTAAATCCCATAGATCCACCCGCTTTAACCATACTACTTTCTACAGTCCAATATGTTTCTGGTCCTACTGCACCGGTAATGGTATTCTCATCAAATGGATCATGTTTTTCGCATGATGCAACTGAAACGAGCAACAAACCAAGTGCTAGTGTTTTGAATATTGTTTTCATATTATAATGTATTAAATAATGCTAAATAAAATTACATCCATTCGATATCTGGATCTGCGGAAATAGCCATACCAGAGGTATTGTATGCCCAGATCATACGTCTTTTCAAGACACGGTAGTCAAGAATTTTCTCACCAGCAGCATTAGTGGTATAATAATCATTCTTCTCAAGCTCTTTCTTGTTGTACTTAGTTTCAGTCTCTGTATCAGCATTAAGACGGTTTACCCAAGCATTAGGAGAAAGTGTCGCATTCTTACCATAGTCTTCTGGAGTACACCAATATGCCTCATAGAGGTTGTATGGGCGGTGCAGAGAATATGTCTTATTGAAATTAGCAGCATCCTTAGCAAAGAGTGCGTTAGCTCCATTATGCACATTCTTTACATCATAAACATACACAGGAGTTTGACCTGGAGCAGCATAAGAGATACCATTTTGCGATGAGCTATAATTGTAACGACGCATATCGGTCCATTGTTCTGGCTGGAGATACATAGCTACATACTTTTGTTGCATGAGATCAGCAATAGTGAATTGACCAGCACCTGGAAGTTTGATTTCAAAGAAACGAGTGTATTGATTCAAAGCGTGGTCAGTCAGAGTAGCTTCCTCTATGCCATAACGTTTCATATTCTCTTTGGTCGCTTCAACTGTAGTATTGTAAGCACCATTAATATCGTTTGCCCAGAATTGTGCCTCAGCCTTGATGAACATCAACTCCTCTGTTGTCATAAGAGCGATGTAGCCTGTATTAGAGGTCCAAGGATTGGAATGAGTACTTTGAGTAAGCAAGTCAGGGAAATCAGCAATAGTATTATTGATATCCATACCGATATTGCTCTCAAGATGCAACATACCAGTGAGTTGGTTACGTGGTTCCATGATCTTCGCTGCGCGAGGGTCAAGAGCGTAACCACGACTAACTTGGTATGCACCATCGATACCGCCTAGGATTCCATGCAAGAAGAAAGTCGTTGGGATAGACTCATCAAGACGGTTGTCACGGCTCTCCCAAGAGTTGATCTTTGGAGCATATGGTCCCCATGGACAGTTAGACTCTGTTACACCACCTGGATAATAATATCGTGGTTCTTCCCATGTAACGAGAGCATCATCAACTACGCGAATAATCTCTTGGCACACAGCAGGAACATTTTCCCAGTTAGGCAATTTGCGCAACCAGAGACGAGCCTTAAGGGCTTTACAGAAGGTCTCCCACTTCTTCATATCACCAGCAAAGATACGATCCATCTTTTGATTGATAAGAAGGTTGGTTGAACAATCGATCCAATCTGGATCTTGGTAAAGTTTGAGGAGTTCCTCCACCTCTTGATTCATCCACTCATAAACCTCTGCTTGAGAGTCATATTTAGGAGAGTTGTTTTTATATACTTCAGAACGTGGCATAGCACCGAACGCATCAGTAGTCATCATGGTTGACATAAGCATGATAGTACGACCAATAAGGATAGCATTGCGGTTACCTTTCTCCTCTGCAATCTCATTCATCTTTTGGATATTAGCTCCGAGGTCATAGAAGTGACGACGCCACATTGGATGGCGGTTCACACCAAGGAACTCCCAACCTTGACTATATGGATAAGAACCTGTTTGGCTCTTGCCACCGGTAGTGAGGGCTTGGCACATATATACGCCATACTCGGCATGATCATAGCAAATTTGCGAAGCATAGAATGTAGCTACAGGCAACACTTGGTCCACAGATGTAGTAATCGCAGAATCCTTACTCTTGTTATCACCCAAGAAATCCTCGCAACTAGTCAGAAACATCGCTCCTAGAAGAGCTGGTATAATAAATAACTTTTTCATATTCCTTATATTATATTTAGGTTAGAAGGAAGCCGAGAGGCTAATATTATAACTACGTGTAGTTGGTACAGGACTATCATCAATACCAGCAGAACCAGTACCCTTAGCAGACGTAGAAGCGTTGCAGACAGGATCTGTACCAGTATATTTTGTTAACAAGAACACGTTGTTGCAAGTAAAGTTGAGTTTCAAACCTTTGAAGAAGTTTTGATTCTTCATGAGTTTAGCGAAGTCATAACCCAGGGTTACATAACTTAGACGAATATAAGAACCATCCTCAATGAAGTTAGTCGACACATTGTAGAAGTAGTTCGTTATCGTAGTCTGGTTAAGTGTGATAGGTTTGGTGTTTGGCTCATAATAAACATTTCCTTCAGCATCGGTATGTTCTGTAACACCATTGAATACAACCTGACGACCACGATATTTCTCTAAGATGTTGTGGTTACCACTAGCGATAAGGTTACGGCCAGTTACATTCACGACATCACCACCGAGACGTCCATCAAAGAGGAACGAGAATTGAACACCATAGATATTCATGCTAGAGTTCAAACCAGCTTGGAATTTAGCTTCACGGTTACCAATGTACTCGTTCTTGTTAGGATTAATCTTTGGATAACCATTCTCATCAACAATAACTTGACCGTCCGCATTACGTTGGTAATCTTTACCAGTAAGAGCGGTTGTAGAACCACCGAGGTAAGCTGAAGTAAAGATATCACCATATTGTGCACCTGTAATCTCGTGTACATCCTCTGGAAGACTAACTACAGTACCACGGTTGAGACCAAAGTTGAGACCCATAGTCCAGTTAAAGTTTTTACGCTTAATGATATCTTGATCAAGTGTAAACTCTATACCATGGTTACGGATAGCACCCTCGTTACGTGTTTGGAGAATGTAACCTGATGATGGAGATACACGTACTGTCACAATCTGGTTGTCAACTTTGGTTGAGTAGTATGCAAAGTCAAGACGAGTCTTATTGTCAAAGAGTTTGATATCAGTACCTACCTCCCAAGAATAAGACATCTCAGGCATGAGGTCACGTGAAGCAGACGACATAGTTGGGTCAATTCCATAACCACCATCTGGGTAAGTACCGAATTGTTTGAATCGACGGTCATAGAGGTACGCAGGAGCATCCTTACCTACAACAGCATAGTTACCACGAACCTTCCAATAAGAGAACCAGTTGTTTTGGGTTTCGTTAAGACCAGGAATCAACTCAGAGAGAATAATACCAGCAGTAACAGAAGGATAGAAGAATGGATTGTTATTGATAGTAGAAGACCAGTCCCAACGACCTGTTACAGAGAGAGAAGCAAGACCTTTGTAATCGGCACGAATCTCACCGAAGTAACCGAAGCGACGAACACCACTATGACCTACAGTACGATCAGAAAGTTCCATATAATCGCGGTTAGTATTAGAGAGACTGTAGGTACCTGGAATAATAAAGTCTTCTCCATAGTTAGACATAGAGTAACCCTCTGACATCTTCAACTCAGTACCAGCCATAAGATCAATAGAGAAATCCTTAGGAAGCTCTATCTTATAGGTAATGTTAGCACCTGCTGTAAAGAGTTGGCTACGGCTCATAGAAGCTGAGTAATAACCAAGAGCCGATTTACTCATATTGGTAATATCATCACTAGTTAACAAATAGTTGTCTGGATGCATATAACCACCTGTCAAACCAAGCAATGGGAAGGTTTGATCTGCTGAAGTAGAAGTTCTCCAAGCTAGATACTCGTAGTATTTATCCCATTCAGGATATGTTCCAGCAGCTGCTGTAGCATAATCTGAAGGAAGATCACCTTGAGGTTGAGCAACCACAGGAACTACATTGCTATCATCCCAACGTGGAACACCGTAACTATCAGAAGATGAATGACTCACATCATAACTTACACGACCCACGATTTGGAGGTTCTTAATTGGATTGAAAGTAACACTACCATTAATCACATTACGAGTTTTCTTAGCGATACCATCATCCTCATAAATGCTATAGAGCGGACTCATTGGAGAGCCGGTTTTATCTGTGTCACTCCAGTAACGGTGAGTAGGAAGACCATTATCATGTTTATAGTTTCTAATATCATTATTGATAGGCCAACTATATACAGAACTTACACCACCTGTAGAACGTGACTTAGTATCAGTAATATTGATACCCATTTGGAAGGTCACCCATTTAGCTGGAGTAAAAGATGCCTTAATCAAAGCACCAAAACGAGTTTTGTAATCCTCAGGAATAATACCCTCAGCATTAGACCAGTTCGCAGAAGCATATGCATTAAATTTCTCACTACCACCAGTTACAGAGAAATCATATTTGTGATAAAAACCAGTTTTGAAGAAGTTTCCTATATTGTCATAAATCACATCATCAGCACTTAACATTGGTCCCCATCCTCCAGAAGTCTTATCTTTATAGAATCCTTGCGCACCAGGACCATAAGTTTGTTGAAGCTGTGGAAGACGAGTCGCTTGATCCCATTGCCAGCTACCATTAGCTTGTACCTTAATCTTACCAGACTCACCTTGCTTGGTAGTAATCATAATTACACCATTAGCTGCATCCTGACCATAAAGAGCAGCCGCTGCTGCACCTTTGAGGACAGTGATATTCTCAATATCATTAGGGTTAATATCCGCTGCTGTAGAAGCACCACCAGAGATAGCCACACCATCAAGAATAAAGAGTGGCTCGTTACTTTGGCTAGTGTTAACAGAAGATATACCACGGATAATAATTTGACTACCAGAGTTAGGAGATCCACCTGCATTGGTCACAGATACACCCGCGATTTTACCTTGGAGAGAGTTAACAAAGTTAGAGCTCTTATTCTCGGTCAACGCGTCTCCACCAATGTTTTGCACAGCAAAGTTCAAACGTTTTTTCTCTTGAACAACACCCATCGCTGTTACGACTACCTCTTCCATCGCGATTGCATCACCTTGAAGTGTCACGTCCATTGTAGGGCCAGAAACTTTCAACTCCTTTGAAGTCAAACCTACATAACTAAATACCAAAACAGCGTCATCTGCCACTGTCAGCTCATACATACCATCAAAATCGGTAATCGTACCGTTCGATGTTCCTTTCTCAAGGACTGAAGCACCAATTACAGGAAGCCCGTCCTCAGCCGAAATCACTGTACCTGTCACAGTTATACTTGCCATCATACTGATAGAAGCAAACAAGCAGGTCAGAACAAAGAGAATTTTCTTCATAAATATTAGAATTTAATAATATTCCGTTTATTATTATTTATTGTTTTCGCGATAAGCATCCATTGCTTTTTTTACACTACCATGAAGCAGCAAGAGGTCTTTTGCCTTGTCATACTCCAAACCTAGTTCATCCACCAACATACGTGTACCGCGGTCAACTAGCTTTTTATTAGAGAGCTGCATATTCACCATCTTGTTGCCCTTCACACGACCCATCTTGATCATAGTGATAGTAGTGATCATATTGCAAACAAGCTTTTGAGCAGTACCCGATTTAAGACGAGTAGAGCCAGTCACAAACTCAGGACCCACCATAGGCTCGATAGCAATCTCTGCTACCTGTCCAACTGGCGAACCTGGGTTACAAGACACAGAAGCGGTCAAACATCCAAACTCACGCGCGCGCTCAAGCGCACCTATTACATAAGGAGTTGTTCCTGAAGCGGCAATACCTACAACGGTATCAAGAGTTGTGATATTGTGATCGAGAAGTTCCTTCCAAGATTTCTCAGGATCATCCTCCGCATTCTCTACAGGATTACGCAACGCATGGTCACCACCTGCAATAAGACCTATAACGAATGAAGGAGGCATTCCAAATGTAGGAGGAATCTCACTTGCATCTAGTACGCCAAGACGACCACTAGTACCAGCACCCATGTAGAAAATACGACCACCTTGCTTCATACGCTCCACAATACCTTCTACCAACTTTTCGATCTGAGGGATACACTCCTTAACTGCCAAAGCTACTTTTTGATCCTCCTCATTCATTTCCACGAGCAACTGACCTACTGACTTTTGGTCTAGGTTGTCATGCAATGAACTCTGTTCGGTAATCTTCTTGAATTCCATAATCTAGCACTAAATTTTAAATCATGAATTTTAATTACATGGTAGGAACCACATCTTTCTTGTGGTACTCCTTCAAACCATCCATTGGACCTTGCAAAATCTTACCAACTTGGAAACCATTATCAGCCAAAACCTTCTTAAGAACATCTTGGTAATAATAAGCAATTGAACCAATAAATCCAACAGGAAGCGCTGGATATTGTGGTAAAATACGTTTTGCAAAATAATCAAAATGATCATACACTAGCTGTGCAATCAATGGATTATCCATATTTTCAGAGCAGAACTTGCTCAGCGAAGCCAAATAACGATTAGGGAATGGTTTGCGGTACACATTCTCAATAATATCAGCAGCAGTAATACCATATTGAGTCAAGAATTTCTCTTTCAACTCTTCGCTCAACTGATTTTTCAAGAGATCTGCCACCAAACGCTTTCCTAAAACAGCACCACTACCCTCGTCTCCAAGAATAAAACCAAGTGCAGGCACATTCTTCTCTATCTCTTTTCCATTCCACAAACAAGAGTTAGCTCCAGTTCCCAAAATACAAGCTACACCTTTTTCCTCACCAAGCAAACCACAAGCTGCTCCCACCATATCAGAATACACATTAATGCTTGCGCCTTTGAAAATATCCTCCAAAGCGCACACCACTACTGGAATTTTCTCTGGGGTACAACCAGCACCATAGAAAAATACACTCGTAATCTTACCAGCCCACATCTCACCAGCCATTTTAGGCAATAACTGATTATTCACACTATTCTTAATAGCGTCGGATGTTTGCTGAAATGGATTAATACCATCTGTAAAATACTCGCTACAATGCCCATTTGCTGCCATTAAGCACCAGTGGGTCTTAGTTGAGCCTGAATCTGCAATTAAAATCATAATCGTTTATCTTTTAGTTATTTTTGACAGTTTTTGGCACTATTATACATAAAATAGCTTGCAAAGGTACTTATTTTTTTTCACACGCGCAAGCAAATCGCGTATTTTATGTTGTAAAACATATAAAAATCGCATTTTTCAAAAAAAGTTACGCAACCGTTTGCAGGTTTGCAGATTTTAATGTAATTTTGCAGTCGATTTAGTATGGTTTATTGGGTCGTATTGAGACGTTTGGAACTCTAAGGTTAGAGGGTTTGAAGTAATAAAAACAACATATAAAGAATTATGAGAAATAATCTTAGTCAAATGATTTCTCTGAGCAAAGTAGAAGAGAAATTGTACCGTCCTGCGGATGCTTATGAACAATCACGCGTTACCCGCATGGAGCATGTTAACACAACTATCGTGGAGAAACCTCAAGAAGGTATCGCTGCCGTAGCTGCACGTATTGCAAAACTTATCAACCGCCGAGAGGCAAATGGACAAAAAACAGTATTGTCATTGGCTTCTGGTCGCTCAATGCGTGATTTATTTGTAGAGCTCGTTCGTCTTCACAAGGAAGAGGGATTGAGTTTTAAGAATGTAGTAGTATTCGGTTCTTACGAGTTCTACCCATTAGCAGACGCCTCTTTAGGAAGCATGGGACAAATCAAGAGTCAACTCCTTGATCATATTGACATTTTACCTGAGAATGTGCACACTTTCCCAGGTGACCTACCAAAAGAAACTGTATTCACCTTCTGCGAGGAGTACGAGAAAGCTATCGCAGAGGTTGGTGGTATCGATATTCAAGTTTTAGGTATTGGTCAATGCGGTAACATCGCTGTAAATGAGCCAGGTACACAACCTAATTCTTCTACCCGCCTTGTGATCATGGACGGCAACTCACGCATGGACGCTAAGTCATTATTCGGTCACGCAACACAAGTGCCAACGTGCGCTATCACCTTGGGTATTGACACAATTCTCCAAGCGAAAGAGGTTATTCTCCTTGCATTCGGTCAACACAAAGCTAGTATCGTAAAACAAGCTATTGAAGAGGTAGCTAACGCTGCTTGCCCTGCATCATACTTGCAATTGCACAAAAACGCATCCTTCGTTATCGACCTTGAGGCTGCAGGTAAACTCACTCGTATCAACCACCCATGGAAGGTAACCAACTGCGAGTGGACAGACCAACTCGTTCGTCGCGCAGTAGTATGGCTCTGCGAGCAAACAAAGAAGCCAATCCTCAAACTTACTAACAAGGATTATAACGACTACGGACTGAGCGAGCTCATCACTAAGTACGACTCTGCGTACAACTGCAACATCAAGGTATTCAACGACTTGCAACACACCATTACTGGCTGGCCAGGTGGCAAACCAAATGCAGACGACACCAACCGTCCAGAGCGCGCTAATCCATTCCCAAAAGATATCGTAATCTTCTCTCCTCACCCAGATGATGACGTAATTTCAATGGGTGGTACTTTCCAACGCCTCATCAACCAAGGCCACAACGTACACGTGGCTTACGAGACTAGCGGTTGTATCGCTGTTTGCGACGAGGAGGTAGTACGTTTCATGGACTTCATGAAGGGTTACAAGCAAATGCTTATCCCTGGTGACGAGGTAATTGAGAAGAAGTACGATGAGTATATGCACTTCTTCAAGAACGAGAAAGTAGGTGACAACGACACCCGTGAAATCCTCAACCTCAAGGCGCTTATCCGCCGTGGTGAGGCTACTGCAGCTTGCCGTTACATGGGTCTTCCTACCGAGAACATCCACTTCCTCAACTTGCCATTCTATGAGACCGGTACCATCAAGAAAGGTCCTCTCTCACAAGCTGACGTGGATATCGTGAAGGCTCTCCTTGAGGAGGTTAAGCCACAACAAATCTTCGCTGCAGGTGACTTGGCAGACCCTCACGGCACACACCGTGTATGTCTCGATGCGGTGCTCGCAGCATTGGATGAGTTGAAGCATACTGCTGCATGGGACGAGTGGTTGAAAGACTGCCGCATCTGGATGTACCGTGGTGCATGGATGGAGTGGGAGCTTGACCTCGTAGAGATGGCTGTGCCAATGTCTCCAGAGGAGTTGCGCTCTAAACGTAATGCTATTCTCCGCCACGCTAGCCAAATGGAATCTGCTCCATTCTTGGGCGATGATGAGCGTTTGTTCTGGCAACGTGCT